>JALUVI010000209.1 GCA_027020785.1 Planctomycetota bacterium | reverse complement strand
CCAGGGTCAAGCTGCTGTGGGGGCCGGGGGTGGTCTGCGCCGAGGCACCCGACCCTTTGTGGCAGCGGGTGGCGAGCTTGCCGCAGGTGGAGGCCGTATTCGATGACCCTCCCCGGCTCGCGATCGAGATCGACGACGGTGGCGATGGGCCCAACCGGAGCGTGCCCCCCGAGCCCCCCCTGGTGGCCCTGCGGGTGCCGGAGGTCTGGGACCGGGGGCTGACCGGCCGCGGGGTGATCGTCGCCCTGATCGATACCGGCGTCGATTTTTCCCATCCCGATCTCGCCGACCACCTGTGGGTCAACGAGGACGAGACACCGAACAACGGTCTGGACGACGACGGCAACGGCTACGTCGATGACGATCGGGGTTGGAACTTTTCGTCGAACGACAACGATCCTTCCGACCTTTCGGGTCATGGGACGAAGAGCGCCGGCCTGATCGCGGGGGACGGGAGCGCCGGCAAGCATACCGGGGTCGCCCCGGATGCGACGCTGATGGTGTTGCGCCGAGGCTCGACCCAGGCAGCGATGTGGGAGGCCAGCCAGTACGCCGTGGACAACGGGGCGGCGATCATCAGCCAGTCGTCGTCGTGGAAGTGGTCGTTCACTCCCGACTACGCCTCGTGGCGCCGTCAGGCGGACGTGGAACTCGCTGCCGGCGTGCTCCACGTCAACAGCGCGGGCAACACGGGCACCTCCCTCGATGCCGAGCCCGTACCCTACAACGTGGCGGCACCGGCCAACTGCCCGCCACCCTGGCACCACCCCGAACAGACGCCCCGGGCGGGTCTGTCCAGTGTGCTGGCGGTGGGCAACGTGGACGCCCGCTCACTGTTGATCGCGCCCACCTCGGCCTACGGACCCTCCGAGTGGACCGACATCCGGGCCCACCGGGACGCCACGTATCCCTTCGAAATGCCCGCCGAGTACCAGGACTATCCGACCTGGGAGGGCTCGCCGGGACTGGGCAAGCCGAACCTGGTGGCTCCGGGGGACAACTCCACGACCACCGCCCTCGGTGGGGGCTACGTGGCCTACGCCGGCACTTCCGCCGCAGCCCCCCGGGTGGCCGGCATCGCCGCCCTGATGCTGCAAGCGGTGCCCGGTGCGAGCCCCGCCGAGGTGGCGCAGGCGCTGCTCGAGACCGCCGTCGACAAGGGGCCGGCTGGTCGCGACGATCGCTTTGGGGCCGGTTTTCCCGATGCCCTGGCCGCGACCGAGGCCCTCGGCCCTCCCCTCGAGGTCCAGGTGGTGGAGGTGATCGATCCCGGAACGCCCCGCGGCGACGGGGACGGGGCCGCCGACGAGGGCGAGATCGACCGGCTGCGCATCGAAGTGGCCAACACCTCCTCGCAGACGCTGGAAGGTGTGGAAGTGCGGTTGCTGTCCGGTCCGGGAGTCGAGGCGCGGGACGACTACCAGTGGCTCGGCGCGATACCCCCCAACGGTACGGCTTCCACCGCCGCGCCCCATCTGTCGGTCGAATTCGGGCCGGGAACCTGCTCGACGCGGGCGCGTCTCGAGGTGGAAGTCCGCCAGGGTGGTCAGCGGCGCATCGAGCCGGTGTTCGTCCCCGTGGGGACGGAGATTCGC
>JALUVI010000208.1 GCA_027020785.1 Planctomycetota bacterium | reverse complement strand
GGGTGTGACCGGGCGGTCCGTGAAACGTCCTCCCCGGTGTCGCATCGCCGGATCGGCGCCGCCGCGGCCGGGGTGGAGCCTCGGAGGTCGCCGGTCCGCCTCGGGCGAGACCGGGGAGGTCCCGCCGCGCGAGGAGTGCGTCTTCGGTGGCGGATGATCGAGGGGGCTCCTCCACCACGCCCAACCGACCCACCCTCCGGGGCCAGTTTCCGACCGGCGGTTCCACCCCGCGGCGCACGTGGAATCGAACCGGCGTAGACTGACGGGAACGATGCGTTCCGAAAGCCCGACCCGCCCCGTGGGCCGTCTCGCCCTCGCCCTGGCCTTCCTGCCGCTGCTCCTGCTGGCCTGGAGGCCGGGCCCCGCCGCCCCCCGCGTCCCCGCCCTCGGTCCGGCGCCGACGTCGCAGGACGAGCCCTTCGCCGCCGCCCGCGCCGCGCTGGCCGCCGGCGACCTGGAGAAGGCCGAGGAGACCGCCCGGCTCGAGTTGGCCTCGCGTCCCTACGACCGCGACGGCTACGAGCTCCTGCTCACCATCGCCGAACGAGCCGAGGACGAGGCCGCCATCCTGCACTGGGGCACCTGGCTCTACTGGTCGCTCCGCTACGGCGGCGACCCCAAGGGCGCCGCGGAGGTCGCCGAGCGGCTCGACGCGGTCTGGGAGGGCTGGCGCAACGACGAGCCGATCCTCGACGAGTGGCGCAAGGCCATGCTCAAGGGCGTCAAGGGCGCGTCGTCGAAGAAGCAGTACCGGCTGGCCGGCCACCTGCTGAACAAGCTGCTCGAGTTCGACCCCAGCGACAAGAAGCTGCAGAAGGAGTGGGACAAGCTGGTGGACAAGGCGGGGCAGGAGGTCTCGGGCGGGGCCTTCGTCGCCGACGAGGTGCGGCGCCACTCGGCGGAGTGGATCGCGCGCCAGAACGCGAGGCACGAGTCGTGGGAGAACCGGTGGCGGGACCGCACCCGCTACTACGAGATCGAGACCAACCTCGACTACGAGTTCTTCGAGACGCTGAAGGCGGCGATGGACCAGATCCACGAGTTCTACCGCGACACCTTCGACTACAAGAAGAAGGCGCCGCGGGCGCGGATCGCGGTGCACCGCAAGCGCTCCGACTTCGACCGCTTCTCGCTGGAGATCCTCGGCCGCGCCATCCAGAGCGAGTCGGTCGGCGGCTACTGGGTCGCGGCCCAGAACACGGTCGCGGCCTACGACCGCAGCTACGGCAACCCGAACATGACGCGGGAGGACCTGTGGCACACGCTGTTCCACGAGGCGAGCCACCAGTTCACCACCCTGCTCATGGGCAAGAACGCCAAGCGCGGCCTGATCACCCCGGCCTGGCTCAACGAGGGCACCGCGACCTACTTCGAGGGCTGCGTGATCAAGGCTGACGGCACCATCCTCAAGAACGACGTCGCCAAGCACCGACTGCGTTCGTGGTGGTGGATCGAGCACAGCGCATCGCAGAAGTCGCTCGAAGACCTCGTCGCCCACGTCCGCAACACCGGCGCCGACTCCACCGGCACCCTGTCCTACGAGGGGGTCTACTACCCGTACGGCTGGGCGCTGGTCTACTTCCTGCTCAACTACGAGG
>JALUVI010000207.1 GCA_027020785.1 Planctomycetota bacterium | reverse complement strand
CTATTTCGAGGTCTATCTGCGGGCACCGCTCGACTTCCTGCGTCGGCGCGACGGGAAGGGCCTCTACTCGGGCGCCGAGAGGGGCGAGGTGCGCGACGTCGTCGGTGTCGACATCCCCTGGCACGAGCCGGCCCACGCCGACCTCGTTCTCGACGCGAGCCGCCCGGCCGATCCGAAGGTGTGGGCGCGACGCGTCGCCGCCGCCCTCTCGGAGGGCGATCGCCGGGGCCTGCGGAGGCGGGCGTGACCGAGCTGGAACTGAACCGCGATCAATATCTCGAGCTCGAAAAGCTGGCGCTCGGGGCGTTCCGTCCCCTCTCCGGGTTCATGGACGAGGACCAGTTCCGGACAGTGGTCGAGACCATGCGGCTTCCCGACGGCGCCGTCTTTCCCCTGCCCGTGGTCCTCGACCTGAGCCCCGAGCAGGCCCGGGCGGCGCGCGGCCGCCGGCGGGTCACGCTGGTCCATGCCGGGTGCGAGGTCGGCGAGATCGCACCCGAGAGCTTCTACGGCTGCGACAAGCTCGGGACGGCGCGAAAGCTGTTCGGGACCGACGATGTCGCCCACCCGGGCGTCGCCCACTTCCTGCGGTTGGGCGAGGTCTTCGTCGGCGGTCCCGTGCGATTGACGCAGCGCGTGGAGCTGGACATTTCGCCCTTCGAGCTGACGCCGGAGCGCACCAGGCGGCTCTTCGCCGAGCGCGGATGGACGCGCGTGGTCGGGTTCCAGACCCGCAACGTCCCGCACCGCGCCCACGAGTACCTCCAGCGCGTCGCCCTGGAGCACGCCGACGGCCTGTTCGTTCAGCCGCTGGTGGGGCGGAAGAAGGTGGGAGACTACACCCCCGATGCGATCATCGCCGGGTACCGGGCCATGATCGAGCGCTTCCTTCCGTCCGAGCGCGTCGTCTTCGGCATCCTCTCCACCGCGATGCGGTATGCCGGCCCGCGGGAGGCGCTGTTTCACGCCATCATCCGCCGCAACTACGGATGCACCCATTTCATCATCGGCCGCGACCACGCTGGCGTCGGCGGCTACTACGGCAAGTACGACGCGCACGAGCTGACGCGGCGCTTCGAGGGCGAGCTCGGCATCGAGATCATGCGCTTCTGCGGGCCGCACTACTGCGCCGTCTGCGGCGGAATCGCGACCGAGAAGACCTGCCCCCACGCCGCCACGGCACCCGAGGCCGTCAGCGACATCAGCGGCACCGACATAAGGGCGGCGCTGACCAACGGCGGGGCTCCGAACGCCAGCCTGATACGGCCCGAAATCGTGGCCGCGCTGCGGGACGTCGACCTATTCGTGAGGGCGGACGAGGCATGAGCAAGGTCAAGATCATCTCCACCATCGGCCCGGCGTCGCTGAGCCGCGAGACCCTGCGCGCCATGTTCGAGGCCGGCATGAACGTCGCCCGCCTCAACGGCAGCCATGCCGATCCCGCCTGGCACGCGCGCGCGATTGGGGTGATTCGCGAGACGCTGCCCGACGTGCCCATCCTGCTGGACATTCCGGGGCGCAAGATCCGCACCTGCGCGCTCACCCGCGAGCCGGCCTTCAGGATCGGGGAGACGGTTACCCTGACCACCGATCCCGACGACCGGGGGACCGAC
>JALUVI010000206.1 GCA_027020785.1 Planctomycetota bacterium | reverse complement strand
CCGGGGGTGGAGGCCGATCCGAGCGAGACGCCGATCGCGCTGCCGAGCACGGAGGAGGGGGGCAGCGGGGTGACGCCGCAGGCGATCAGCCTGCCCTCGGCGGAGGGCTCGGTGGAGGGGATGGGCGAGAGCTTCTCACCGGTGCTGAGCTCGGGGACGGCGACGTTCAGCGTGCCGATCGCGGTGGCGCCGGGCCGGGCTGGGGTGCAGCCGAGCCTGGCGCTCTCGTACGCGACGACGGGGGGCAACGGGGCGCTGGGGTTCGGCTGGGGGCTGAGCGCGCCGTTCATCAGCCGGCAGACGGACCGGGGGCTGCCGCGCTACGTGGACGGGGCGCGCTACCACGCCGAGGAGGACCGCTTCATGTACAACGGCGGTCAAGAGCTCGTGCCGGTGGACAACGCCGCGATGGCGGTGGTGGACCAGACGGCGGTCTACGTGGGCGACCCGGCGTCGAACGTGCCCGCGAGCGTGAGCGGGTGGCAGCAGTACCGGGCGCGCGTCGAGGGCGGCTTCATGCGCTTCTTCCGCTCGCCCGACAGCGAGCGCTGGCTGGTGCAGTCGACGGACGGGACGACGTTCGAGTTCGGGCCGCTCCTCGACGGCCCGAGCGACGCGCTGGCGGGCTCGGCGGCGTCGGTGGAGCGCGACCCGGAGGTCACGCGCGGTGGCATCTTCCGCTGGTGCCTGACGCGGATGAGCGACCGGCACGGCTCGACGGTCTACTACCGCTACGAGCAGGACGAGGGGCGCAGCTACCTGCGCGACATCAGCTACGTGTCGCCGGCGAGCTGCGCGTCGACGGACCCGGACGTGGCGCGGCGCTGCGCCGAGCCGCTCTCGAGCTACGGGGCGCGCGTGCTGCTGAGCTACGAGCCGCGTCAAGACGTCTTCAGCGGCTACGTCTCGGGCTGGCGCATCGCGACGGCGCGGCGGCTCTCGCGGATCGAGGTCTCGGCCTACAGCGACACGCTCGCCGCGCGGGCGCGGGTGCGGCGCTACCACCTGCGCTACGCGCCGGGCTCGTTCCACAGCTTGCTCGAGAGCGTGCAGGTGGAGGGGCGGCCGAACACGAGCTGCGCGGACGGGATCTGCGTCGGCGACCCGAACGTACCCGAGGGCTCGTCGGTGGCGGGGGTGCGCCTTCCGGCGATGACGTTCGAGTACGCGTCGATGCCGGACGGGATCCACTCGTCGTCGCCGGTGCCGGGCTTCGGGGCGGTGTCGACCCAGGTGCGCTCGGTGGAGCACAGCCCGCCGCACTCGGTGGACCAGGCGCGCTCGGACCTCTTCGACGTCAACAGCGACGGGCTGCCGGATCTGATCGTGACCGACCCGGCGCGCTACCGGACCGAGGACGGGCGTCCGGCGGTGGGGGTCTTCTTCAACGGGTTCACGGGCCGCGGTGCGCAGCCGGCGGGGGCGGGGGCGACGTTCAGCGACGCGGTGCCGATGGCGATCCCCTCGGGGCTGAGCTCGGCGCTCTCGCTGAGCAACGCGAACGTGGTGCCGATGGACATCGACGGCGACGGGCGTGGAGACCTCTTGCACATGCCCAGGCGCCGCGAGTACGGCTGGTGGTCGCCGACGCGTCGGGGGGTGAGCGCGGTGTCGCCGGCGGAGCAGGGCT
>JALUVI010000205.1 GCA_027020785.1 Planctomycetota bacterium | reverse complement strand
GCTCCTGGCCGAGGCAGCGGGCGAGACGCCGCGAAGCGTCCTCGACGCTCCCTGCGGCACCGGCCGCTTCCTCGGCGCGCTGGCCTCCGACGGGCTCGTGGTGGTCGGCGCCGACCTCGCCGCGCCGATGCTGACCGAGGCCCGGCGCAAGCACCCCGCCGCGACGCTGGTCCGCGCCGACCAACTGCGGCTGCCCTTCGCCGACGACGCCTTCGACGCCGCCGCCTGCATCCGCTTCCTCCACCTGGTGCGCGACCCCACGCTGCGCGTCGCTTTCCTGCGCGAGCTCGGCCGCGTCGCCCGTCTCGGCGTGGTGGTGGACTACCGCCACGCCCACACCGTCCGCAACGCCGGCCGCCGCCTGCGCCACCGCCTCGGCCTCCTCCCCCGCCCCCCGGCGACCCCGACCTTCGCCGAACTCCGCGCCGAGCTCGAAGCGGCGGACCTGGACGTCCTCGCCCTGGTCCGGGTCCGCCCCATCCCCTGGACCACCGACAAGGTCCTGGCGGTGGCCACGGCCGCCACCAACACCTAGGAAGGAGCACTTTCGGAGCGCCGTCGCAGAAGCCGCAAGCCATCGCAGCGAAAGGGCTTGCGCCCAGAGCGATCTCCTGGGAACCATCGAGGCCTGCGACCCTCGAAAGTATTCGATACTATCGAACCTGGAAACTGCCGATGAATCCGTAGCCGTCCCACCTCGACTTCCGTCATGCCCCGCATCGAATCACCTCCTTCGACCACGCTCCGCCGGGGCTTCGCTGCCTGGGAGCGCCTTGCGGAAGCGGGGCGCTGGGACGAACTCCGGGACTACGCCCTGGAACGCTACGTCCACTGGGACGACCTGAGGCGGCGCCGCGCCGTCTTCGGCGACGACGTCCGCCTGGAGGACGTGTGGGCCGCCATCCACGGGCTGCGCTTCGTCGAATGGGCGGTGTTGCCCCTCCCCAGCGGAGACGGCGGGTACATGAAGATCGCCAACCGCCTCGAACGCGTCCTGGCCACCTGTCACGAGATCGAGGGCTTCGGGTTGGGCCTCCATGGCGACGACCTCGGCCCCGAAGACGAGGACCCCGCCGATGCCCTGGGCTGCACCCTGGAAGAACTGCGGGCGACCGTCGGCATCGAAGGGGCACGAACCAGTCGAGCCGAAGCCGAGGACCTCTGGTGGGAACTCGTCCACACTCGGAACGCCCCTGCCCCTACGGAAAGACGCCTGCGCATGTTGAGCAACGCCATGCGCGCCTGGCGACAGCTGCCTGCCTGGGCCGAAGGGCCACTGACTCCCGACCTCCTCTGCCGCATGCAGGGAACGCTGACCCGAGGGACCTTGGACGACCCGAACGACGTCGGTCGCTTCCGCACCGACGACGACGTGCGGGTCTTCGATTCCCTGGACGGCCTCACCGCCCACGTCCCGCCGCCTGCGGCGACGCTTGAAACGGCCATCTCCGCCCTCTGCGCCTTCGCCAATGCCCGGGAAGCCTCCCGCCCGTATTTGCATCCTCTGGTCCGGGCCGTCCTCCTCCACTTCGCACTCGCGTACTACCACCCCTTCGGCGACGGCAACGGACGCACCGCCCGCCTCCTGTTCCAATGGTCCGTCTACCGCCAGCGGGACCTTCGCTGGCTCCACTCCGTGCCGGTGTCCCGCGCCATCCTCCGATGCAGGGGGCGTTACGACCGCTCCTTCCACCTCACCGAGACCGACGGCCTCGACACGACCCATTTCGTCCTCGACCAGCTCGACTTCGTCCACCAGGCCGCCAAGGAGTACCGCGAGCATCTCGTCGAACGGCAGGAGCAACACCAGGAACTACGGCGGCGACTGCGCGCCGAAGGGCTGAACTCACGACAGCTCGACACCATCCTCTCCCTCGCCGTGCATCCCGCAGAGGAACTCACTCAAGCCGGGTATGCCCGCAGGCATGGCGTGACCCAATCCACCGCCAGCCTCGACCTGAACGACTTGGTGAAACGCGGACTGCTCGACAAGGTCGGCGGCAGGCCGATCCTCTACCGAGCAGCGAGGAGGACGCTCCAGCGGCTGCAGGTCGGCCACCGGAAGCGCAAGTGAGTACGGAACCCTGGGGTCGGTCAGGCGCTTAGGGTGCGGCGCAGGCCGAGGGCGGCGCCGAGGAAGAGGACGGCGAGGGCCAGACGCTGGCCGGGGTTGGCGCCGTCCAGGCCACGGGCGGTCCAGACGAGCGGCTTCAGGGCGAGCCGCGTCGCGAAGCGGAGCGGAGCGTGCTCGGCGACGACCGCGGCGGCCTTGGGGCCCTCGGCGTAGTACCAGCGGATGAAGGCGCGCCCCACCGGCGTCAGGGCCAGGTACTCGTCGCGCAGACTGCGCAGCGCGACGACGTCGGGGGCGTCGTCGTCGCCGTTGGCCGCGGTGGCGACGAAGCAACCGCCGCTGCCGCCGCCGGAGTCGAGGCCGGGCGGACCGACGATGCCGCCGCCGTCGCCGTCGTCGCCGTTGTCCAGGTCGTCGGGCTGGGTCGAGAACGTGAACAGCGCGGCCGGCATCAGGTTCGGCGGCACCACCTTCAGCTGGTGCGTCCCCATGGACACGGCGCCGACGCGGACCCGCAGCCGGTTGCCGTCGTCCTCGACCACGGCATCCTCGGGCGGCAGGAGGACGCCGTCGAGGAAGACCGCGGTCTGCAGCGGTCCGGCGGGGTCGGGGTCGTCCACGAAGGCGGCCCCGGACTCGGCCACGACGACCACCTCGGCGTCGGGGTCGTTCGGCAACGGATGGGGGTCGGCGACGTCGCCGAGCGTGGCGTTCGTCAGGACCGGGTCGTAGATCACGCCGGCCGCGGTGCTCGAGGAGACCACGGGCGGCGAGTTGCTCCACCAGTTGCCGATGGCGTGGACGTCCTCGAGGACGCCGAACAGACTGAAGTCGGTGCCCACGGTCAGGAAGGTGTTGCGGCCGCGTGACCCGTCGCCGTCGGGATGGCCGCCGAGGTCGGGGTCGGCGTTGCGCTGGGCCGGGTTGGGGCCGAGTTCGCTGAGGCCGAAGGCGTAGCCCCCGGCGGCCGTCGTCTCGAGGACGTTGCCGCGGAACGTGGGCACCAGGTCCACCACGTCGCCGGGTGCGACGACCTGGACCGTGTCCAGCTTCACCGACTCGACGAAACCGCTGACGAGGTTGTGGGAGACCTCGCTCGACCAGACGCAATCGGTGCCGACCCCGAAGTTCGAGGACGAGGCCATCCCCGCGATGCCAATGGAAGGCAGGCCGGCCGGCGGGGCGCCCCCCGGCGCGTTCAAGGGGCCGTCGAGCGAGTTGCTCCGGATCGGGGCCGCACAGGAGAAGACCTGGCCGTTGAGGCCGGCGGTGCCGTCGAGGTGCACCGAGATGCCGACTCGGGTGTCCACGACCGAGTTCCGCGACACCTCGAAACCGGAGCCGAAGCCCGCGGCGAGCGCGGTGCCCGTCCCCCGTTGGACGAGCAGCTCGATGCCGACGTCGAATCCGCCCTGGACGGTGCAGTCCTCGATGCCGCCGGCCAGGACGCTCCCTCCGTCGGCGGTGCAGACGACGAGGATTCCGGTGTCGGCGCCGGTCATCCCCTGGACCGTGCATCCCGAGACCGTCACGGCGTGGTCGTCGGCCGAGCTCGCCTGGAGCCAGACCCCCGTGCCGGAGACGTCGGTGAAGGTGCAGTTGCGGACGACGAGCCCCGACAAGCGCACCGGCTGTGAGAGGAAACCGATCTCGGGGCCGAGGATGCGGAATCCCTCCACCACGGTGGGCTGGGTGACGTCGGCGTCGACCTCGAAGGCCGGGGAGGGGAAGTCGGGTACGAGCTCGGCCCCGTTCCCCTGGGCACGGATGGTGACGCCGTCCTTCACCTTCACCGGCCAGGTCTGCAGCGGCGGGCCGTAGGTCCCGTCCAACGCCAGCACGGTGTCGCCGGCGACGGCCACGGAGGCGGCGAAGGCGAGGGTCTGGAAGGCGTCGTTCTCGGAGAGCCCGGAGTTGGCGTCGTCGCCGAAGGCCGGGTCCACGTACCAGGTGGTCTGGGCGGCGAGCGGAACGCTCGTGGACAGCAGGAGGAGGGCGGTCGCGAGGAGGGAGCCTGGACGCATCGGAAGAGGTACGGGGTACGGGAAAAGGACGAAACGGGAGCCCGGGCTGCACCCGGATTCCCACGAATCCTATCATGGGAACGCAATGGGGCCCGCCGAATCCCGCATCGTCGCTCCCGAGGGGTACGCCGGCCTGACCGAGGACGCGGCCTGGGCCGAGGTCGCCGACCGCGGCCTGCTGGAGGTCCGCGGACCGGACGCGTCCGACTTCCTGCAGCGCATCCTGGCGAGCGACGCCGCCGCGCTCGAGCCGGGGCACGGCCAGTGGTCGGCGCTGCTCGACGGACGCGGGCACTGGGTCACGGAGGCGATCCTGTTCCGCGACCCGGTGCAGGCCGACGTCTTCCTGCTCGACCTGCCCGAGGAGCGGCTCGAACCGGTGGCCCAGCGGCTCGAGACGTTGCACTTCGCCGAGGACCTCACCCTCGCGCCGCACGCGGAGGGGGCCGGGCGGCTGCTGGTCGCAGGGCCGCGCGCGGCGGCGCGACTCGGGGAAGCGGAGCTGCCCGTCCCCGACGCGGGGGACGGCTTCGGCATCACCGCGCTCGGCGACGAGGGGCTCGTCCTGCGCCGGGCCGACCGCGGCGTTCCGGCCTGGGAGGTGATCGCACCGACGCCCCGGCGCGAGGAACTTCGCAGGAGTCTCCGGGACGCGGGGGTGGCCGAGGCCTCGCCGGAGGCGCTCGAGACCGTTCGCATCGAAGCCTTCCAGCCGAAGTGGGGCGTGGACCTGACCGAGGCCGAGACCCTGCCGGTGAGCGACGAATGGCGACGGGCTTCGCTGGCCAAGGGCTGCTACCCGGGGCAGGAGGTGGTGGCGCGGGTGAACACCTACGGCGAGGCGCCGCGGCGACTGGTTCGGCTGTTCGCCGACGCGCCGATCGCAGGCCTGTCGGGGGCCGAACTCCTCTCCCCCGAAGGACGCCGCCTCGGCGAGGTCCGCTCGTGGACCGTGTCCCCCCGCCACGGGGTCGGCGTCGGCCTCGGCCTGGTCCGGCGCCGCGCGGCGAGGGACGGGTTCCAGCTCGTGGCCCGAATGGCCGATGATGGAGCGTCGGTCTCGGTCCGCCTCGCCGAACCGGCCTGACCCCCATGCGCTCCGTCCTGCGGCTCGTCGTCACGGTCGTCCTCCTGGCCCTCGCCGCCGCGTTCGCCGGATCGGTGTTCTGCCCGCCCGCGCACGAACGGGACTCGATCCCGGCGGCGGCCGAGCGCTACCGCGAGGCGCCGTCGCCCGGGCGCCTCGAGGGCGAGGCCGAGCCCGACCGCGCCGTGGTCACGAAAGGCCCTTCGGCCGCTCCGGCCTCAGTCGAGCGGCCGGGCGTGCTGCGCGTCCGCGTGACCGACCCCGACGGCGCACCGGTGGACCTGGCCGAGGTCTTCGTCGCCTGGGCCGAACGCGACGGCGCTCCCCCCGCGCTGCACGGCATCACCGACGGAGACGGGCTCTGGAGCCACGAGTCCATGCCGTTCGCGGCCTTCGAGGTCCATGCCGTGAAGGACGGCTGGTTCCCGAGCGAGAAGGTGGTCGTCGCCTTCCGCGGAGGCGAGGAGGAGGAGGTCCACCTCGTGGTGCGTCCGGGCGGCACCGTGGAGGGGCTCCTCTACGGCATGGACGGCCGCCCGGCCTCGAGCGGGTGGATCCGCTTCACCCAACTCGACACCGGCGAGGTACGGCTGACCAAGCCGGACGTGCGCGGCAGCTTCCATTCGGGCCCGCTCACCCGCGGAGCGTGGAAGCTGGAATGGCTCGACCGCCAAGGAGGCGAGCCCCTGCGCGAGGTCGCCTGGGTCGCAGCCGTCGAACCGGGGGCCCACTATCGGGTGGAGGTGACCCTGCCCCGCCCCGAGGACCGCTCGACCTGGCTCGAGGGGCGCACACCGGGGGTGCGCGTCCTGCCCTGAACGACGACCACGGAAACTGGCCCTGACGGCTGTTCCGACTCCCAACAGGTGTGACCTGGGCCGCTCCGGCGCGTCTCCACCGATGGCGCAGCGCCGGCCCGGCGCCCCGGGAGCGGAAGGGGGGCTGCGGGCGCCGGCGCTCCGCCCCGGTCGAGGCCGGGCGGGCCTCCCTGCGGAAGGGGTACGCCCTAGCCGAGCGTCTCCTCGCTGCGCCGAGATCGCGCGCACGGCGCGCACACCCCGCGGGGCCAGTTTCCGCTCGGGGCCTGGAGCGTTCGCTTTCGCACTCCCCAGCAGGGGCATCCACGGCCGAAAGGCCGGCACGCGCCTTGCCCCCTGGCGGACATGGCACTCTCCTCCTTC
Organism: Planctomycetota bacterium; assembly: GCA_027020785.1. Taxonomy (GTDB): domain Bacteria; phylum Planctomycetota; class UBA1135; order UBA1135; family UBA1135; genus JALUVI01. The sequence goes on along the minus strand of JALUVI010000205.1, from coordinate 1,313 downwards.
TTCCTGACGTTCCTCGCGGCCACGCAGGGACCGGTCGTCGGCGGCGGCTGGCTCCCCCGGGCCGATTTCGATGCCCAGGGCGAGGTCCTCGCCCTCGGCGCACCCGGCGACGTGGACGGGCGCGGCCGCGCCGACCTCGCCGTCGCCGCCCGCGGCTTCCAGGGCCAGGCCCCGCACGTGGACCTCTGGGCGACCGAGGACGGCGTCCTCCTGTGGCGGGGCTCGCTCCCCCTGCCCCCGGCGATGCTCGCTCCGGCGGGCGACTTCGACGGCGACGGGGTGCTCGACCTCGCGGCCGGGATGCCCGACGCCAGCCTGCCCGGCCTGCCCTGGGTGGGCCAGGTCCGCATCCTCTCCGGCGCCGACGGCGCCGTCCTCGCCGACCTCTTCGGCCAGCACGCCGGTGACCGCTTCGGCGTCACCGTGGCGGGCGTCGGCGACGTGGACGGCGACGGCGCCGCCGACCTCCTCGTCGGCGCGGACGGACTGGCCTCGTTCGAGCTCCCCGAAGGGGCCGTGCACCTCGTCTCCGGCGCCCAGGGTCGTTTCGTCTGGACGGTGACCGGATCCATGCCCCACGCCGCCTTCGGCGCCGCGCTCGCCGTCGTCCCCGACACCGACCGGGACGGCATCGCCGAGTTCGTGGTCGGCGCACCGGGGCACGACCACGACCGTGGTCGGGTGACCCTCCGCTCCGGAGCCGACGGGCGCGTCCTCCGCAGCTTCGAGGGCACGGCCTGGGGCGACCGCTTCGGCGCACACCTCGCGGGACGCCCCGACGTCCACGCCTTCCTGATCTCGGCCCCGGGCATCGGCGGCGGGCACGTGGAAGCCTACGTCACCGACGGCCTGCGCCTGTGGTCGCTCACCCTGCCGTGGCAGGGCACCACGCTCGGCGTCGGACTCGCCCTCGCCGGAGACCTCGACGGCGACCTGGGACTGGACTTCCTCGCCGTCGAGACCGACCACGGTCCCGCACCCCAGCCGGCGCGTGTCTCGGTGTGGAGCGGGCGTCCCGACGGCCCGCGCCGCCTGGACGACGTACCGATCGCCACCTTCGGGCTCCCCTCGGCGGCGGTCGCATTCCTCGGCGGGCCGCGGCACGACGGCCCCGGCGGCGAGTTCGCCGTCCCCGACGGTCTCGGCGCGGTGGTGCACGGATGGGATCCGTTCCTCCGCTCCGACCGCCGTGCGCTGTCGGCGGCGGCGGGCGGCGATTGGGCCTACCACCTGCGCTTCCCGCGCGACGAGGCGGGCGCCCACTTCGCGCTGCTGCTCTCGCTCGCCGGCACCGGCACGGTGGAACTGTTCGG
>JALUVI010000204.1 GCA_027020785.1 Planctomycetota bacterium | reverse complement strand
CGGCTGGCGCAGGTGGGGTTCGGGCAGAAGGGTGGTTCGAAGCGCATCGTGGCGGTCTCCTGGGTCTCGGTACCCAGGACGACGCACTCGGTGCGCGAAGGTCACAGGTGGGTTGTGGAGAATGGAACACTCTTCGTGGCCAGTTTCCGTCAGGATCCTCGGTGCCGCAGCCCGAGAGCTGCCAGGAGCGCCAGGAGCCCCACGGCAGCGAGGGCGCGGTCGAGGCCTGCCGCCCCTCTGGGGGGACGGGGTAGATCGGGCCAGCGCACCGGGCCTGCGGGGGTCAGGCACTCCTCCAGTGGGCGCGCCGGGGCGAGGCGCAGGCGGACTGCGCGGGCGGCGCGGGCTACGACGGCGACGCCGGCTGCCTCGCCGAGGTCGGTCCGCGGGTCTTCGTCCAGTGCCAGGAGCGTGCTGCCGTCGACGCCGAGGAAACGCAGGAAAGGGGCGGCGGCGCCTCGGTCGGCGCGGACGACCTCGGCTCCCGGCCAGGCCGCAGCGACCAGAGCCTCGGCATCGCCGCCGGCGTCCGCGGCCAGGACGACCCGGACTCGGGGCAGCGCCGCGTCGTGATCCGCCAGCGCGTCGGGGGCCCTGCCTGCCGATGTCTCCAGCCACAACCGCCGCGCCGTCGGCCCGACCGTGAACTCGACCAATGCACCTGGGGGGGGCGCCGCCGTGACCGCCATCCGGGAACCGTCGTCGGCCGCCAGCACCAGGTCCCGCCCCGCCTCCTCCATCAGGTGGACGGCGAAGCGATCCCGGCCGCTCGGAGCGACTGCGAGGATGGCGGCGTTGGGGCCCGACGGCGGACTCGGTGCTTCCCAGACCAGCCACTCCGGTAGGCCGACGGGCGCCGGCCGGTCGGTGTGGACCACGACACGTGAGGCGTCGCGCGCCGCCGCGATGGCGGCAAGGATCTCGCGCTCGGCGACCACCGGTTCGACCCCGTCGGGACCGGGGTCACCGAGCCGCATCACCCGTCCTCCCGGCTCGGCGACGACCCCGCGGGCCCGCACCGAGAGGCTCGCGTCCACCACGTGGACCGTGCCGCCGCCGAGTCGCGGCCCCGCCAGGGCCAGAGCGGCGGCGCCCAGGGCCAGGAGGGCGCACCAGGCCGAAGGAGGCGGCCGGCGACGACCGCGCGGAGCCTCGACCCGACTCGCCTCCCAGGGGCGAAGCCCGCCGACCTCGTGACGATGGGGCCGACGCCGGGTCAGCCACCACAGCCACGGCAGGGCGAGAACCAACCAGCCGAGCTGGAGCGGCGCGTCAAAGGACACCGGCGGCATGGGCGTGGCGCAACAGAGCGGCGGGCCCGCCGGCGGGCGGGTCGGCGACCAGCACGGCGGCCTGGATGCGGTCGCGGGCGGCCCGCTGCAGGAGGGAACGGAGGTGGACGTCGTGGGCGCGCCGGGCCCTCCGGGCATCGCGGAGATCCACGGGCAGCATCCGACCCGCTTCGGCGTCCACCAGCTCGAGCGCCTCTGCCGGCGGCGCAGCCTCCCGGCGCAGGGTCAGGAAGACCACCCGACACGAGCGCTGCCGCGGCGCGAGGGTGGCGAGATCCCACCACGTAGGGTCGGGCAGCCACGGGTCGGTGAGGACGAGGAGGTCGCCCCCCGGACGCAGGGCCGGCAGCGCCGCACCCAGGCCTGCGGGCGGCGGCAGCCCCTCGAGCAGAGCACGCAACCGGGCCGACCGTCCCACCCCTGCGATCCGCAACGGGATGCCGTCTTGGTGATGGAGTTCGACCCGTGCTCCTTCCTCCAGGGCGAGGGAAGCCGCCGCGAAGGCCAGACGCCGCGAGGCCAGATCGCGCCAGGGCTCGTCGCCGGGGGTCATCGAAGCGCTGCGATCCAGCAGGACGACGAGGCGGCCGCCTCGCTCGCGCTCGCGCTCGCGCACCCACAGGCCGGTCTCGCGGCGCGCCGCAGCGCGCCAGTCCACCGCACGCAGCGGCTCGCCCGGACGCCAAGGCCGGCGCTCGCCGCCGTGCTGGGCGAAGCCGCGCGCGGCAGCAGTGCGCTCTCCACCGCGAACCAGCCACCGTCGCCTGGACAATGCGGCCAGGGCATGGAAGAAGGCCCGGGGGAAGGGCTCGGTGGAGGCCGCAGCCGCCGGCCTCATTCCGCGACCCGCTCCGCCGCGGGGACGATCGGAACCGGACGCCCGGTCGGCGCACCGGGGAAGGCCCCGTCCCGGAAGACCTCGCGGCCGCGCAGGAAGACCCGCTCGGGGAAACCGCGCAGCCGCCGGCCATGGTACGGACTCCACTTGGATCGCGACGGCAGGGCGGCCTCGTCCACCAGCCGCTCGCAGTGCGGGGAGACGACCACCAGATCGGCGTCGGCGCCGGCAACGAGACGGCCCTTGCCACGGAGGCCGAACTCGTCCACCGGTCCCGAGGTGACGCTCGCGAGCAACGGCTCCAGCGGGACGCCGCGACGGTCGTGGACATCGAAGACGAGCGGCAGGAGGAGGTCCACCGACGGGAAGCCCGACGGGGCATGGGCGTAGTCGCGCGTCTTCTCGGTCAGCGGATGCGGTGCGTGGTCCGTGCCGATCGCGACGAACTCGCCTCGCTCGACTCGACGCGCCAGGCCGTCGCGGTGCCGTGCTGACTTGATGCTCGGGTTCACCTTGAGGCGGTGCTGCGGCATTGCGGCGGCATCGTCAGCGGTCCACGAAAGGTAGTGGGGCGCGGTGGACGCCGTGACCGGCAGGCCCGCCGCCCGAGCCTCGGCCACCAGGCTCATCGCGTCGTCGGTGCTGACGTGGAAGACGTGGAGACGCGCCCCCACCTCGGCGGCGGCGGCGATGGCGGTGCGCACACTCTCGACCTCGGCCTCCACGGGCCGCCGCAGGTCGTGGCGTTCGGCGTCGATTCCGCTCAGCTCCGCTGCTGCACGCTGCATCACGGCGTTGTCCTCGCAATGGGCTACGATGGGCAGCCCGGCCGCGGCCGCAGCGGCGAACCAGCGGCGCAGGGTCGCCGGGTCGTCCACGCCGCCAGCCCCGGTGGAGCACCCGAGGAAGCACTTGACCGCTGGCACGCGACCGGCAAGGTCGCCGAGGTGAGGCAAGGCCTCCTCGACCAACGAGCCGTAACAGGCGAAGTCCACCCGACTCTTCGGTCCGACCTGGGCGAACTTGGCTTCCAGGAGCGCCACCGAGGTCAGGAGCGGTGGATTGTTCTGGATCTCGCAGACGGTGGTCACACCGCCATGGAGGGCGCCGCGACTTCCGGTGTCGTAGCCTTCCTTGCGCTCCAGGCCGGGCTCACGGAAGTGGACGTGGCAGTCCACCAGCCCGGGCAGCAACCAGCGGCCGTCCAGGTCGACGACGACCTCGTCGGCAGCGGGGCGCAACCCGGGGCCGACCTCGGCGACGCGGCCCGCGGCGTCGGTGCGTAGGTCCACGCCGGCCCGGAAGCGCTCGCCGTCGAAGACGAGGCCGCCGCGGAACAGGCGTGGCAGGACGGGGGCGGGTTCGGACGTGTCCATTCGGGGGCGGGCGACCGCTAGACTCGGTCCCAGCCTAACCGCACGCTCGCCATGCCCGCTACGCTCCGACCTCGACCGCGACTCGCCCATCTCCTGCCCCTGGTCCTCGCCGCCGGGGTCCTCGCAGGTCCCGCCCGCGCGCAGACGCCCTTCGACGTCGAGCACGTGGACTGGACCCTGACCCCGGCTGCCGACGGCTCCGTCTTCCACATGGAGATGGAGCTCGCACCGTTGTTCCAACGCGACCGCATCGTGCTGCGGATCCCGCTGTGGCGCCCGGGCAGCTATCGCTACGCCGACTACCAGGACGCCATCCACGACCTGGTCGCGGTGGACCAGGATGGAAAGGAGCGCGCCATCGAAGCCCTGGATGCCCGGGCCTGGGAGGTGGACGCTGCCGGCGCCACCAGCCTGACCGTGCGCTACGACCTCGACGTCCGCGACGCAGCCGAGGAAGATGCGCCACCGGTGGTCCACGTCCATTCCCCCGCCGCCTTCCTCTACGTCGAGGAGTACCTCGATCTCCCCCACCACCTGCGCTTCGTCCTGCCGACCGGATGGGAACACGCCAGCGGTCATCGCCCTCATCCCGAGCTGGAGGGCGTCTTCTATTCGCCGAACTACGACGTCTTCGTGGACTGCCCCATCGTCGTCGGGCGGTTCGAGCGCCATGGGTTCGAACTCCACGACCGCCCCATCGAAGTCGTGCTCTGGGGCAAGCTGCCCACCGAGGAGGAGTTCCCCCGTGAGGAGTGGGTGGAGAAGGTGCGCAGGATCTGTGACGCGGCGTACGACGTCGTCGGCGACTTTCCCTTCGAGCGCTACGTCTTCCTGTTCGGCTTCACCGACATCGGCGGCGGCTATGGGTTGGAGCACCTGAACAGCACGACCATCGAGTTCAACCACCGCAGCATCAAGGCGGGACGGGTCCAGGGGCTCGAGAGCGTGACCGCTCACGAGTTCTTCCACCTGTGGAACGTCAAGCGCATTCGCCCCGAAGTGCTGGGCCCCTTCGACTACTCCACCGACGCACGGACCAAGGACCTGTGGTGGATGGAGGGCGTCACCAGCTACTACACCGACGTCATCCTGCAGCGTGCCGGGCTGCGCCCCGACCCCGACTGGTTCCTGCGCGCGCAGGCCGCCAACCTCGGCGGGATGATGGGGCTCCCGGCCTATGGCGAGGTCTCGCCCGAGCGCTCCTCGTGGACGGTCTGGGACGGGCGCCAGCAGATCTCGTACTACGACCAGGGACAGGCGCTGGGCTTCCTCATGGACGTCCTCATCCGACACCACACGGGCAATCGGCGCTCGCTCGACGACGTCGTGCGCTTCCTCCATCGATGGGTGGACTATCCCGACCGCGGGCTGCGCCCCGACGACCTGCGGCGCGCCGTGCGCGCCGTCACCGGCTGGGACTGCGACCGTTTCTTCGACCGCTACGTGCGCGGTAGTCAGCGGTTCCCCTTCGCCGAAGTGCTTCCGCTCGCCGGCATCGAGGTCGTGGCCTACCAACCCGGCGATCCGTACCTGGGCCTGCCGCTGGACGGGGAACTCCGCCTCTCCCGCGACCTCCCCGACACCGATCCTCCGCTCGAGCGAGGCGATCACCTGGTGCGTGTCGACGGCAAGAAGGTCAAGTCTTCGGTTCAGCTCCGTGAACTCGTCTCCGGTCTGACGCCGGGCGTCTCCGTCGAGCTGCGCTTCCGACGCAAGGGGCAGGAGCTCGTCGTCGAATGGAAGGTCAAGGAACGCAACCGCAGCGGCGTCCACTTCGTTCCACTCACCGATGCCGACGACGACTCCCGCGCCATCCTCCAAGGCATCCTGGAGGGCTTCCCCGAGGGCGTCTGACGTCGTCAGGAGACGTAGCCATGAAATGCCGTCGGACCGACCTCGACGCCCGCTTCGGCGCGGCGCGAGCCGGGGTGCTGCTCGCCTTGGGCGCGGCGCTCCTGGCCCTCGTGCTCTATTGGGTCTTCGCCCAGACCGGCCCCGCCCCGGGGGTCGCCGAAGGCGGCTCCCTCCCCGACGCGCGCCCCTCGGCCGGACACGCCCCCGCCGAGGATACGCCCCCCGCCGCCGGCCTCGAGGGTGACGGCCTCGAGCGGGTCGCCGACGACTCTGCGGGGCGGCGGAGCGAGACGCCCGGCGAGGCTTCGGAGGCGCCGCCTGGCATGCTGGTCGGGGTGGTCCACGACCGCGACGGCCAACCGATCGCCGAAGCCCGCGTCGGGCTGTTCCGGCGCAGCGCCGATGCTGGACGGCGACTCTCCGGCATCCACCTCACGGCTCCGAGCCGGCTCGTCGAGACCGACGACGCAGGCCGTTTCCGCTTCCCTGCGCTGCCCGACGGCTCTCGTTGGTCGGTCTGGGCCTGGCACCCCGACTTCGGCGGCGTGGAAGGGGTTCCGGTCCTGGTCCACGGGGGGCGGACCGCGGAGCTGGAGCCCCTGGTCCTGCCCGACGCCATGACCCTCACGGGACGGGTCCTCCGCTTGGGCGCCGACCCCGAACCCGACGCAACCCTGACCCTACACTGGGCCTCGCTCGACCCGAACGTCGAAGAAGACGAACTCGGCCGCGTCCTCCACGCTCGCAGCCAGTCGGGCGGCGACTTCGAGTTCCCCGCGGTCGGGCCCGGCGCCTGGGTCCTGACGGTTCGCGCCCCCGACGCCCCTCCTGCGGCCATCGGCCCCATCGTCCTCCGTGAGGGCGAGGTCCCGGCCCCAATCCTGGTCACGCTGTCGCCCCCCTTCGCCCTCTCTGGCCGGGTCGTGGACGGCAGCGGAGCTCCGGTCCCCGACGTCGAGGTATGGGCGCGCCCCGAGGGTGGCCTCACGGCGCGCTTCCTGGCGCAGCAGACGACCACCGATGGCAATGGACGCTTCCGCTTCGCTTCGCTCGGCGAAGGCGTCCATCGATTGACCGTGGAGGGGCAAGGCTGGTCTCCGAGCCGCCCGGTGCGCGTCGAGCTCGGCGAACGAGCACCCGACGAAGTCGAGCTCGTGGTCGAACGCCTCCGACCGATCACCGGGCGTCTGGTGGACGAGGCGGGACGCCCGGTGCCGCGCGCCACGCTCGAGCTCTGGCGCAGCATCCGCGGAACCTCCCCCTATGACCGGACCGAGGTCTCCTGGTCGGTGGACGGCCCGGAGGGACGCTTCGAACTGGAAGCGCCCGGCCCGGGCCATTGGGTGCTCCTGGTCCGAGCGCCGGGCATGGCCCCGACCTGGACGCGGACCTTCCGAGCCGGTCCGACGCCGGTCGAACTCGGCGACGTGCTGCTCGGCCCCGGCGCCACCGTCGTCGGTCGGGTCCGAGTCGCAGGCGAACCGCTGGCCGGGGTCGTCGTCGAATTGCGCCGCCCCGACTGGAAGCCGAGCGAGGAGACCAACCCCTTCGCCATGCCTCAGGCCGGCTGGCGGGGCGCCCCTCCGATCGCGACCCGCACCGACCCCGATGGAAGTTTCCGCCTGGACGCCGTCCCCGCCGGCGACTGGCTGCTGGCCTTCGAGCATCCCTCCGTCGTGACCTCGTCGCGCCCGATCCGTGCCACCCATGGACGCACCGTGGACCTCGGCACGGTGGCCCTCCAACCGGGCGCCACCCTGATCGTCCTTGCCCGCGACGGTGACGGCAGCCCTCTGCGCGGAGGCTCGGCGACCCTGCTCTACGACGAGAACGGGACCCGCAGTCGCAGCCTCGACCTCGACGAGGAAGGCCGAGCCGTGTTCCACTCCGTACCGACCGGCACCTACTGGGTCACGGCCAGCGCCGGCGGCGGCCTGTTCTCCTCACGCATCTCCGAACGTCGACGTGTGGACGTGTCTGGAGGGGAAACGCGCGAGATCACGCTGGTGGTGCCCTGACCCTTCCCCCATTCGGAAACTGGCCCCGATCCATGTTCTATGCCGGGACCAGGAAGGCCGGCGGCATCCGTTTCGGCCATCGCCACCGCAGGAGCTCGGGCACCGTCGCCATCCGCCGAGCCGCCCCCACCGCGACCCCCGGCGTCACGCCCCGCGTCGCGTTGGTCAGACGACGCACGTAGTTCCGCCACGCCACCCAGATCCACAGGTGGTCCCGCAGCCGCGCCCGCTGCTTGCTCGCGCCCCAGCTGCGACGCACCAGACGCGACACCTGGTCGCGCGTCATCGCCAGGGTGTGGTTGATGGGAAACATCGGGTTGCTGCGCGAGCGCGTCTTCCCCGACG
>JALUVI010000203.1 GCA_027020785.1 Planctomycetota bacterium | reverse complement strand
AGCACATCGTCGATCACCGCAAGCTGAAGGGCCGCACCGCCCTCGAGCGCTTCGCCGAGGAGAGGCCGCACCTGCGAGAGCTCCCTCGCCACCCCTACGACACCGCGCGCGTCGCCTACCGCCAGTGCTCCATCGACGGCTTCGTGAGCTGGCGGGGAAATCGCTACGCCGTCCCGTACGAGCACGTGACCGACCTGCTGCCGGTGCGCATCACCCAGCGCGAGCTCTTCGTCTACGCGGCCGACCTTCGCTGCGTCGCGAAGCACGAGCTCGGTCCGCGCGGGGCTGGCCAAGACCTCGACCCGGCCCAGCTCCACCCGCCGCCGCGCTCGCGCAGGAGCGCGCTCGACTTCGACCAGCTCGAGCTCGCCTACGAGGCCATGGGCGAAGGGGCCGCCGAGTTCTTCCGCCTCATCCGCCTCGGACCCCCGCGCGTGTGGGGCGCGCAGGTGCGGCAGATCTTGCTCCTCCGCGAGCGCTACCGCACCGACGAGCTCGACGAGGCGCTCGCCCACGCCGCCGCCTACGGCGCGCTGACTCTCGCCGCGGTCGAGAGGATCCTCGCCGCCCGCTGCACCCCGCGCACCCTCGACGAGTACGTCGCCGAGGACACCGCGCGGAGGCTCGAGCAGATGCTGGGGGGCGCCCGGCCGAAGCGGCGCGACCTCACCGAGTACGACCGCTTGCCGCTCGCCCAGAGCGAGCCGGAGACGCCATGCCCCGACGACGAACACCGCGCCCACCCTCCGACGACGAGCTCCTCGAGCGACTCCGAGGACACCTCCGATTCCTCGGACTGACCCTCACCCTCGCGGAGCTCGAGGAGCGCCTGGCGTGGGCCACCCGCGAGCGGCCGGGCACCACCGCCCTGCTCGAGCACATCCTCGGCATCGAGGCGGCCCACAAGCTCGAGACACGCGTCGAGCGACGGATCCGGACCAGCGGCCTCATCGAGAGCAAGACCCTCGAAGGCTTCGACTGGGACTTCCAGCCCGGGCTCGACAAGGACCTCATCCTCGAGCTCGCCCGCCTCGACTTCGTCCAGCGCCGCGAAGACCTCGTCATCACCGGCGACAGCGGCACCGGCAAGAGCCACATCCTCAAGGCCCTCGGTCTGCGCGCCTGTCGTCTGGGCGTCCGCATGCGCTACGCACGCTGCGTCGATCTCCTCGACGACTTGCACGCCGGGCTCGCCGACGGCACCTACGCTCGACGCCTCAAGGCCTGGGCTCGACCCGAGCTCCTCATCATCGACGATGTCGGCCTGGGTCAGGTCAAGAAGCAGGGCGACGAACCCACCGCCGCCCACACCCTCTACAACCTCGTCGATCGACGGCACGGCCGCGTCTCCACCGCCATCACCTCCAACATCCTCCTGAGCGAGTGGGGGAGCTATCTCGGCGACGCCACCCTGACCGCCGCCATCCTCGACCGCCTCGCCATGCACGCGCTCCGCATCGATATCGACGGCCCGAGCTACCGGCAGAAGGTCGCCGAGGACCGCGCCGCAGAGCGCAAGACACGCAGGAGGCGCTCACGCGCCAAGAAGAGCTGAGCCTCCCGCGGAGGACCGCGCGTCGCCGACGCAGCCCCAACAATCACAGGACCGACACCTCGCTGATCGGAGCGTCTTCGACGCCCTGTGC
>JALUVI010000202.1 GCA_027020785.1 Planctomycetota bacterium | reverse complement strand
CGCCGGCCGCGGCCACCAGGCCGAGGGTCATCGCCGCGATGATCGAGCCGACGTAGCTCTCGAACAGGTCGGCGCCCATACCGGCCACGTCGCCGACGTTGTCACCGACGTTGTCGGCGATGGTCGCGGGGTTGCGCGGATCGTCCTCGGGGATGCCGGCCTCGACCTTGCCGACCAGGTCGGCGCCGACGTCGGCCGCCTTGGTGTAGATGCCGCCGCCGACGCGGGCGAACAGCGCGATGGACGAGGCCCCGAAGCTGAATCCGAGGACCTGCTGCAGGGTCTGGTCGGTGATGCCCATCAGCCCGTCCGAGTACAGGGTGGTGAACAGGGTCACGCCGAGCAGGCCCAGGCCGACCACGATGAAACCCATCACCGCACCGCTGGAGAAGGCCACTCGCAGGGCGGGGGAGAGACCGGTTCGGGCGCATTCGGTGGTGCGCACCGCCGCCCGCGTCGCCGTGTACATGCCGAACCAGCCGGCGGTCGCCGAGCAGAAGGCGCCGGCCAGGAAGGCCACCGCGGTCCGCGACCCACCACCGTTGGCGTCGCCGAGCAGGAACAGCAGGACGGCGATGATGCCGACGAACACCGAGAGGACCTTGTATTCGGTGGTCAGGAAGGCCTTGGCGCCGTCTTGGACGGCCTTGGCGATTTCCTGCATCCTCTCGTTGCCGGGCGAGTTGCGCATCACCCGGAGTTGGAAGAGCACCGCGGCGAACAAGGCGGCGATCGCGCCGATCCACGGCAGGTACTGGACGAAGGTCTCCATGGGGGTCCTCTTGGGAGGGGGGAAGGCGCGCGGCGGGAGTCGGCCGAAGCGCTGGGGGAGGAGCGGCGGGAGGACGCCGCGAGGGCGCGGATTCTAGCCGATTCCCCCCCTTCCGGCGTCGTCCCCCCGCCCCTCACCGGGACCGCCGAAGTCGCGCTCCCGACGCCGGCGACGGAGCTCGTCGAGTCGCAATCGCCGCGCCCGCCCCAGCCTCTGCAGCACCAACAGGACCAGGGCTCCGGCCAGGGCCGCCAGCGGCAACTCGAAGCGGTGGAGCCAGGCCGCGACCTCGTCCAGGTTGGCGGCGAACTTCCAGCCGACCCAGACGGCGACCGGAATCGTGACCAGCGCCGCGAGGCCGTCGAGGGCGAGGAACTTCCACCACGGCATCCCGAGGTTGCCGGCGACCAGGTAGGTGACCAGCCGAACCCCGGGCAGGAACCGCGCCAGGAACACCACGCGCGTCCCGTAGCGCAGGAAGTAGTGGTTGAACCGTCTTCGTTTGGCCGGCCGGAAGCTCCGGCGCAGGAGCGGCCATCGGTGGACCCGGTCGCCCGCCAGCCGGCCCAGCCCGAACATCACCGAGTCCCCCGCCAGGATGCCGGCCATCGCCCAGCCCACCGCCCCGAGGTAGGAGAGGTCCCCCTGGGCCACGAACCAGCCGCAGGCGAGCAGGACGAGCTCCTCGGACCACGGCGGGAGGCCCATGCCGCAAGCCAGGAGGAGCAGGAAGGCCCACTCCCCAGGATGCGCCGAGAGGGCCTCCAGGACGGCGTCCATGACGAGAGTCTAGGCGTTCACCCTTCTTCCCGGGGGCGTCGGGCCGGGGTGACCGCCCCGATCTCAATGCCCCGCCGCCGTCGGCACCATCCCGAGCAGGGCGCCGGGCCGCTCCGCTTTCGGCAGCGTGAGGACCTCTCGATAGGCGTCGCCGAGGTCCCGCTGCGGACCGCCGCCGCCGGCCAACCAGTCGGCGACGGCGCGGACGGCCAGGGCGGCGAGCTCCGGGTCGGGCCGGGCTCCCGGCGGCGGACTCGCCGGCCCGAGGCCGCCGGGCAGCAGCCGGTGCACTACGATCCAGGCCTGGAGCCGTCGCGCCTCCCACGGGTCGGAGAGGCGGGGGAGCGCTTCCTCCAGCAGCAGGACCCCCTCCAGGGCCCGGGCCCGGGCTTCGCTCGGCGTCGCATGCCACGACGGGGCGGTCATCTGGTAACCGACCCGGTCGGCTGCGAACAGCACCGGGCCCGATGCGCCGCCGCGCGCGAGCAGGGTGCGGGCGGTACGGAGGAGGGCCTCGGGTTCGTCGCGCGCCGCGGCCTCTTCGAAGCGCCGGGCCCCGAGCCAGGCGGTCCACTCGGTCCAGGCGTCCCGCCCCGGCGGCCGGGCCGGGCCGAGGACGGTGGCCAGCACGCCGAAGACCACCAGGGCGAGGGAGATGAGGGCAGCGGGCTCGAGGCGCCTCGCCCTCATTCCGTCCCTCCTCCGAGGGCGACGCGCCGGCGTGGCCGCGCCGCGAGCCAGAGAGCGAGCACACCGAGGGCCCACCAGGCGAGGACCGAACCGATCGGCGTCGTCCCGGCGCGGAGGGCCGCGTCCCGGCCGGCGGCGGCGAGGCCGCCGACGTCGGGCAGGACGGCGCGCAGGCCGAGGACGGCGCGCACGAGCAGCCCGCCAGGGCCGCGGGGCACGGCCATCGGGGCCGGGCCCGGGTCGGCGGCGAGCAGGCCGGCCAGGGCGAGGACGGCGAGGGCGGCGAGGGGCCCGTCCACGTCGCCGCGTCGTTCGAGTGCGAGGAGCATCGCCAGCAGCGGGGCCAGGAACAGGAACAGGCGGCCCAGAGCGACCGCGAGCCCGAAAGCGTCGGCCCGGGCGACCTGGAGTCGGGCCAGGGTGCGCAGGAGCTCCGGGCGGCTTCCCCCAAAGGAGCCGCCCTCGGCAGGCCGGAGCTCGAGCCGACCGGCGGCCGCGGCGGCGGGGCCGACCGGCACCCGCAGGAGTTCGCCCGGCCGCGCGACCACCCGGGTCCCTCCCGGGTCGGCGACGAAGGCGGCCCCGGCCTCGGGCGGCGCCTCGTCCCAAGCGAGGGTCAGGAGCAGGTCGGCCGAGGCCGGGACGCGGCCGCCGAAGTCGAAGCCCCAGCCCCCGCCGTCGAGGCCGTGGACCGCCACCGGGAACCGCGCCGGCGGCGGCGGTCGGTGGGGTCCGAACGCCAGGGCCACGCCGGCCGCGGCGGCGAGGAGGCCGGCGAGGGCGAGGCTCGCACCGAGGAACGCCGCCAGCGGGGCCCGGCGACCACGCGGGTCGCGCAGCCGCTCCTCGAGGTCCATGCCGGCACGCCGGCGGGCGGCGAGGACGCGCCCGCACAGCAAGAC
>JALUVI010000201.1 GCA_027020785.1 Planctomycetota bacterium | reverse complement strand
GGCGAGGAGTTGGACGTGGGCGAGGAAGGCGCCGGCCGGATCCTCCGGGCCGAGGACGGGCTGGAAGGCGAGGACGGCCGCCACGGCCAGACCGAGCGCGAAGCCGCCGGCCGTCAGCGGTCGAGCGAGGTCGCGGCACCAGGCGAGGGCGAGGAGGGGGCTCACGGCAGCGGCGCAGCCAACGGGACCAGCGGGGAGTGGGCGGGGGCGAGCCCTTCGCAGCCGGTGTCGGGGGGCGCCAGGACCAGGACGGCCGGGCCGCCCCCGCGTCCGAGCACCCGGCGCAGGGCCGCGACCCCTTCCGGGTCGAGTGCGGTCAGCGGCTCGTCGAGGACGACCAGGTCGGGCGCACCGAGGAAGGCGCGCGCCAGCGCCAGCCGTTGCCGCCAGCCCCGGGACAGACGGCCGATGGGGGTTCGCTCGGCCGGGGCGAGGTCCCATTCCTCGAGACGGGCGCCGACGTCTCGAGCCGCGGACGCACGGTCGGCTCCACCGAGGAGGGCCACTTCCATGAGGTGGTCCCCGACGCGGTGCCGCATGGGGAAGGCCGGCTCCTGTGGGCACAGCCCGACTCGGGGCGGCCGCACCAGGCGGCCCGCGGCCGGACCGGGCAGGACGCCGGCGATGGTCAGGGCCAGCGTGGACTTGCCGCTGCCGTTCGGGCCGACCAGGAGCAGCCGCTCGCCGCGGCGGAGCGCGAGGCTCACGCCCGCCACGAGGCGGCGACCGCCGCGCTCCAGCGCGAGGTCGTCGAGGACGAGGACGATTTCCTGCTCCGGCACCGCGCCGCCATCATAGGGCGCGATGGAGCTCCGCCGCCGCGACACCGGGGAGACCCGCCCGCTCCAGGACGGCATGGTCCTCGGGCGCTTGCCCGCTTGCGACTGGCCGGTGGATGCCGCCAGCGTCTCGCGTCGCCACGCCCGCATCGAGCGCCGCGACGGAGACTGGTGGGTGGTGGACCTCGGCTCCTCCAACGGAACCCGGCTGGACGGGCGGCGCGTGGACCGGGGGCCGCTCCACCCGGGAAGCCTGCTCACCCTCGGCGAGGTCGCCTTCGACGTGGTCGGCGACGCGCCGCCGCCGCGCACCCGGTCGGACTCCGCGGACGCACCGGTCGCCGCCGCTGCCGGGAGCGCACGGACCGCCGCTTCCGAGGCCGAGCGCGCCCGCCTCCGCGCCGAGTTGCGGCGCGCCGAGCGCAGCCGCGGTCTCGGCGACCTCGGTCAGCAGCCGTTGTGGGTGCGTCTCCTCGTCCTCGCTCTCGGCCTCGGCTTCGCCGCCCTCGTCGCCTGGGGCGTGCGTCTCGCCGCCGGCGTGGTCTGATCCGAGGGGCGACGGGCGTCAGGCCGGGCGCGCCACCGGCCCGCGGGCGCGATGGCGTTCCACCGCCTGGTGGTACACCGCATGGGTCTCGCGCGCGGTGCGCTCCCAGGTGAAGGTGCGTGCCCGCCGCAGCGCCACCGCCGCCGCCTGGCGGCGCCAGGCGTGCTCGTGGACGATGCGCTCCACGCCCTCGGCGATGGAGTCCACGTCCTTGGGGACGACCAGCATCGCGGAGTCGCCGGCGACCCAGGCCGGAGCCGTGCCCTCGCCGACCACGGGCGCCACGCCGCAGGCCATGGCCTCGAGCACGGCGAGCCCGAAGCCCTCGTGCAGCGAGGGGAAGAGGAACGCCAGGGCGCCCTGGTAGTGGCGCAGGAGCTCGGTGTCGGAGAGGTGTTCGATCCAGCGGATGCGCGAGCGGTACTTCGACCCCTCCATCCGCTCGAGGAAGCCCTCGTAGTCCCAGCCGCGGCGCCCGATGATGACCCAGTCGGGGGCGGCGTCCCTGGCCCACAGCTTCTCCATCGCGAGCAGGGTGCGCAGGTAGTTCTTGCGCGGCTCGAGGGTGCCGACCGTGAGCAGGTAGTCGCCGTCGCCGAGACGTCCGGGGCCGGGCTTGAAGAACGGGCTGACCCCGTGCGGGACCACCACGACCTGGTCGTCGTGCACACCGAGCAGCTCGGCGTCGGTGCGCGAAGGTTCGCTCGGCACGATGACCCGGTCGGCCTGGGCGATGGCGTGACGCACCCGCATCAGGAGTTTCGCCGTGTCCCAGCCGTGGAACTGCGGGTCCATCACGAACGCCGCGTCGTGCAGGGTCATCACCCGCGCCGCGGTGCGCACCGCGGGGTAGGTGTAGTCGGTCCAGTGGAAGACGTCCACCTTGGCCGGAACCCGCCCCGCGTCCAGGCCCGGAACGCGGTTCAGGAGCTCCATCACCCGCCCCGGCAGCGGGCCGCGGTGCATGCGACAGCGGTCCTTGCGCAGCCCCGGCGGAATCTTCCGCCCGCCGCGCCACGAGCTCGCGAACATCTCGAGGAAGGGGCCTTCGTCGTCGGGGAGGTTGGTCAGCGCCACCGCGAGTTCGCGCACGTAGCGGCCGACCCCGGCGTAGTCGAACAAGGCGGGTCGGATGTCGTAGCCGACGTGGAGCATGGCGTCAGGAGGCCGTGTCCTCGGCCGGGACCTTGCCGGCGAGACGGTCGAGGGTGGCTGCGACCACCGCTTCGGTGAACGCCTCGGTGCCGAGCTCGCCGCCGAGGTCGCGGGTGGTGTGGCCGCTCCGGATGGCGTCGCGCACCCCCTGGTCGAGGGCGCGCCCGAGCGCGCGGTAGTTGGTGTGTTCCAGCAGCATGGCGAAGGCCCACAGCGCTGCGGAGGGGTTGGCGACGCCTTGGCCGGCGATGTCGGGGGCGGTGCCGCCGGCCGGGTCGAACATGGCCAGGGTCACGCGGCCTTCGTCGTCGAAGGCGTAGCTGGCACTGGCCCCGAGACCGATGGAGCCGACCATGCCGCAGGCTGCGTCGGAGAGGAAGTCGCCGTATTCGTTCGGCGTCACGATGACCCGGTAGTCCTCCGGGTACATGATGAGTTTGGCCAGTAGCGCGTCGAAAAGTTCGCTGCGGTGACCGACTTCGGGATACGAGGCCGCGACCTCGCGGACGACGTCCTCGAACAAACCGTCGGTGGCGCGTTGGATGGTGTACTTCGACGACGACACCACGTCGCTGCCGAGACGCCCCGCCAGGTGGAAGGCGAAGTGGGCGGCCTGGAAGCTCGGGCGGCGCTCGATGACGCGCACGCTGACCGCGGCTTCGGTGCCGATGCGGCGTCCGGCGTCCTCGTAGGTGCCGCCGACGGCGATGCGCACGATGTGGACGTCCACCAGTCCTTCGAAACGGCTCGGCACACCGGGGATGCTGGCCACCGGACGGTGGATGACCGAGAAGTCGAGCCGTTCGCGCAACACCTTGTTCGGCGACTCGTCCTCGGTCACCGTCGGGTACTTCACCGCGACACCGTACTTGCGGATGGCCGCCTCGGCGTCGCGGTAGGCGCCCTCGGCGTCGCGGCGGCGACGCTCGAGCGTCAGGTCCACCGGATGGAACGTGACGTCCAGCGGCAGCGCCTCCGCGACACGGTGGACGGCGGCCGAGAGTTCGGCGGAGATGCCGTCGCCGTGGAACTCGGCGACGTCCAGGCGGGGATGGGGGGAGGAGCCCATGGCGCTCGGCGCACAGTCTAGCGGCGCCCCGACTCGTCCCCCGACCACCACCTCGGGCCGGCTACACTGGCTCGGTGAGCACGACCGCCGAGTTGAGACCGGGCGACCCCCACTGGCAGGCCTACGTCGGCCCTCCCCGCCAGTACGACTTCATGGGGGCGACCCAGTTCCGGCTGCTGTGTGCGTTGGGGCTGCGGGCCCATCACGACGTGCTCGACCTCGGCTGCGGCTCGCTTCGCGCCGGCCGCCTGCTCCTGGTCTACCTCGAGAGCGGGCGCTACCACGGCATCGAGCCCAATCGGTGGCTCGTCCGCGAGGGCATCCGCCGCGAGGTCGGCCGTTTCCTGGCCTGGCGCAAGCGCCCGCGCTTCGACCACAACGCCGACTTCCGGTGTGACGGCTTCGGCAAGCGCTTCCACTACGTGGTCGCGCAATCCATCTTCTCCCATGCGGGCAAGGACCTGGTGCGCCACGCCTTGGGCAACGTCCGCGAGGCCCTGCGCCTGGACGGGCTGTTCCTCGCCACCTTCGTCCACGGCGACGAGGACTTCACCGGCGACGGCTGGATCTACCCGGAGTGCGTCGCCTATCGCCCGGACACGGTGCGCGCCCTCGCCGACGAGTCGGGGCTCGCCGCCCTACCCATTCCCTGGTATCACCCGCGCCAGCACTGGTGGCTCCTGGCCCGCGAAGCCGCCGCCCTTCCGACCCCCGAGGAGGCCGCCCTCCTGAACGGGGTCGTCCTGCGCGACCCGGAGTTCCGCCCCGGCGTGGCCGCGGCTCTCGCCGCCGCCGATGCGCATGCGAAGGAAGGGCGCCGGGTGACCGAGGCGTAGGCCCTCGAACGTCCGGGGGAAGTCCCGTGCGGCGAGAGCCGACCAGAACGGCTCCACGGTGGCTGGAAAAACGGAAAACCAGGAAAACCGGGGGGGGCGATAGAAGGATCATGTGGTGGCCCCTCCTCCTCCTCTACTTCTCGATCGCTTCATCGGCACCCTCCCTTCAGGATCCGGTCTGGCCCTGCTCGACCTGCGTGTGTCCCGACGACGGG
>JALUVI010000200.1 GCA_027020785.1 Planctomycetota bacterium | reverse complement strand
ATCGTGCGTGAGAGTGACCACCGCCGTGCGGCCGTCCGGTTCGAGCGCCGCCATGGCCTCGTCGGGCCACTCCGACGACAGCGCCACGCCGGGAAAGCGCTCGGCGGTCGCGAACGACCGGCGCGGGTCGATGATCGTGACCTCGAACCCGGCCAGCGCTGCCATCGGCGCCAGGGCTTGGGCGATGTGCACCGCGCCGACGACGACCATGCGGAGCGGCGGGTTGATGACGTTGAGAAAGACCGGTCCTTCGGGGGTCCGGCCGGCGAGCCGGAGCCCCGCGCCGTCGACGGTGCCGCTCCGGTCGGCGCGCTGCGCCTCGCGGGCCGCCGAGAGAAGGGCCTCGTCGGTGGGCTCGCCGTCGCTTTGGCCGTCGTGGGGATAGACGAGCTCCTGGGCGCCGGTCGCGAGGTCGGTGGCCAGCACCACCGCCCGCTTGGCCGCCCGCGCCGCGAGAATCCGATCGAGGAGGTCGCTTCGCATGGACCGTTCCGCGTCAGTCGATTCGCTCGACGAAGACCTGGATCTTGCCGCCGCAGGCGAGCCCGACCTCCCAGGCCTGGTTGTCGCTGACGCCGAATCCGAGCAGGCGCGGGGTGCCGTCCCGCAGCACTTCGAGAGCCTCCTGGACGACCGCGCCCTCGATGCAGCCGCCGCTCACCGAGCCGACCATGGCGCCACGGTCGTCGATGGCGAGCTGGCTGCCCACCGGTCGCGGAGCCGATCCCCATGTGCTGACGACGGTGGCGAGCGCCACGCCCCGGCCCTCCGCCTTCCAGGCCGCCGCTCGCCCGAGCACGTCGTCATGCTCGGGGGTCTTGCTCGACGCTTCCATCACGCCGCTCGGTCCTCTCTCCGGCCCGCACCTTCCTCGACGCGCGGTCCCTGCCGCGCCAACACCTCCGCCAGATCCCGGAGGCTTGCGAGGTTGTGAACCGGGCGGAAATCGTCGACATGCGGAAGAATGGCCTTCACTCCCATTGATTTTGGCTCGAAGCCTTCGTAACGCAACAGCGGATTGAGCCAGATCAGACGCCGGCACGACTTGTGGAGACGCTCCATTTGCTCCTCGAGGCCGGCCGCCGCGTCGCGATCGAGGCCGTCGGAGATGAGCAGGACGACGGCGCCCTGGCCGAGCACGCGGCGCGACCAGTCGCCGTTGAAGACCTTGAGGCAATGGCCGATGCGGGTGCCACCGGCCCAGTCCTCGACGACCTGGCCGACCTTCTGAAGGGCGAGGTCGACGTCGCGGTAGCGCAGGTACCGCGTGACGTTGGTCAGGCGGGTCCCGAACAGGAAGGTATGGACCCGGTCGCGGTCGTTCGTGATGGCGTGGAGGAAGTGCAGGAACATCCGCGAGTAGCTGCTCATCGAGCCCGATATGTCGCAGAGGATGACGAGCGGCGGGTGTCGCCGGGCCCGGGCCCGGCGCCGCAGCGGGATGATGCCTCCGCCGGTACGCAGCCCGGTCCGCATGGTGGCCCGCATGTCCACGCGCCGGCCGCGCGGATCGGGCCGGAAGCGTCGCGTCGGCACCGCCATGATCGGGAGCTGCATGCGGGCGATGATCTCCTTGGCCCGCGCCACCTCGTCGGCCGACATGGACTCGAAGTCCATGCTCTGGAGGAGCTCGCGATCGGAGTAGGTGAAGGTC
>JALUVI010000199.1 GCA_027020785.1 Planctomycetota bacterium | reverse complement strand
CGCAGGGTCCTGGTCCCAGAACAGAGGAGCTCCTCCCACCCACCGCGACGCCGCACCGCGCTCTCCGAGGACGACCACGACGAAGTCCTTGTCGAGCCGAAGCGGAGTGGTGGCGACGGCCCGGTCAGCTGCCTCCATTCGGAACGACAGGCCCTCTTCGTTGGACGATGGCGCCCCTTCCAGGACTCCCGACCATCGTACTTCCGCTTCGAACTCTCCTCGGGGAAGGGAACCGGCATCCCTCGGGAATTGGAGGACGATGCGGCCCGCGTCGGTGTGCCCGACGGCTACTTCGACCACCCAACGATCGGTTCGGTCGAGGTCGAGGACGACGGCTCGGGGCTCCGGAAGGAGGCTCCAGCCGTTCCGCAGGCGAGGCTGCCCTCCGAACCAGGTGCAGGAGGCCCGCATGCGTCCTGCCCCGAGACCGTGGACGACCGAGGTCCGACCGACGGGAAGCCGGGCCAGTACGCGGAGCTCCTCGTCGGGGCTTCGGTCCAGGGCGTGGAAGGCGACCGCCATGGTCGGCGGACGACCATCCTCCTCATCGAAGACCTCCGCCGGTTCCAAGGAGCGTCCCTCCGGGTCCACGAGGCGGACCTCGACGACCAGAGGACGCGAAGGCGTCGGCGCGACCACGCCGAGATCCGAGATCTCTCCCTCCACCGCCATGAATCTGCGCTGGGCGACGACGACGTTGCCGGCGTCGTCCCACCAGGCGGCGGACAAGGACTTCGGGCCGGGAGCCAGGAGGTCACCGTGGAACCGCCCCTCGGAGTCGGGCCGCAGGAGGGCTTCCGCAAGCAGGTCGGTCATCGGGCGTCCACCACGCTCGACCTCGACGATCTGCGACACCCCGATCCGCCCGTCGAGCGCGGCAGGGTCGACCCAAGAGAGATCGAGACGGCCACGGACCCCGGTCGGCGGGAGTACGCGACCGCGAAGCGCCGTCTCCTCTCCACAGCGCAGAGTGAACGGAAGGGATTCGAGACGTTCGTCGAGACTCCGGAGAGAGACTTCGGCCGGGTCCCGCGTCGAGGGTTCGACGCTGCATGCCGCATCGGCCAGCAGGCGCCAGGTGAGGTTGGGACCGGCAGGGAGCGAAGGAAAGAGGACCCGGCCATCGGGTGGAACCACCTCGGTCCAGACGACCTCGCCCCAGGTACGGGGCGAGGTCGGGGGCTCGAGGCCCCGAGCAAGCGATGCCATCCATGCAAAGACCGCATCTGGGTCGGCCTGTCCTGGAAGCGCCGAAGGCGTGGTGGCGCGGCCCCCCAACGACCTTGCGAGCCGCCGATCTGCGGGAATGCCGTCGAAGGACTGCCACCACGCCAAGAACTCCTGGACGTCGAGGCGCACGCGCGCATGCACCTCCAACTCGCTTCGTTCGGGGGCGACGTCCACGGCCAGGTGCAGACTTCCAGCGGGGGCGATCCGGAAGACGGTTCCGTTCGGGTCTTCATCCTCGTCGGTGACCTGGACCCGGCCAAAGGAGGGCAAGGCACCAGCGCCGCGCACGAACACCGCCCATCCCCCAACGGCGAGGTGGAGACGTGCGGGGAGATGCACCCGACGATGGACGCGTGATCCCGCCTCACCGAGCAGGAAGACCTCGACTTCGCCGGGGCATCCATTTCCTGCGGTGAGGTGGAGCGTTCCACTCCTCCCTGCGGGTGGTGTGACCCCAACAGCTTCCTGGCGCTGCGGAATCGCCGCTGGTTCGCCGGCGGCGACCCGACCTGGGGACGAGGTCGAAGCATCGGGCGGGCCGGCGACACCTTCCCACTCGTTCGAACGCAGGAAGACGTAGAAGGACAGCGCGATCACCCCCAGCACCAGGGCCCCCGCCTTTGACCGCCTCATGAGCCGCAGTCCTCTGGCGGAAGATCGCTCAGCCTGATCGTCCCCGTAGCGGTCAAGAGGCCCTGGCCAATCGCCTCTGCCTGACCCCCGATACGGAGATAGCGAAATTCGAGGCCAACCGCACAGGTGGCCGTGAATTCAAAAGAGTTGGTGCACTCTCCCTCTAGGACCGTGAAGGGACCATCACCGTCTCCGTACACTCCTGCAGCGTGGTTGATGTTCGAATCGAAGGGTGGGTACTCTGGAGGATAGAAGGTGAATGGCTGTAGCATCCCCTCCCTGACCTCAGCGGCCGACCCGTCCAGACGAACGATCTTCTTCTTGCTTCCATTGTCGGTACGAGAGACGTAGGTCAGGAATCCGACGATTTGCAGCGCAGCGTAGTTCTCACGGATGGGGCCCGAAGCACCGACCTGGACCGATGCGGATGACTCGAGGGTGGCGGCCCCTTCGAGATGGCCTACCCGATCCCCTTCGTAGACCCAGATCTCCTTGTATTCCCTGGTCCGGCTGTTCCTATATTGCTTCTCCTCCAACCAGGAGTCACCAAAATCCGCTTGGGCGCTGCCTCGCCTGCCCGTGACGTGGATGCTCCAATCGTCGTCACCATCGTCGAAGGGGAGGGGCTCGACGTACTCCGTCTTCTCCCATGCCGCCACAGGAACGCAGTGGATGAGATTCTGGTTCTGCGCGAAAGCGCATGGCACGGCCATGATCGAAGCGATCACGGCCAGGGGGAGGATTCGTGTCTTCGGTTGCATTCTGTCATCCTACCCCCCCGTTGGCACCGCAAGCCCGATACGACCTCTCGATGTCCGGATTCCATTCCTACTGTTCGGCACGAGCGGCTCCTTCACCTGGACCGGAATGCCCTGCACGGGCTTGGTCGTGGACATCCAGTCCCCCCGCCTTGCCCAGGTGGCCGATCCGACGAGCGTGATCGTCTGCTTCCCGGCCCCGGCGCTGCCGTCGCGCGTGTGTGGGCTCCTGTTGCAGGCCGTGGATGCCTCGACCTGCTGTACGAGCAACACGCTCGTCCTGTGAGGGAAACGGTCGCCCGACGGTACCGCTTCAGACGCTCGCCGGCGCCGGGGCGCCGGCGAGCTCGAAGAGGCGGGTGACGACGGCGCCGAGCAGGGTGTCGGGGGTGCTGGCGCCGGCGCTGAAGGCGACGCGCAGCGGGCGCTTCGCCGGCAGCCAGTCCCGAGTGGTGACGATGGCGCCGCCGGGGCGCTCGCGGTGGACGACGCGGTCGGCGTGGAGCGACTCCGGCCCCTCGATGTGGAAGGAGGGGATGCCAGCGCGGTCGCCGACGCGGGCCAGGTTCTTGGTGTTGGAGGAATCGAAGCCGCCGACCACCAGGTAGACGTCGGGGGCCGCCGCCACCACCGCCTCGGCCGCGTCCTGGTTGTCCTGGGTGGCGCGGCAGATGGTGTCGAAGTCGCGGAACGACTCGTCGAGCCCGTCGCCGCCGTCGCGCCGCTCGAGCGCGCGCCGCAGCCGGTCGCCGACCGCGCGCGACTCGCGCGCCAGCATCGTGGTCTGGTTGATGACGCCGATGCGCCGCAGGTGCTCGTCGGGCCGGAAGCCGGGCGAGAACGCCGACGGCGGCAGTCCGGCGCGCAGCGCGGCCTCGTCGAGTACGCCTTCCAGGAAGCGCGCCAGCACCTCGGTCTCCTCGAGGGTGTGGACCACGACGTAGTGCCCGCCGTGGTGGCGGATGAGCGAGCACGTCGCCTCGGTCTCCTCGTGGCCGAGGGTGCCGTGGATGACCGAGGTGAACCCCTCCCTCACGTACTTGACGGTCCGCTTGTGCGGCTTGACCACCCACGGACAGGTCGTGTCCACGACGGTGACGCCGAGGCGCTCCAGACGCTCCAGGTCCTCGACCGGCGCGCTGAAGGCGGGGACGATGACGACGTCGTCGGGGCCGAGCCGCGCCCAGCCGTCGGGTTCGGCGCCCTCGCCGCGCAGGAAGCGGATGCCGGAGGCGCGAAGGTCGGCGTTGACCCGCGGGTTGTGGATGATGCTGCTGATCAGCCACAGCGGGCGCCCGGCGTACTCGCGTCGCGCCTCGTCCACCATCGCGAGCGCGCGGTCCACGCCCCAGCAGAAGCCGAAGGAGCCCGGCAGGAGGACCTCGACGTCGCCCGAGGCCAGGCTCCCCTCGGCGCGCAGCCGCTCGACGAGCGGATCGCGGTAGGAGAGACGGATCTCGTCCTCGTCGGTCATGGGCGGGTCGCGGCGCGGGGCCGCGGAGGGGCGATTCTATCCCCGTGCGCGAGCAGGGCCGGGCGCAGCGCGCCGACGTGGTAGGTGGAGCCGGTGACCAGGAGGGGCAGCCCCGGGGCGACCGCGGCGAGCTCGTCCGCCGTGGTCGGCGCGGCCGCGAGCGTCTCGGCCCCGAAGGCGGCCGCGAGCCGCACCGGGTCGGCGCTGCGCGGGTGGTCGCCGGCCGGGCAGGCGAAGCGGAGCTCGTCGGCGGCTCGCGGGCCGAGGGCCGCGGCGAGCGCCGCCGGGTCGCGATCGTCGCGGGCCGCGAGCAGGAGCGCGCGCCGCTCCGGGAAGGCGGCGCGGAAGGCCGCGGCCACGGCTCCGAGGCTGTTCGAGGAGTGCGCCACGTCGAGGACGACGACGCGGCCGCCGACGCGGAAGGCCTCGAATCGTCCCGGGATCGCGAGGTCGCAGGCGTCGAGCGCGTCCAGGGCGGCCGCGCCGGCGCGCGCCGGGGCGGGCAGGTCGGCGAGGACGGCGCGGGCGAGGGCGCCGAGTCGGCGCACGTGCTCGAGCGGGTGGTCGGCGAGACCGCGCGGCGGCCGCGCGCCCGACGGCGGCGTGCGTACCGGGGCGCCGACCCGGGCCGCCTCGGCCTCGAGCACCGCGCGGGCCTCGGACGGCAGGTCGGCGCCGAGCCAGGCGGGCGCGCCGGGGCGAAGGATGCCCGCCTTCTCGCCGGCGACCGCGGCCAGGGTCGGGCCGAGCACGTCGGTGTGTTCGAGTTCGATCGAGGTGACGACGCAGGCCCACGGCTCGAGGACGTTGGTCGAGTCGCTGCGCCCGCCGAGCCCGACCTCGACCGCGGCGGCCTCGACGCCGGCGTCGCGGAAGACGACGAAGGCGGTCGCGGTGAGGAGGTCGAAGAAGGTGGCTTCGGGCAGGTCCTCGGCCGCGGCCAGCACCGCGTCCAGCGCGGCGGCGAGCGCGGCGTCGGCGGCGGGTGCGCCGGCGACGCGGATGCGCTCGCGCCAGTCGGTCAGGTGCGGCGAGGTGTAGAGCCCGGTCCGCAGCCCGGCGGCGCGCCAGCCGCGTTCGAGGAAGTGGGCGGTCGTCCCCTTGCCCTTGCTGCCGGCGACGTGGACCGACCCGAAGGCGCGTTGGGGCTCGCCGAGGCGCTGGAGCAGGGCCCGCATCGCGTCGAGTTCGAACCGCGCCGCCCGCGGCCGGGCGCAGCGCTCGTAGTCGGTGCGGGCGACGAGACGGCCCCAGAGGGCCTCGAGGGCGGGTTCCACGGGGTAGGCTTGAGGTGCGGCGCGGATTGGCCGATGGAACAATGTAGCCCCGTCGGGCCGAGCCGCCCGCTCCGTACGCCATGACCGACTCCTTCCCCTCGCGTCCCGCCGACTTCGGCGAGCTGGGCCTGCGCCACGAGGTGGACGTGTTCGTGTACCGCCACGCCGAGGGCCGGCCGCAGTACCTGTTGCTGATGCCCGAGCCGCGCCACGAGGGCGCCTGGCGCCCGGTCACGGGGCCGGTGGACTGGCACGAGGACCTGCGCCGCGCCGCGCTGCGGCGGGTGCGCAGCGAGACCGGGCTCGCCCACCCCGCCGACCTGGTCTCGCCGATGCCGGGGCTGGTCGAGGAGGTCGGCGACCTGCGACTGGTCCGCTGGCCGGTCGGCTTCGCCCTGCCGCACCCCGACCTGGAACCCCGCCCGGCCGCCGGCCTCGCGGCATGGCGCTGGACCTGCTTCGAGGAGGCCCTCGACGTGTTGGAGGAAGGGGTGCACCGCCAGCTCCTGCTGCGGTTGCACGCTTACCTGGCCGCCTGAAGACGGAAACTGGCCATCCAGATTGTGCTGACGGTGGAATCGTGTGACCACGGCCCGCCTGGAGCGTCTTCCCTGGTGTCGAGGCGCGAGATGGGCGCCCTGGGGGCCGGGTCGAGGCCCCGGGGGTGACCTGTCACCCCGAGCGAGGCCTGGAGGGCCCCGTCGCGGAGAGGTTGCGCCCTCGCGAGCCGTTCCGCGGATCCGCTCCGCCTTCGCTCGGGGTCAGCACACCCTGGATGGCCAGTTTCCGTCTTCAGTCGTCGTGACGCCCCATCCGCCGCAACCGCGCCTGCATCCGCCGGTACGTCGCATAGTCCACGGCCGGCGAACCGGCGACCGTGCCGCCCGGTGGGACGTCGCGGAACACTGCGGCCTGGCCGGCGACGCGGGCGCCCGGGCCGATGCGGACGCGGTTGCCGACGCCGGCCTGGCCGCCGAGGACGGCGCCGTCGCCGACCTCGACTCCGCCGGCCAGGCCGACCTGTCCGCAGAGCACGACGTGACGCCCGAGCCGGCAGTTGTGGCCGACCTGGACCAGGTCGTCGAGGATGCAGCCGTCGCCGACCTCGGTCGGCCGGAAGGTGCCGGCGTCCACCGTGCTGCCGGCGCCGATCTCCACCCCGTCGCCGACGAGCACGCCGCCGCGTTGCGGGACGTGGAGGTGGCGCGCACCGTCCCAGGCGTAGCCGAAGCCGGGTGCGCCGAGGACGACGTTGGCGTGGAGGGTGCAGCGCTCGCCGAGGCGCACGTTCGGGTACAGGACGACGCCGGGGTGCAGCCGCGAGCCGGCGCCGACGTGGACGCCCGCCCCCACCGAGACGCGCTCGTGGAGGACGACGCCGGGAGCCAGGACGGCGCCGCGGCCGACGACGCAGAACGGGCCGACCCGCACCCCCGCGCCGAGTTCGGCCTCGGGTGAGACCACCGCGCTCGGGTCCACCTCGGGCGGCCCAGTGGGCTCGGGCGCGGCGTCGGCCCCGACGAAGCGGCGCAGCAGGCGCGCCGCGGCGAGGTGCGGGTCGGCGACGAGGACGTGGGGCCGCCCTCCGGCGTGCTGCGGATCGGCGACCAGGAGCAGTCCGGCGCGGGTCGCGGCCAGGGCGTCCAGGTCCTCGCGTCGCGGCGGGCGCGCACCGACGCCGCCGGCGGCGAAGAAGGCGACGTCGTGCGGGCCGGCGTCGCGGAGATCGCGCAGGTCGCGGAACGGCCCCGGCGCTTCGCCATGGAGGACGCCGCCGACCAGGGCGGCGACCTCGGCGCCGGAGAGCGCTGCGGCGGCTGCCCCGTCGGCGGCCGGGGAGGGCATGGAGGAGTCGTTCATCCGCGGTGGACCCAGAGCAGCGAGAGGACCCAGCCCACGATCAGCGCGGCGCCGAGCAGACGGGAGTGGTGGACCTCGAGCGAGCGCCGCACCGGACGGGCGAGCGCCGGCGTCAGGAGGACCAGCGTGGCCGCGAGGTTGGCCCACAGCTGGGCGGGCAGACCGAAGGCGTCGAGCGGGCCGCGACCGAGGACCAGGAGCACGCCCCCGGCGAGGAGGAGGTTGAAGGCGTTCGAACCGGCGACGTTGCCGAAGACGACGTCGGAGGCGTGCGAGCGCACCGCCCGCACCGTGGTGAAGAGCTCCGGGGACGACGTGCCGAGGGCGGCGATGAGGTAGCCGGCGAACCCCTCGTGCCACCCGAAGGAGGCGGCGAGACCGAGCGCACCGTCCACGAACCAGTCCGAGGCCAGCGCCAACAGTACGAAGCCGCCCAGGGCGGTGACGGCAGACAGGCCGAGCGGCCGCGGCGACGGCGGCATGACCTCGCCCGGAGTCGGGTGGGGCGCCATCCGTTCCTCGCGGGCCGCCGAGAACACCA
>JALUVI010000198.1 GCA_027020785.1 Planctomycetota bacterium | reverse complement strand
TCCGAGACCTACTGGTGGTGTCGCCTCCCCAGGTCCGAGGTCTGCACGCGGCCGCCCGACTGCGGCTCGCCCGTGTTCTGGCCATGAGCCCGGCGCGCGCGAGGCCGGGGCGGCGGCCGCGTTCGGGCGCCCCGCGCCGGACGCCGCCCGACTCCGACCCGCGGGGTGCGTTCACCCGGCCCTGACCGGACGCGCGCTCGGCGGGCGTTGACGCCCCCGGGCGGCCGCGCCTAGAGTCTGGAGGTCGACCGGCCGCGGGGCCGGGGAAGGGGGCTTCGAGTTGCCGCAGGACTACGACGGGCAGTGCGTCCCGCCGCGGCGCGAGGGGGCGCCGTGCGACGCGGACTGGGGCGAGCCCGGGTGCGCGGTGTGCGAGCCGGGCACCGAGTGCCTCGCCGACCCGCGCGCGCCCGGCGCGAGGGTCTGCCTGCGGCCGTGCAGCGACGCGGGGGACTGCGCCTGCCCGAGCGACGACCCGGCGGTGCTCGACACCTGCCAGGCGACCTTGCCCGAGCCGAGCAGCGGCCAGGGCGCGTGCACGGGCTGCGGGGCGACCGGCGGGCAGTGCGCGGGGGGCGCCGAGGGGTGGGGCTGCTGCGACCCGGCGGACCGCTGCCTCGGGGGGGCGTGCTGCCGGCCGCTCGGCGCGGCCTGCGGGGCGAGCGCGGAGTGCTGCGGCCGGGGCGAGTGCGCGGGCGGGCTCTGCCGGGTGTGCGGGGCGGCGGGCGCGCCGCCGGACGCGGTGCTCGGCTGCTGCGCGGGGCTCGTCGACCGGGACGGGGTGTGCTCGGTGCCGTGCGACGCGGGCGCGCCCTGCAACCCGCCCGGGTGCCCGGGGCGGCTCGGGACGACGGTGTGCTCGCCGACCGCGGCGAGCTGCCGGGTCGAGACGACGCCGGAGGTGTGCAACGGCGTGGACGACGACTGCGACGGGCGGACCGACGAGGGCATCGCGCCGCGGTCGTGCG
This sequence comes from Planctomycetota bacterium, assembly GCA_027020785.1. GTDB lineage: Bacteria > Planctomycetota > UBA1135 > UBA1135 > UBA1135 > JALUVI01. The sequence goes on along the minus strand of JALUVI010000198.1, from coordinate 690 downwards.
AGGCGGACCCTGGCGGGTGCGGGCGGAACCTGCCCGGCACGCAGGCCTGCGCCGGCGGCGCCTGGGGCCCGTGCGAGGTGACCGACTTCTGCCGCTACCAGTACGCGACCGACGCGCCCGTGCCGGGCGTGCCCCCGGGCTTCAGCATGGGCAGCGGGGTGAGCCTCTACGACTGCCGGTGGGGCCGGGAGCTGTGCGACTCGACCGTCCCCGGAGGCGGCGGCGACGCCGCGTGCCCGCCGGGGACGGTGTGTCTCGGGAACTGCGAGGACCCGCCGCAATTCATCTGCTGGCCTCACGACGAGACGTTGACGTGCCGCGGCGTCGTCAGGTGGGCGGCGGAGCCGTGCCAGGGGGTCCTCTGCTGGACGGTGGCCGAGTACGCGTCGCCCTCGCCGCCCTCGGGCAGCCGGTCGTGCCTGTGAATGCCCTCGGCCTGACCCCGGGGCTGCTCGGGCTGGTCGCCCTCGGCTGCGCGGCCAGCCACCCGCCGGTCCCGGACGGCGCGCCGCTCCCGGGCGACCTGCTCGAGATCGACCTCACCGACGCCCAGAGCGAAGCCCTCTGCGAGTGGTGGACGGAGCGCCACCGCCCGTTCGCGGTCTACTACCCGGGCTCGGGCGCCTGGATAGCCGAGTGCCCGCCGCCGGACCGACCCGACTGGCAGCAGTTCGGTCGCGCCCTCACCTG
>JALUVI010000197.1 GCA_027020785.1 Planctomycetota bacterium | reverse complement strand
GTGGACGTCGAGCCCGAAGCGATAGCGTCCGTCGCCGAGTTCTTCGACCACGGCCTCACGGGGGTGGGCCGGGTCGGCGTTGTGGAAGGCCTGGACCTCGCCGGTCAGGCCGGTGACCGGGCCTTCGGTGTTCCCGACCACCAGGACGAGCCGGTCCTCGCCTCCGTCGCCGACCGCCACCGCCTCCGCCTCGAGGGTGACGTTCCAGCCGAGCGCTGCCGATGCGGCCCGCGCCGCGATCTCGTCGTCCCAGTGTTCGCCGCGCTCGTAGTAGTCCTCCTCGACGGCGAACGAGGGGTCGTCGAGGACGACGGCCACGCGCCACGCCCCGAAGGCCACGGTGGAGCCGAGCAGGACCACCGGCACCAGTTTCCAGAACGTGGCCGGGTTCATCGTGGTTCCCCGGCGGCGCCCAGCGGGCCGGCCAGGGTGTGCTCCAGGGTACGGACCGCGCCGGTGTCGTCCACCAGCTCGAGTCGGGCTCCGGCCCGGCCGTCGTGGAACGCGGAACCTGGCAGGATGGTCTGGACCACGACATCGCGCTCCTCCCCGGCGGGCACGGACAGCGGGAACATCGGCGCCAGGAGTCGCCCGCCCTCGGGGGAGGTCAGGCGCAGTTCGTAGGTACGCGCCTCGTCGCTTCGATTCGCGACCATCACCCGGACCGGGTTGAGGACGCTGCCGTCGTCCTGGACCACGAACGGGGTGTTCTGCACGCGCAGGACTCGGACCAGGGTCTCGTCGCGATTGTGCACCCCAATCGTGAGGGCGGAGAGCGAACCCAGGATGAGGAGCGGGTAGAGCACGACGCGGGGCCGCAGCAGCCGCGGCCTCTCTCCGCGCAGGGCGCGCTTCGACGTGTAGCGGATGAGGCCCCGCGGTCGTTCGATCTTGTCCATCACCGCATCGCAGGCGTCGATGCACTGCGTGCAGGCGATGCACTCGAGCTGCAAGCCGTCGCGGATGTCGATTCCGGTAGGGCAGGCGGCGACGCACAGCTTGCAATCGATGCAGTCGCCGTGGGCGCCGTCCTTCGCCTTGAGCTTGCCGCGCGGCTCGCCGCGCCGTTCGTCGTAGGCGACGATGAGCGAATCCTCGTCGAGCAGAACCGACTGCAGCCGCGCGTAGGGGCACACCAGGGTGCACATCTGTTCGCGGAACCAGCCGAAGTCGATGAGGATCAGCACGGTCACCACCATGACCACCGAGAAGGCGGCGGGGTGGAGCGCCGGGGACGAGAACGACCAGTGGAGGACGGTGCGCGGCCCGACGAAGTAGGAGATGAAGGTGTTGGCGAGGTGCAGCGCCAGGGCTGCATAGACCACCCACTTGACGCCGTGCGCCACCCGCATCGTGCGCGGACCGTGGCGCTTGCCCATCTTCTCGAGGAAGCGTTCGATGGGGCGGAACAGGAACTCGAGGTACACGGTCTGGGGACAGGCCCAGCCGCACCACACCCGACCGAACAACGCGGTCAGGAAGAAGATCGAGAGGAAGATGGAGAGGAGGAGGAAGGTGAGGAGGAGGGTGTCGGTCGGGTCGAAGGTCGTCCCGAAGAAGACGAACTGGCGGTCGAGGAAGTCGAGGCGCATCACCGGCTTCCCCCCGATCTCGAGCCAGGGCACCAGGGTGAACAGGACGATCAGGACCCAGGCGACGATCTGGCGTCGCCGCCACCACCTCCCCATTGCGACCTTGGGGCGGACCCACTTGCGGGTGCCGTCCGGGTTGAGGGTGGAGAGGACCTGCTCCGGGGGAGCCAGCAGTGGGGAGTCGGTTTCCATGGACGGCCCCCGGAAGCGGGGGGAGGAAGGGTCGCGTCCGCTATTCGGCGGACCAGGGCGGGATGACCTCGCCCTGGGGCTCCTTCGGATTCGCCGGAGTCGTCCCACGCAGCGAGGCCACGTACGCCGACACTAGGGCGATCTCGTCGTCGCTCAAGATGCCTTGCCATGGCGTCATGCCCTTGGCGGGGACTCCCTTCCGGACCACCTCCGGGATGTCCTCGATCCTGCGGACGTCGATCCAGTGGTCGTCCGTGAGGTTCGGGCCGACCAGGCCGCCCCCATCCGCGGTGTGGCAGGCCGCGCAGTTGCGCTCGAAGATCTTGCGTCCCTTCTCGAGCTGCAGCGGGTCCTCCATCAGGGCCATGAGCCCGGCTGCGGTGGTCTCCAGCGTCGGCCCGGCGGGAGCGGCCTGGGCGACCTCGTCCTCGTAGGCCGCGTAGATGTCGTTGCCGAGCACGTGGTACCAGATGGTGTAGGGGATGCTGAACAGGATGGTGGCCCAGAACAGCATCTTCCACCAGCCGGGGAGGGGGTTGTCGTACTCGCGGATGCCGTCGTACTCGTGCGCGCGCAAGAGCTCCTGGTCGACGGGAGCCTCCGGAGCGTTCGGGTCGCGGGGTTCCTGGGTTTCGGTCATCGGTCGGCGGGGTTGGAGGGGTCGTCGGGGGAGACGTGGCGCCCCTCGTCGAGGGGCAGGGAGGCCTCGCGGCGGAAGCGTTCCGCCAGACGCGGCGAGAAGGTCCAGAGGACGACCCCGCAGAAGAACAGGAAGAAGAACAGCAGGGCCAGGGTCTTGGTGACGGCGAGGTCCATGGTCATCGCTGCGGGACCTCGGCCGCCTTCGTGATGTCGGTGCCCAGTCGCTTCAGGTAGGCGATGAGCGCCAGGATGTCCTTGTCGGCGTAGCGGGATGCGCCGGGATCGTCCTGGACCAGTTCGTCCAGGATTTCGGCGGCCTGGGCCTTGGCGGCTTCGGCGCCGCCGGCGACCTCCGCGTCGGTGTAGGGGACGCCCAGCGAGGCGAGCGCCCGCAGACGCCGTGGGATGACGCCGTAGTCCAGGTCCTGCTCGAGCAGGTGGGGATACGGCGGCATGATGGAGTTCTCCGAGATGTCCTGTGGGTTGCGCATGTGCCGCAGGTGCCAGGTGGCCGACGGCAGGCGCTGGCCGACGCGGTGGAGGTCCGGGCCGAGCCGTCGCGAACCCCACTGGAAGGGGTGGTCGTAGACGAACTCGCCGGCCTTGCTGTAGTCGCCCCAGCGCTCGGTCTCGTGGTGCATCGGCCGCACCATCTGCGAATGGCAGTTGTAGCAGCCCTCGGCGATGTAGATGTCACGCCCGTAGACCTCGAGCGGCGTATAGGGTTTCACCGCGGCGATGGTCGCCACGTTCGATTCGACCACGAAGGTCGGGACGATCTCGAACAGGGAGGCCGAGACCACGGCGACGCCGACCCACAGTGAGAACTTCAGCGGGCGACCCTCCCAGGCGCGGTGCCAGTCCATGGAGGTGAACCACGACAGCAGGCCGACGTTGGCGGGGCGCTCGGCGGCGGGCTTGGCCGGCGTCAGGGCCGGAGCCTCGAAGACCTGCTCCTCGTACTTGGCCGGCCGTTTCTTCCAGGTGAGGAAGAGGTTGGAGGTGCAGAGCACGGCGCCGATCAGGTAGAGCAGGCCGCCGGCGACGCGGAACCAGTACATCGGAATCAAGACGGTGACCGTCTCCATGAAGTCCGGGTACTTGAGGTAGCCGTCGGCGTCGAAGGCGCGCCACATCAGGCCCTGGGTGAGGCCGGCGGCGTAGATGGGCACGATGTAGAGCAGGATGCCGATGGTGCCGAGCCAGAAGTGCAGTTCCATCCATTTCGGCTTGGCCACGGTTCCGGTTTGGAACAGGCGCGGCAGCAGCCAGTAGACCATGCCGAAGGTCATGAAGCCGACCCAGCCGAGGGCCCCGGCGTGGACGTGGGCGATGGTCCAGTCGGTGTAGTGCGACAGCGAGTTGACCGCACGCACCGAGAGCAACGGCCCTTCGAAGGTGGACATGCCGTAGAAGGTGACGCCGACCACGAAGAACTTCAGGATGGGGTCGGCCGCGACCTTGTTCCAAGCGCCGCGCAGCGTGAGCAGGCCGTTGAGCATGCCGCCCCACGACGGCATCCACAGCATCACCGAGAACAGCATACCGAGGGTCGAGGCCCACTCGGGGATGGCGGTGTAGTGGAGGTGGTGCGGGCCGGCCCAGATGTAGATGAACACCAGGCTCCAGAAGTGGAGGATGGACAGCTTGTAGCTGAACACCGGACGGTCGGCGGCCTTGGGCAGGAAGTAGTACATCAGGCCGAGGAACGGCGTGGTCAGGAAGAAGGCCACGGCGTTGTGTCCGTACCACCACTGCATGAAGGCGTCCTGAGCGCCGGCGTAGATGGAGTAGCTCTTGAAGGGGCCGGCGATGGCCCAGAGGTTGTTGAAGATGTGGAGGACGGCGATGGCGACGATGGTCGCGATGTAGAACCACAGCGCCACGTAGAGGTGGCGTTCCCGCCGGATCTTCAGCGTGCCGAAGAAGTTGATCGCGAACACCACCCACACCAGGGTGATGGCGATGTCGATGGGCCATTCCAGCTCGGCGTACTCGCGCGACTGGGTGATGCCGAGCGGCAGCGTCAAGGCCGCGGAGAGGATGATCGCCTGCCAGCCCCAGAAGTGGATGCGCGACAACAGGTCGCTGAACATCCTCGTCTTGAGCAGACGTTGCGACGAGTAGTACACCGCAGCGAAGATGGCGTTGCCCGCGAAGGCGAAGATCACCGCGTTGGTGTGCAACGGACGCAGGCGTCCGAAGCTGGTCCACTTCAAGCCCAGGTTGAAGGCCGGGTCGGCGAGTTGGAGGGCGACGAGGACGCCGACCAGCATGCCGACGGCCCCCCAGAGGACCGTGGCGAAGACGAACTTGCGGACGATGTCGTCGTCGTAGCTGAAGCGTTCGAGGCGGGGTTGGGATTCCGTGCTCATGGCTGTCGGGCGGCACCGGGGAGAGCGGGGGTGGGTGGTGCCGGAAGATGCGCACTATAGCGGCTCCCAAAGGGCGCGATTGCGCACCTTTCTGGTGCTGATTCCGGTCTGGAACCCACTCAGGAGGACTCCTGGGACGCCCCCGGCCCCGACGGCGGGGGCGCCGGGGCGACCTGGGTCGCCCGCCCTCCCGTGCGCTCGGCGAGTTCGGCCATGAATCGCCGGTGCCGCCGGTTGCCGCTGACCAGCACGGTGTGGACCTCGACCCCATGGCGGTCGTGCAGGCGGACGGCCTCCTCGAGGACGAACTCGTCGAACTGGTGGCGTCCCGCGCTGGATCCCCCGTCCGAGACCAGGAGGACCGCCTCGGCCCCGGGCGTGGTCATCGCGGTCTCGAGCGCCTCGACCAGTGCCGAGGTGCCGCGGTACTCGCGCGCCGCCAGGAAGCGCTCCGCCTCGGCCAGCGTACGCCGCCGGACCGGCCGGAGTTCTCCGAACAGGGCCACCGGTCGCTCCTCGACCACCACCACCTCGAAGGCAGCGCCGTCCTCGAGCCCCGCGAGCAGCGCCCGGGCCTCGCGGATGGCGGCCTCGACGGCGTTCGCCTCGCCGATTCGGGTCGCGCGCATGCTGCCCGAGCCGTCCACCACCAGGACCACCCTGCGGGCGTGGACGGTCAGCCCGAAGAACGAGGCCACGGTGGGGGCCGCACCGCCCCCGGCGTCGGCCCCGGCGCCGCTCCGCAGGGGCGGCATGCCGCCCGCCAGCAGCCAGTCGCGCCCTTCGCGCTGCCACCAGCGTTCCCAGGCGCGGGGCGAGGGCCCGAAGGGACGGCCGGTCAGCCGACGCAACAGGGCCGCTTCCTCGTGGGGAAAGCGCCCGCCCCGGCGTACGGCATCGGTCAGGTCCTCGATCAGCGTGGGCACGGCGTCGGCCAGCCCGAGACGGTCGATCACGTCGAGCGCGGCGTCCCGGGTGGCCACCGAGTCGCCGTCGAAGGCGGCGGGGACGGCCCGCGCCAGGTCGGCGTCCTCCGCCGGACCGGCGGCGAGGATGCGCAGGGCGAGCGCCCGCGTGCCCGGGTCGCGATGGGCGACCGCGCACTCCACCAGCGCCCGACGCTCGTCCTCGTCCCAGTCGCGCAGCTCGCGCAGGTGGGGGAACGGGGGCCCGGCTGCGAGCAGGCGCCGCCGCGCCTCGGCCGCGTCGCGCGGAGCGCCGCGTCCGAAGCGGACCCTGCCGTCGGCGAGGAGCCGACCGGCCGCCTCCTGCCAGGCCGTGCGGATCGCGGCCTCGTCGCGGCGGAAGCCCCGTCGGAACAGGTCGCGCGCCGAGACCGGCGCAGCGCCCGCCGCCAGCGCACGGAAGCACAGGACGCGCAGCCACGGGTGGCGCCGCCGGTCGAAGCCGGCCGCGAGCAGGACCTCCGCCTCCTCGGCCTCCGTCGCGCGACGCATCCCCTGATAGAGGAGGTCGCGGAGCAGCGCCCCCTGGAAGGCGTCCCACTTCTCCTCCCAGAGGTCGAGCCGGGCGGCCATCGCCCGCGCATCGCGCAGCCCACCGAGCTCCCGCGCCGCCGCCGTGGCCCCGGCCCAGGTGGACGGCCCGCGCGCCCGCTCGAGCACGGCGACCAGCTCGGGGAGGTCGCGGGCCGGCTCGTCCCCGGCCTGGGCGGGGACGGCGAAGAGGGCGAGCAGCAGGTGGGCGGTGCAGGTCATGGCGTCGGGTCCGGTGGAGGGACACCGGGGACGACGCTCGAGACGCAGCACGGTCACGCATCGGGCGGCGCGGTGGAGAAGCCGCCCGTGGCCGCCGCGCGTCCGCCGTCAGGCCGCGCGGGGCGGCGAGGGAGGGTCGGGCAGCGGCGCGTCCGCCCGTCCGGTCAGCAGCAGCGCGACCAGGTCGCGGGCCGGGCGGGTCTCCTCGCCGAACGGCAGCGCCTCGCGACCACGGAAGAACAACCCGTGCTCCACTTCGCCGCGCCAGGCCGCAGCCAGCCGCCGCTCGATGCAGAACTGGCCGGCGCGCGGGTCGCCGTCGCGGAAGCCGCAGTGCTTCAGGCACTGGACGTCCTCCGGACAGCGCGTGCGGCCCGGCCGCGCCCGCGCCTGCAACTCCTCCTCGCGCTCCAGGTAGCGGGCGAGCCACGGCGTGCGCACCGCACGCGCCGGCAGCCCCGCGGTGCTCACGAAGGTGACGACGTCCTCCGGCCGCGCCGTCGCCAGCACGCGTTTGAACGCATCGTGCGCGTCGCCCTCGGCGGACACCGCGAACGGAGTGCCGACCTGGACCGCGGCCGCGCCGAGGGCGAAGGCGGCGGCGACGCGCTCGTGCGAGTTGGCCCCGCCGGCGACGATCAGCGGCACCGCATCCGGCGCGAGCCCGGCCTTCTCGATCACCTCGCGCACCTCGTCGAGCACGAACGGGAAGTCGAAGCGCGGGTCGTCCACCTCGACCAGCCGGGTCGCGCCGAGGTGGCCGCCGGCGTGGCGCGGATGTTCGATCACCACCGCGTCCGGCGGCCGCCCGAGTCGCAGCCACCGCCGCAGCAGGATGCGCAGCGCGCGCGCCTCGGAGACGATCGGGATCAGGGCCACGTCGGGGAAGCCGCGCGTCAGCTCCGGCAGGTCGAGCGGCAGCCCGGCGCCGCAGACGATGGCGTCGGCGCCGCTCCGGCAGGCCTGCAGGACGTGTTCGCGGTACTCGCGCAACGCGTGCATGACGTTGACCGCGACCAGCCCGCGTCCGCCGGCCAGTCGCCTGGCGGCGCGCACTTCGCGGTCGAGCGCGATCAGGTTGGCGCGGGTGTGCGCCTCGGGGTCGCGCACCCCGCGCAACTCGGCCATCAGGTCGGGATGGAGGATGCGCAGGTCCACGCTGGCGACGGTACCGACCGCGCCGAGTCCGGCCACGGTGCCCGCCAGCCGGTGGGCCGAGACGCCCACGCCCATGCCGCCCTGCACGATGGGCAGGACCGGTCGGCCGCGGAGGCGGAGGAAGGGGAACACGCGATCA
>JALUVI010000196.1 GCA_027020785.1 Planctomycetota bacterium | reverse complement strand
GCTGCACCGGGTCGTCTATCTCGCGCACGACCCGTCCGACCGCGACGGCGATGACGAGGCGACGCAGATGTGCCGCCAGGTCATCGCCCTGGTGCGCGACCTGCACCTGCCGTCGGTGACGGTCGAGACCAACGGCATCGGCAGGTTCCTGCCCGGCCTCCTCCGCAAGGAGCTCGCCGGCGCCGGGGTCGCCTGCGCGGTCGTCGAGGCCGTCAGCCGGACCTCCAAGGACCGGCGCATCGTCGATGCCTTCGACCCGGTGCTGGCGGCCGGCGCCCTCCGCGCCCACCGGAGCGTCTGGGACACGCCGTTCGTCTCCGAGATGCGCGAGTGGCGCCCCGGCGGGCGGTGCCGAGACGACGGCCTCGACGCGGTCTGTGGCTGCCTGCTCTCCGAGCCGGTGCGCCTCGCCGCGCGGCCGCCCGACCGCCGGCCCGATTGGCGGCCGGGGAGCGGGACGCTTCGGGCGACGACCGAGTTCGACGTCTGACCGCGGTTCCGCCCGCCCCCGACCCGCCGTCCGGCGGCGCTTCCATTCGCCCCGCAACGACAGAGAGGACCCATGATGGCCCAATGGAGCATGAATCTTGCCTGGTGGATCGGCGTCGTCGAGGTGCCGGCGGTGGCCGGGCTCCTGTGGCTGATCCACCGTGCCCGCCGCGACGGCGACGTGGCGCGCGAGGCGCTCCGCGCCGCCTTCGAGCGGACCTGCGCCGGGCTCCGCGACGGCCTCGCCGCCCACCGGCTCGAGGTGGCGCGGGGCTATGTCTCGAACGCCCACCTCAAGGACGTCGAGACGCGGCTGACCGAGCACCTCCTGCGCATCGAGGCCAAGCTCGACCACGTCGCCAGCCGGGCTGGCGCGAGGCGGACATGAGCGGCCCCGGCCGCGAGGGCGCGGCGGCCCGCGAGCGGGCGGTCGACGTGCTCGCCCGCACCCTCTACGGCGAGGCCCGCGGCGAGCCCGTGCGCGGCATCGAGGCGGTCGCCGCCGTCGTCGCCAACCGGGTCCGGCGCGGCGGCTGGTGGGGAAGGGACGTGGTCTCGGTGTGCCTCAAGCCCCGCCAGTTCTCGTGCTGGAACCCGGACGACCCCAACCGGCCGCTGATCGAGAAGGTCGGCCCCTCGGACCCCGTCTTCGCGATCTGCCTGCGCGTCGCCCGGCGGGCCGTCGCCGGGGCGCTCGACGACCCGACGCGGGGCGCGACCCACTATCACGCCCGCTCGGCGTGGCCCTACTGGGCCCGCGGCCGGGCCCCCTCGGCCGAGATCGGCAACCACCTCTTCTACAACGACGTGGAGTGACCCATGAGCCTCATCGGAACGGTACTCGGCGGCCTCGCCGGCGGCGGCGCGGCGGCCCCGATCGACGCCCTCGGCGAGGTCTTCGACAAGCTTTTCACCTCCGACGAGGAGCGCCTCCAGGCCCGGGCTGTTCTCGAGAAGCTGCGCCAGCACCCGGCCGAGATGCAGGTCGCGCTCAACCGCGCCGAGGCCGGCCACCGGACCGTCTTCGTGGCCGGCTGGCGGCCCTTCATCGGCTGGATCGCGGGGGCCGGGCTGGCCTGGTCGTTCCTCGGCCATCCCCTGTTCGAGTGGGCGGCGGCGCTGTGGTTCCCCGGCGTCGAGGCGCCGGCGGTCGCCTCCGACCAGCTCTTCGAGCTC
>JALUVI010000195.1 GCA_027020785.1 Planctomycetota bacterium | reverse complement strand
GCGCCGGGCCGACGGCGTGGGCGCCGGGCCCGAGGTCCTCGCGGCGATGCACGGCGGCGGTGACGGGGCGCGCTCCGACCTCCGGCATCCGCACGCGGCGGCGGCCGACCGGCGCGGCGGCGCGGCGGCGGGCGGGACGTCCGCCCCGGAAGGGAGACGCGACCGGACCGAGCCCCTGGACCCAGACCCGCGCCAGCTCGACCGGCTCGCCCTCGGGGCGGTAGCCGAACCGCTGCTCGTAGGCGGCGAGGTAGCGCTCGCGCAACCGGGGCCCGAGGACGAGCCGGCGGCTCCAGGCGCGCCCGGGACTGCGCAGCTCGGCCCAACGCACGAGCCGCAACCGTCGTCCGGAGATGCCCTCGCGTCCGAGGCGCTCGCGGACCCGTTCCTCGAGCGGCCGGAACCGCTCGCGCAGGCCGGCGGCGTCGGGCAGGGGGCCGCCGACGGCGGCGACCAGGGTCCGCTGGGGCGGGGCCGCGAGCAGGCCGACCGCGCAGAAGACCCCGGCGAGCGGCGGCACCACGACCCGCGCGATGCCGAGGCGCTGAGCCAGCCAGGCGGCGTGGAGCCCGCCGGCGCCGCCGAAGGCGTAGAGGGTGAGGCGCCGCGGGTCCCAGCCGGCGCCGAGGCTGACGCGACGCAACGCCCGTTCCATGCCCGCGGTGGCGACCTCGAGCACCTCGACGGGCTCGACGTCCAGCGCTGCGAGGGCGGCGCGGGCCGCCCCCTCGTCGAGCGGGAACCCGCCGCCGAGGAGCCCCGACGCCGGCAGGCGTCCGGCCAGGAGGTGGGCGTCGGTGACGGTCGCGCGGACGCCGCCGCGTCCGTAGCAGGCCGGGCCGGGGTCGGCCCCGGCGCTGTCGGGGCCGACGACGAGGGCTCCGGCCGGGTCGCGCGCCGCCAGGCTGCCGCCGCCGGTGCCGACCGTGACCACGGGCACGCCACGCACCAGCAGCGGCAGGCCGCCGACGGCGACGGGCTCGAGCGGCAGCTCGCCCTCGGGCAGCAGGGCGACGTCGGTGGAGGTGCCGCCCATGTCGAAGGTCAGGACCGCGCCGTCGCCGCGGGCGTCGGCGAGCGCGCGCGCCGCGACCAACCCGGCGGCGGGCCCGCTCAAGGCGAGCTCCACCGGTTCCTCGGCGGCGAGCCGGGCGTCGGCGGTGCCTCCGTCGGAGCGCAGCACCCGCAGCGAGGCGCCGTGCCGCGCCGCCAGTCGGGAGGCGAGGTCGTCGAGCGCCGGGGCGACCACCGGGGCCAGCGCGGCCGCGGCCCAGACGGTGACGCCGCGCTCGTACTCGCCCGGCTCCGGCGCCAGTTCGTGGCCGAGGAACACCGGGATCTCCGACCCCAGACGACGCCGCAGGGCGTGCCCGAGCCGACGTTCGGCCTCGCGCTCGGGCCCCGGGCGGTGGGTGCGCAACAGGCAGACCGCGACCGCTCGGGGCTTCGCCGCAACGACCCGTTCCACCGTGGCGGCGACGTCGGCGGGTCGGCGCGACGCGTCCGGGTGCTCCACGACCCATCGCCGCGGTTGGCGGGGACGCCGCGTGGCCGGCTCCAGGTCGAAGGTTCCGGTGCGTTCCTGGCGGCCGACCGCGAGCAGGTCGCGGAAACCCGCCGTGGTCACGAACACGGCGCGCCCGAGGCGCCCCGTGAGCAGCGCATTGGTGGCGTGGGTGGTCCCGTACACCACCTCCATCGCCGCGCCGTCGTCGGCGCCGCCGAGGGCGGCGACGCAACGCAGCACCGCGGTCGCCGGGCGGCGCGGCGTGGTCGGCGTCTTGTGCACGTGGAACCCTCCGCCCGGCGCCGGGGTCACCGCATCGGTGAAGGTTCCGCCGGTGTCCACACCGATGCGGCGGCGGGGGGACGCGGGACTCACTCGCCCGACCCCAGTCGGACCCGCAGGGTGAGGGGGCGGCCGTCGCGCAGCACCTCCAGGTCCACCACCTCGCCGGGCGTTCGCCCCGCGAGTTCGCTCGCGAGGTCGGCCCGGCTCCGGACGGGACGACCGCCGAGACCGACGACGACGTCGCCGAGCCGCACCGCCCCGTGCTCGTCCACCGACACCGGCTCGACCCCGGCGACGGCGGCGGGACCGCCGGGGGCGACCTCGACGACGACCACCCCCTCCACGCCGTGACGGCGGGCCCAGGAATCGCTGGCCGCCGAGATGCCGAGCGAGGCCCGCGGGCCCTGCCCGGTGCGCAGGATGGTCGGCACCACCCGGTCGATGGTGTCCACCGGGACGGCGAAACCGATGCCGAGGCTGGTGCCGGTCGGGCTGAAGATCATCGTGTTCATGCCGATGACCCGGCCGCTGGTATCGAGCAGCGGCCCCCCGGAGTTGCCGCGGTTGATGGCGGCGTCGGTCTGGATGACCCCGTGGATGGGGTTGCCCGCGACCGAGGTGATGACGCGGTCGAGCGCGCTGATTACCCCGCTGGTGAGGGTCTGGTCGTAGCCGAAGGGGTTGCCGATGGCGAAGACGTGCTGGCCGACCCGCAGGTCGGCGCTCGAGCCGAGCGGCAGCGGCGTCAGCCCGCCCTCCGGCGGCTCGATGGCCAGCACGGCGATGTCGTGGCGGTCGTCGAATCCCACCAACCGCGCCGGGCGCGATTCGTCCTCGCCGGCGAGCTGGACGAAGGCCCGCCGCGCGCCGCGGATGACGTGGTAGTTCGTGACCACGTGCCCCTGCTCGTCCCACACGAAACCCGTGCCCTCGCCGGCGAGGTACTCGGTCGCCTGACGCGTGAAGGGGTTGTGCGCGACGGCGGTGGTGCGGATGTGGACCACCCCGGCGTGGGCGCGTTCGAACAGCGCCTCGGTGGCGGCGTCGAGCGCCGCCAGCACCGGGGCGGGGTCGGCGGGCGCGACGGGGCGCGGAGCAGCGTCGGGGACGAGGAGTCCGCTTCCGTCGCCCTGGGAGGGGGCGCCGAAGACGACCAGTGCTCCGAGGAGGAGCAGCATTCCGAAGGTGGATCGCAACGGAACGGAACGCATGGCCGGTTGCTTACGAACCGAGCACGTGGAGGATGGCGCTTTCCTCGATGCGGGCCCCCTCTCCGTCGGCCACCGCGAAGTGCCGGCTGTGGGGCCGCCCGAGCAGTGAGGCGGAGCCGAAGGCCCCGTCCTTGCGGACCGCATAGAAGGTCAGGCCGAAGGCGGGGCGGCCGTCCCGCCACAGCCCGGGCTGCCAGCGCGCGGCGCGCTCGGTCTGCTCGGACACGCGGGCGAGGGCGTGGAGGCAGGCCTCCGTGGGGTCGTCGCCGGCGCGCATCCGCTCGACCACCAACCAGGACCCGCCGGACAGGATGGCGGCCTCGCCGCGCCCGGTGGCGCCGGCGCTGCCGACGGTGTCGTCGCAGTAGAGGCCGCAGCCGACGAGCGGCGAATCACCCACCCGACCCGGAATCTTGAAGGCCAACCCGCTGGTGGTGGTGCAACAGCCCAGCGCGCCGTTCGGAGCGCGCACCGAGCAATGGATGGTGCCCCAGGGCCGTTGCTCCTCCATCTCCATCGGGTCGTCCGGATCGCTGCCGTCGAGCGGCCACAGCCGGTCGTCCTCGCCCCGCGTCGCGAGCCACTGCTGCCAACGCTTGCGCGCGGCGTCGGTCAGCATCTCCTGGAGTTCGAAACCCTGTTCCAAGGCGAAGCGCTGCGCGCCCTCGCCGACCAGCAGCACGTGGTCGGTGCGGTCCATGACCCGCTCGGCCACCCGGGCCGGATGGAGGATGCCCTCGAGGGCGGCGACCGCGCCGGCGTTGTGGGTCGGCCCGTCCATGCAGGCCGAGTCGAGCTGGACCACGCCGTCCTCGTTGGGCAGTCCGCCGTAGCCGACGCTCATGTCGTCGGGGTCGGCCTCGACGATGCCGACCGCGCGGACCGCGGCCGAGACCGGGCGCAGGCGCTCCTCCAGGACCAGGCGGCGGGCCTCGGCGACGGTCCGCAGACCGTTGGCCGAGGACACGACCACGCAGTCGTCGGCACGCGGCGGGCGAACCGGAGACGGGCGCCAGGCGGCGCGCAGGCGGCCGGAGAGCGCGGAGACGGCGGTCGCGGAAGCGGCCAGACCGAGGAAACGGCGGCGTGAGACGGGGACCATGAGGCGGCGCCCATGATAGGCCGAACGTGGTCTATGCTGGCCGGGAGGCCCCCCTCCGGCTTCGTCCACCTCCCTCCCCCCTTCCTCGCTTCGACATGCTTCCTTCCCTCCTCCTCTTCTCTCTGCGCCTCCCGTCGCTCCGGGGCCCCAGACCGTCCAGTACGAGGACGCCACCGCCCCGCTCCTGACCCTCGGCGTCCAGGCCTTCGCCCTGCGGGGCGTGAACGGCGCCGACACGGTGTCGAGCAACGCGGTGGAGGCGACCATCGTGCCCTGACCCTTGGACCGGCGCGAGCGTCCCGTCCGGTCAGCGGCGATACCAGCGCGCCAGCCGCTCGGGCGGGACGCCGAGACGGAGCAGGGTCGGGAAGGAGCTCCAGGCCAGCGCGGTGCGCAACGGTCGCGCGGCGGCGCGGCGCCCGCTCGCGGCCACCTCGCCGGCGAGCCGTCGCGGCGGGCCGAAGCGGGCGCGGAGGCGGCGCGACAGTTCCCAGTCCTCCATGAGCGGCCAGTCCGGCACGCCGCCGACCGCCTCCCAGGCGTCGCGGGTGCACCAAGGCGCCTGGTCGCCGTAGGGCAGGGGACGGCGACGTGAGCGGGCGTCGGCGCGTGCCAGGAGCCAACGCGCGAAGGCGCCGGCCGAGGGAGGCGGCACGTGGCGGACCGCGAAGGCGCCCCAATGGGCGCCCGAGGCGACGGCCGCCCGCACCGCCGCGACCGCCTCCGCCGGCAACCGGGCGTCGGCGTGGAGCACCAGGAAGACGTCGCCGCCGGCCCATGCGGCGGCGGTGGCGAGCTGGCGGCCGCGCCCGCGCGGCGCGTCCACCACCAACGCTCCGGCGCGACGCGCGACGGCGCGGGAGGCGTCGGCGCTGCCGCCGTCGGCCACCACCACCTCGTCGGCGTCGGCCGCCGAGGCCAGGGCCTCGGGCAACGCGGCCTCCTCGTCGAGGGCCGGCACCAGCACCGAGACCCGGATGCGGCGGCTCATCGCCGCAGGCGGATGAGCGTGCGCAGGAGGGACGCGGTGCGCGGCGTCAGCCGACGGCGGTTGGCCAGGTCGCCGAGCCGGCCCCACACCGAGATCCGTGTCGGATACGGGTGGACGAGGGACGACAGCGCGGTCAGCGGAAGGCGCCGCGCCACCGCGGGCAGGACCTCGCCGAGCAGTTCGCCGGCGTGGCTGCCGACCACGGTCGCGCCGCGCAGCTTGCCGCTCTTGCGCTCGACCACCACCTTGGCGAAACCGACGGTGTCGCCCTCGAGGATGGCGCGGTCCACCTCGGCGAGGTCCATCCGCAGCTCCTCCAGTGCGCAGCCGGCCTCGTCCTCCTGGTGTGCGTAGAGCCCGACGTGCGCGACCTCGGGGTCGGTGAAGGTGCACCAGCTCATCGGCAGCGCCCGCCACCTGCCGCGCCCGAAGAAGAAGGCGTTGCGGACGACCAGCCGCGCCATGTGGTCGGCGGCGTGGGTGAACTGCCACGCCCCCTCGACGACGTCGCCGGCGGCGAAGATGCGCGGGTTGGTGGTGCGCAGGAACTCGTCCACCTGCACCCCGCGGCGGGTGAAGCGCACCCCGGCGTCCTCGAGCCCGAGTCCGTCCACGTTCGGGACACGCCCGAGCGCGAGCAGGATGGTGTCGCCCCGGGCGGTCCCCGAGTCCACCACCGTCCCCGACGGTTCCTTGCGCGTCCAGTGCAGACACTTGTCGCGCTCGCACCCCTCGACCCGCTCGATGCCGGCGCCGAGCGTCCAGCGCACGCCCTCTGCGGCGAGGACGTCGGCGACGATCGCGGCGGCGTCCGGGTCCTCACGCGGCAGCGGACGGGGGTCGAGGGCGACCACCTCGACCTCGCTGCCGAAACGACGGAACGCCTGGGCCAGCTCGGCGCCGATGGGGCCGGCGCCGCCGACCAGCAGCCGCTGCGGCAGCAGGTCGAGGTCGAACACGGTCTCGTTGGTCAGGCACCCCGCCTCCACCAGCCCCGGGATCGGCGGCACCAGGGCGCGCGCCCCGGTGGCGACGACGGCGCGCTTGAAGCACAGCGCCTTGAGCGTGCCGTCGCGCAACTCGACCTCGACGAAACGCGGCCCGGTGAATCGGCCGCGGCCGAGGTACACGTCCACGCCGAGCGAACGGAAACGCCGCGCCCCGTCGTGCGGCGCGATGGCGGCACGGAGCTCGCGCATCCGCCGCATCACCGCAGGGAAGTCGGCGCGCAGACCGCCGAAGTCGCCTTCGGCCCAGGCTTCGTCGCCGAGACTCCGAGCGGCATGCAGACGGTGCGCCGCCGACAACAACGCCTTGGACGGCACGCAGCCGGTGTTCAGGCAGTCGCCGCCGAGCAGGGCCTCCTCGACCAGGGCGACGCGCGCCCCGAGGCCGGCCGCGATGGCGGCCGACACCAGCCCGGCGGTGCCGCCGCCGACGACCACCAGGTCGTAGCAGGGCGGAGGCTCGGGGGCGGGCCAGTCGTCCGGTGCGACCTCGTCGAGGAGGACGCGATCGGCGGGATCTTCGGGCAGGGTCATGGCTTCACGCGGGCGCGGCGACCTCGGGCTCGCCCAGCTCCTCGCGCAGGGCGCGGCGCGCGGCGCGGGTGACGACGACGGTGACGGCGACGGTGGCCAGCAGGCCCACCGCCTTGGCGACCCATCCCCAGGCTCCGGCGTCGGGCGTCTCGCCGGCGCCGATGCGGGCCAGGTCGCCGATGGCGGCCCCGAGGTACACGTAGAGGAAGGTGCCCGGCAGCATGCCGACGAAGGAGGCGAGCACGTAGGTCGGGAAACGCACCGGGGTCAGCCCGAACAGGTAGTTGACCAGGTTGAACGGGAACACCGGCGAGAGCCGCACCAGGAGGACGATGCGGCCGCCCTCGCGTTCCATGGCGCGCTGCAACGCGCGGAAACGCGGGCTCGCGCCGTAGCGGCGCTCGAGCGCGTCGCGGAACAGCGAGCGACCGAGGAGGAAGGCGAGCGCGGCGCCGAGGACGCTGGCCGGCGACACCAGGGCCGTCCCCCACCACGGTCCGTAGACCGCGCCGGCGAGCAGGGTGATGAGCGAGCCGGGAATCATGAGGACGGTGGCAAGCGCGTAGAGCGCCCCGAAGAGGAGCGCCCCGGCGAGTCCGAGCCCCTGGATCCACTCCATGAAGGCCGGCACCCGCTCCTTCAGGCCGAGGAACCAGGCGGCGACGGCCGCGGCCACCACCAGGGCGAAGACCGCGAGACGCTTCATGCGACCAGGGCGCCGCCGCAGGACGAACCGCAGCCGGCGGTGCAGGCGAAGCAGTGCTCGGCGACCGCGATGGGCCCGCCGGCCAGGGCCGCGGTGCCGCCCGCGGCGAGGAGCTCGGTCAGGGTGGTCGGCCTTCCGTCGGCCCCGCCGGGGACGCCGAGGTCCAGCACCAGGTCGAAGTCGCAGTCGAAGAGCTTCCCGTCCCAGCGCACGCTCAAGGTCCCGCGGCACATCAGGCCGGGCAGGGTGGCGGGGTTGAAGGCGTCGCGCAGGAGGGCGCGGTACTCGTCCAGCCGCCCGCCGCGCTCCAACGCCTCGCGGAAGCGGTGGATGGGCTGGTTGGTGATGGTCAAGAGCTCGTCGAAGACCACCCCGTAGCGCGTCTCCAGCTCGCGGTGGTAGTCCGCGGCGAGCTGGGCCTGCGGCGGCGGCAGGGTCGGGCCGACCGGGTTGTACACCAGGTTCAGGGACGGTCCATG
>JALUVI010000194.1 GCA_027020785.1 Planctomycetota bacterium | reverse complement strand
TTCAAGGTGGACGGCCAACCCATCGTGCTCGACCTCTACCGCAAGCTCCGTGACCGCTTCGCCGACCCGACGCGCGACCCGGTCGTCGCGTGGCGCGAGACGATCGGCATCGTCCACGACGCCATCGGCGACGAGTCGTACCTCCTCGGCTGCTGGGGCCAGCCGCGCGAGGGCATCGGGCTCTGGGACGGCTGCCGCACCGGCGGCGACGTGGTCGCGAACTGGCCGGGGATGCGCGCCGCGCTCGAGGCCACGAAGTCGGGTCTGTGGCTGAACGGGCTCGCCTGGTGGAGCGACCCCGACGTCCTCTGCGTGCGTCCGCCGCTCACTCTCGAGGAGGCGCGCACCTACGCCACCCTGTTCGGGCTCACCGGCCAGGCGCTGTTCGCCAGCGACGACATGCCGGCGCTCGGCGAGGACCGCGTCGAGGTCCTGCGCCGCGTGTTCCCGGCCCGCGTCGTCCTGCCGCGCTGCCTGCACCCCCTCGAAGCCGACCCCTTCCTGGTGGACGTGCGCCTGGCGGACCCGGCGGGCGGCCCGACCTGGGACGCGGTCGGCTTGTTCGCCTGGGGCGAGGAGCCGACCCATCACGAGTTCTCGTTCGCCGGGTTGGGATGGGAACGCCCCGACGCGCCGCGCATCGCGCTCGACCCGTGGCATCGCCGCTACCTCGGCCGATTCGACGACGCCTTCGCCCTCACCGTGGCGCCGCACCAGGTGCGGCTGCTCCACTTCCGGCTTGCCCCCGACGGTGACGCCCCCGAGGTGGTCCTCGACTTCCGCCACGTGCTCGGCGCCCTCGACGCGCCGCCGTGGCGGGTGGCCCGCGCTGCCGGCGCGCCCGGCGGGGCCCGCGCCTGGGAGCTGACAGGGGTCGTGGACCCGCCCGGCGACCGCCGCGTCCTCGCGGTGTGGGTCGGGCGGCATGACGGCGCGGTGCCCGAAGTCCTCTCCTGCACCGAGGTCGGCGCCGACGGCGACGTCGCCCTGACCTGGCGGCGCGAGGGCCCGGTGCTGTGGCTGGACCTCCCGCCGTCGGCGAGCCGTGCCCGCCGCCTACGCCTGGTCCTGTCGGGCGATGCGGCGCACCCGCCCGCTCCCACGTTGCCGGAACTCACGCTCGACGCCGACGACCTCTCCGTCACCCTCGGTTGGAGCTGGAGCGGCGACTCGGTGCGCCCGCCGGTCGAGGTGTGGCGCGACGGACGGCGGCTCGCCGTGGTCGCCGGCGACCGCTGGACCGACCGCGGAGTCCCGCCGGCCGCCGTGCTCGACTACGAGTTGCGCGCCGCCGACGACGGCCGCGTGCTGGCGCGCCTGCGCGGTCGCACCGAACCGCTCGGGTCGCACTTCCTGGACGAGCTGCCGCTCGGCGCCCACGAGCAGGGGTGGGGCGGTCTCGGTCGCGCGCGCTCGGTGGACGGCCACCCGCTGCGCATCGGCGGTCGGACCTTCACCCACGGTCTCGGCGACCACGCGCCGTCGCGGACCGAGGTCCCGCTGCACCCGGGCTGGACCCGCTTCACGGCGACGGTCGGCGTGGACGACGAGGTCGGCGAGCGCGGCTCGGTGGTGTTCCGCATCCTGGTGGACGGCGAGGAGCGCTGGAATTCCGGCCTCCTCCGCGGCGGTGACCCCGGCGTGCCGGTCGCGGTGGACCTGACCGGAGGCCGCGTCCTGACCCTGGTCACCGAGCCCGGCCCCGACGGCATGGACTACGACCACGCCGACTGGGCCGACGCCCGCCTGCTGGTCGCCGCCGACGCCGCCGGTCGGTAGGCCGCGCGGATGCCCATGGTCGGGCGCCTCTTCGGGGCACTCCATAGGACTGGATCCGGAGTGCTCGACCAGGACCTCGGCCGCAAGGGACTCCATGTCCAGGTGGACGGACGAGACCTGCCACGGAGCGGTCAGGCCCAGGAGCTTGGCATAGAGCTGACGGTCGAGCATGCCGTGAGAAGAGTTGGTCGGATATGGCGAGGCCCTCTCTTGCCGACACGAAACCTGGAAGCACCGGATTTCTTTGGAAAACCAGGAAAATGGGGGGGCTGACCGATGGCCAATGCTGCGCTGGATTCCGCATCCTCCTGCTCGCGTTGTTCGCAACGTTCGGAGCGTGCTCCGGAGAGATCGATGCAGGCGGCGCTGGTGGAGGGGTCGATGGCTGCCTGGAACTGATCTTGGCCTTTGCCTCAGACGAGATCGATGGTGTCGAAGGTTATTTCCTCGTCCACCGTGTGAGGGTGACTGACCCGGAGTGCAAGAAGATGAGCAAGGTCGTCACCACCATGTACGACGACAAGAACGGGAATGGAGAACGTGATGAAGACGAGCCTCGCATTGCGTCTTCTTCTACGACCTGGCCGGACGGCGGTGGCGAGTCCGACTATGCGAACCTCGGTTTCGTTTCCAACCAGGACGTCCGGGATCGGAACCTCAGGGTAGATGTAGTCGTTACACTCGAAGACGGCACCCAGCGTGTAGGATCCTACGAGGCGGATTGACGGTGATTGCCGCCCAGGTTCCTTCGCCGAGCGATCCTTCAATACCCAGATCGAACCAGGAACATGAAACCACTCAACCACCCACGCTTCCTCCTCATCGCCCTCTGCTCCTTCGGGCTCCTTGCTGGAGGTGTCCTCGGCTTCCAGCAGGGTTCTCCGGGAGTGGCGCCGTTCTCGCGCTCCCTGACGACCTATCTCTACACGCATGCCGTGAAGAATGTCGTGGGGCTCGCCGACCTTCAGACCGTCCTCTTCCAGTGGGCCCCCTTCGATCCCCAACCAAGTCGGCTGAGTGCTGTGGAGTCCTACGGCTTCCCCTTCACTGCCGAGGTCCAGGTGAATGGCCAGACGTTCACAGGCGCGGCGGACGCCTACGGTGTGGTCTCCGTACTCGTCCCCCTCTCGGCGTTCGACCTGAACGGTGGCGAGAACGTCCTCTCGTACGTTTCCTACGATGCTCAGGGGGACGTCCTGACGGAGCAGCATGGCACGCTGACCTTCTGAGCCGAGTTCGAATGAAGGTCCGAACACGACGTCTCGCGGCTTCGATCGCACTCCTCGTCTTCGCCGGATGCGGTCGGGAGGCGACTGTCCCTCCCAACGGCGAACGCGAAGGGTGCGTGGAGTATCGGTACTCGGTCCGCCCCGTCGGGGTGGACCGGGTACCGCGGGTCCGAGTCGAGATCAGGACGGTGGAAGAGGGGGCATGCGGTGGCATCCGCTCGGTGCGCGCCCTCTTGTTCGACGACCTCGATGGCGATGGCGAATGGACGGAGGGTGGCGACGTAGCCTTCGCGTCCTCCTCGAAGCATTGGACCGAGCCTACCGATGCCGTGATGCTGGACCTTGGTGACGCGGAGCAGGGCCGAACCGTCTCGGGAGGGGTCTACTTGCGCTTGGAGGTGGCTCTCGCCGATTCGGGGCCTCGCATCTTCGATCGCCTGGTCCAACCGTCGCCTTCGGATGGGAGCTGAGGGCGCCGCGCGGCGGATGGGGGGAACGAACGGCGCTCCGGGAGGCCCCTGACCTCGGCCGGGGGGGGCCGAAGCTCGGGACGCCCGCTTCATCGAGTGGCTCTCGTGCGCAATGGATGGCATGGGAGCCGCGGAGGGCAAGGCTGGTAAGGTGACCTCGTGAAGCGCCGGGCGCTGTTCGGGGTCGGGGTGCTGGTCGCCCTCGTCGTGCTCCTCTTCCTGCTGGGGGAGCGGGGGGCGGCCGATCCGGCCGCGGCCGAAGGCGGGACGAAGCCCGCGGCCGTGGCCGAGCCCGGGGAGCCTTCCGGCACGGTCGAGGTCGAGCGTCGCGGCGTGCAGCGGCTTCGGCTGGTGGACGCACTCACCGGGGCCCCGCTGCGCGCGCAGGAGCTCGAGTGGGAGGTCGGTGGGCACGTCGAACCCCTGGAGACGCCCGAACTGGAAGTGAGCGCAGGCGGTCCCGACCCGGGCCGGGTGCGTTTCGACCTCGACCCGCTCCTGGGCGGCCCGCACGCCGAGCACGCCGTCGCCGACCTCCTGGAGCGGGCCGAGCCGAGCGGCGCGGGGGTCTCCGAGGCCGCCGTCCCCCACGACTCCCGACTCGTCGGCGTCGTCCACGACGCCCGTACCGGGTCGCCGGCGGTGGGGGTGCGGGTCCGGGCCGTCCTGGTGGATCCCGAGCTGTGGCAGCAGGCAGCCCATCCGACGGCCGAACTCTCGCCGGGCCTCGCCTCCGGACCGGCGGGAACGTGGGTAGACCGCGTGTCGGCCTACGACCTGCTCCGCCCGCTCTCGGTGGGCGAGGCGACCGGCCTCGACACCGAGGCCCGCGCCGCCGTGGTCGCGGCGGCGGTGAGCGGCGAGTGGCCGCCGGAGCTCGAGCCCATCCGCCGCGCCGCCGACGAGGACTACCGGTTCGCGTGGGCCGAGTCGGTCACGGACGAGGGCGGGCGGTTTTCGCTGGACCTCCCGGGAAGTGGGACCTTCGTGCTGCACGTGCGCTCCCCCGACTTCGAGAACCTCTACCAGGAAGGCGAGATCGGCCCGGGCGAGGTGCGGGACCTCGCCCTGGCGACCCGCTCGCGTCCCCGGGTGCGGGTGCTGGTCACCGACGCGGAGGGCCGTCCTCTCTCGGGAGCGAAGGTGCGGATCTCGGTGTGGATGGATTCGCAGTCCTACGACTGGGCGCGCGAGGACGAAGACCTCGGCTTCGGCGCCTCGGCGATGGGGCCGCCGGGCGGGATGTACTGGACGCACCATCGGACCCGGTACACGGGGGACGACGGCATCGCCGAACTGACGGTGCCGGTCGGCAAGGCCTACGCGGCGTGGAGCCTGGAGCCGGGTGGGGTCTTCGACTTCACGTCGGCGCCCGAGGAGGGGGCCGCGGTGGTCGAGCTGCACCTCGACCTCTCGCCCCCCGGTGAGGACGAAGGGGGCGTGGCCCTGATCCTCGACCAGGACGGCCGGCCGGTCCGCAACGGCTGGGCAATGTTCCTCATCGCTGACGACGTGCCCTGGGTGCGCACCCTGCCCTACGTGCGCCTGGACGAGGAGGGCCGCGTGCGGATGACCTGCTTCGAGGATGGGGCCACCAATGTCGAGGCCCTCGTCCTGCCCGCGGACGCCACCGAGAGGGACCTGCGGGGCTTCGGCCAATGTTCCAACGCACTCATCTGGAGCGACGGCCTCAACGTCTTCCACGTGGAGATGCCGCGCGAGTGACCCTGACGCTCGAAGCCGCCGAGGAGCATCGGAACTCCTGCCTCCTGCGCGGCGGCGAGCCCGTCCACCGTGTCGCCGTGGACCTCGCCGACGCCCGCGTCCCGACCCTGGTCACCGAGCCCGGCCCCGACGGCATGGACTACGACCACGCCGACTGGGCCGACGCCCGCCTGCTGGTCGCCGCCGACGCCGCCGGTCGGTAGGCCGGGAGCACGCCGAGCTCGCGGGCGTCAGCGCCCGCGGCCGGCTCGGAGCGGCGCCAGCTCGAGCGGTGCTCCCGTCCAGGTCGTGGTCTCGGTCCAGGCCACGCCGCGTTCGCGGGTGCCGAGGTCGGACAGGGCCGGGTGCTCGACCAGCGCGGCCAGGCGTGCGCCGACGGCGAAGCCCGAGACGCGGACCTTGCCATCGGCGTCGGTGACCAGTGGCGGGAACTGCCGTATCCACGGGGCGTCGTTGGCCACCGCGAACCGCACCTTCGCCCCGGCCAGGGGTTCGCCCGCGGGGTCGAGGAAACGGACCGGGGTCGGCGCTTCCCGGGCGCACGCCGCGAGGTCCACCACGAGCGAGACCTCTCGGGTCGGGGCGTCTTCCGCGGCCGTCGCGACGAAGGCGAAGTGCCCGCCTTCCTCGACCAGCGCCGCATGGCCGAGCCCGCGCGGCATGCGCACCCGCGCGCGCCCGTCGGCGTCGGTGACGACGGCCTTCCAGGCCACCGGTGCGACGGCTCCGGCGGGGCCGACTGCGGCCCGCACCAGGCCCAGGGAACGGTCGAGCGCGCACCAGTCGTAGTCCTCCGGGTCGAGGCGCGCCGCGATGCGGACCGCGTGTCGGGCCAGGGGTCGCCCGTCGGCGCCGACCACGCGCACCGCGACGGTCGGGCGCGGCCGGAACGCGAGGACGACCTCCGCCGGTTCCGGCTCGGGGGTGGTCGTCGCGAAGCCCCAGGCGGGGCCGAGGTCGGCGCGCCAACCGCGGACGACGAGGAAGCCGAGGTCGCCGCTGGGAACGCTGCCACGATGCGGGGCGGTCGCGTCGCCCGGGGCCCACGTCATCGGCAGGACGGCGTCCACCGCGGCGAGCCAGTCCTCGTGTCGCCGCCGCCACAGGTCGAGGGGGTCGAGCCAGAGCGTGAGGCTCGCGACGTCCGGCGCCGCGACCAGGAAGTGACGCAGGTGCCCGTACTGGCGCAAGGCGTGGGGCAGCGTCCCCTCGGGCGCGACCGACTCGAGCAGGGGCGGGGCGGGCTGGAAGCGCGCCGTCGCGAACAGGGTGGGCTCGACGGCGAGCGCGTCGAGGCGCGGCGGCTCCTCCGGGGCATCGGGCGGCATGGCCTGGTGGAGTTCCAGGCGCACCGCGACCCGCCCGGCTTCGGTCTTCGGCGTCTGGAGGGTCGGCGCTGCGAAGGCGGGAGCCCGCCCCGGGGCGGCCGCCATCGGAGCCACGCCGACGGCGGCCCGGCCGTGGCGCCCCGCGGCGCCGTGACGACCGTGCACGGCGAGGGCGCGGGGTGGGGGAGCGGCTCGTCCGTGTCCGGCCGCGCCGGGGCGTCCGGCCCGTCCGGAAGAGGCGCCGTCTCCGCCGTCCCCGCCGTTGCCCCCGTCCCCGCCGACGGCGCGGGCGGCCCCGCGGCCGCGGGCGAGCGCCAGCGCGCGGCCCCCGTCGCCGCCGTTCCCGCCCGAGCCGGCCGCGGCCCCCGGTGCGTCGGCGCCGCGCCCGCCTACACCCCCGTGCCCGGCTCGCGCCACGGCGAAGCCGTCCTCGGAGCGGACGAAGGCGTCGCCGCCGCGTCCGCCGTCGTTCCCGTCGGCCCCGGGCGCCGCACCGTCCCCGCCGTTCCGCCCCCAGGCCGCGTCGCCCACCGCGTTCCAGCCGCCCTCGGCCAGGACGACCACGGCGGCGCCGTCGGCCGGTTCCTGGCGCGCCGCAAGCTGGAGCCGGTCGCGCGCCGTGGTCCGCCCGTGCGCCGCGAGCGTCACCAGGGCGGCGGCCGCGAGCCAGCGCAACGACGGCGGGGGCGGCCTTCTCACGGGTCGCGGCGCACCAGGGTGGTGGCGTCGGCGGCGCCGGACCACGTGAACGAGGCGAGCGGCCGTGGACGCCCTTCGGTGTCACGCACGAAGCCGCCGATGCGCGCGCCGCGGGGGAACCAGGTCAGACGCACCGATCCCTGCTCGTCGAGGCGGACCGAGGGGAACTGCCGCTGCCACGGGTCGCCCGCGATGCCGAGGCGGACCTCGGCGTCGGCGAGGGGTCGCCCGTGGTCGTCCACCACGGTGAGGCGCCCCGGGTCGCCGTCGCCGCGGCCGACGCGCAGGACCAGCTCGACCACGCCGGCGTCGGGCGCGACCGGACCGGAATCGGCGAAGGCGAAGGATCCGGCGACGACCGCCTGGGCGGCGTAGCGGCCGGCGCGCGGCGCGACGAGTTCGGCACGGCCCTCGGAGTCGGTGGTCCGGGTGCGGATGCGGACGGTGTCGAGGGCGCCGGGGGCGCCGATCGCGACCTGGGCGAAGCGCGCGTCGTCGCCGAGTTCCGAGGCGTCGAAGCGCTGCGGGTCCATTCGCACCAGCACCTTCACGCGGTGGTCGGGCACGGGACGGCCTGCCTCGTCGAGGAGGGTGACCCGCACCACGGGGCGCGGT
>JALUVI010000193.1 GCA_027020785.1 Planctomycetota bacterium | reverse complement strand
GCCGCGCGGGGGCCTGCCTGACCCGGCTCGAGGCCCGTGCCTGGTCCCTCCACTTCCACGAGGGTGCGTCCTACGCCGAGATCGCGGTCGCCCTCGACCTGCCCTCGCCGCGGAGCGTGGAGCGACTCCTCGCTTCGGCCCGTCACCGCTTCCGGCGGGCCCTCCAGCCCTGGCGTCCCCCGGGGAGTCGCCGATGAATCCAGGAAGAAGACCGGGGATTCCGGGGCTTCGCGGCTCCTGGAGAGGTAGGCCCGGAGCACCCTCCGGCGCCGTGCGAACCCCATGATCCGATTCCGCGCCCATCTCCTTCCCCTCGTCCCGGCCGTGGGCTTCCTCGTCGGCATCGGCCTCCTGGCCCGCCTGCCGGGCGGCGGCGGGAGCGGGGAGGGGCCCTCGGTGGGTACGCCGGAGCGCACCGCGCCCCACCCGCTCTACGCCGGCGGCGGCCCGACGCTGACGGCGGGGTTCTCGGACTGGGAATCCTGCGAGTTGGGCGGCCGGGTCGAGAGCCAACCCACCCTGTTCACGCTGCCGCGCTGGGGGCCGGCGGCGCTGACCGGGAGCACGGGCTGCTCGAGCTGCAGCGGCGGAGGCGGCCGCTACCTGGGCAATCCCGACACGGCGGCGCTGGGCCTGTTCCTGAACCCGCCCCACGACCTGCCGAAGGGCGACGTGGGGGCGCTCCCGCCGCCGCCGACGGACCATCCGAACGTGCTCGCCAAGTCCGGCGAGGTGGTCTACACCGAGGTGGACTTCGTGGTGCCGGGGGTGGGCTTCGACCTGGTGTGGCATCGGACCTACCGCAGCGCGATGGAGTTCGAGGGGTGGCACGGTTGGGGTTGGACACACGGCGCCGAGCTCTACCTCATCGAGCAATCGAACGGTGAGGTGGACGCGTTCTACGGCGACGGTCTCGTCGAGCACACCTACGTGCCGGACGGCGCGGGCGGCTACACCAGCCCCACCGGGCTTTGGGACGAGTTGACGAAGGGGACGCGCCCGAACACGTACGTGCCGGCGAAGTACGCCGGGAAGCCGTTCTTCACGCGGACCGGGAAGGACGGGGTGGTGTGGGAGTTCGACCAGGCCCTGACGAGCCCGAAGCCGGTGTTCGTGTGCACGAAGATCGCCGATCCCTGGGGGAACGCCTTCGCCTTCACCTGGGACGACGCCGACCCGGTGAAGTTGGCCAAGATCGTGGACACCGAGCTTCGCGAGGTGACGTTCACCTACGTGAACGACCTGCTGACGCGGGTGGCGGTGTCGAACACGGCGGTTGGGGACTACGGAGAGGTGACGGTGGACTACACGTACTCGGGGAACCTCCTGACGAAGGTGACGAAGCATGCGACCCGGACACAGGACGGCGGGGCCGTCGTGCGTCCGACCACCGAGTACACCTACTACGGGACGGGGGCGACGTCGGGCGACCTCGACCAGGTGAAGCGGAGCGGGACGGTGGTGCTCGACTTCGACTACACCGTGTACGGTGCCAACCAGGATCGGTGCACCAAGGTCACCGACGCCGACGGCGAGGTCCACCTCTATGCGTACGACGAGACCGACGGGACGTCGTCCTGGACGCGCTACACCGACCCGTCCGGTCAGCGCCGCGATTTCGTCCACACCGACCTGGCGCAGGGGGACCGGACCATCCGCGAGGTGAAGGAGTACCTCGAGGAC
>JALUVI010000192.1 GCA_027020785.1 Planctomycetota bacterium | reverse complement strand
CTTGGAGACCGCGTAGGCCACCTTGCCGGCCAGCATCCGCTCGTCGAGCGGCGGCGACATCTGGACCACGCAGCCCTCGCCCCGCTCGAGCATCCCCGGCAGCACGTCGTGGGTCGCGCAGTAGGCAGCGCGGACGTTGACCTCCATCACCAGGTCGAACTTCTTGGGCGGGGTCTCGGTGATGGGGCGCCACCACAAGGCCCCGGCGTTGTTTACGAGCACGTCCACCCGGCCGAACTCCTCCTCCGCCCGCTCGACCATGGCGGCGACCTCGTCGGCCTTGCGCACGTTCACCCGCAGCGGGAGCGCCCGCCGCCCGAGCGCCTCGACCTCGGCGGCCACCTCGACCAGGCTGCCGGGCACGCCCTCACGCGGGCGCAGCGTCTTCGCCGCCAGCACCAGGTCGGCGCCGGCCTCGGCCAGGGCCAGGGCGCAAGCGCGACCGATGCCGCGGCTGGCCCCCGTCACCAGGGCCACCTTCCCCGACAGGTCGGGGGGCGTGAACGGGACCGACACGGAGCGGTCGGTCACCCCTGGCCCCCTCCCTCCCGGCCGCCTGCGTCCGACTCCGCCGCCTGCCGCCTGCGGATCTCCTCCTCGCGCAGGACCCGCCGCAGGAGCTTCATCATGGACGACTTCGGCAGCTCCTCCCGAACCTCCCAGTGGTCCGGCACCTTGTAGGCCGCCAGGTTCTCACGGGCCCACTGCTTCACCGACTCGAGGTCGATCTCCTTCCCCGGGTGCGGCACCAGGAAGGCCTTGACGGTCTCGCCGCGCTTCGGGTCGGGAACCCCGATGGTGGCCGACTCGAAGACGTCCGGATGCGCCATCAACACCCGGTCGATCTCGTCCGGGTACACGTTGTAGCCCGAGGCCAGGATCATGTCCTTCTTGCGCCCGACGATGCGGAAGTAACCGTCCTCGTCCATGGTCGCGAGGTCGCCGGTGTAGAGCCAGCCGCCGCGCAGGACCTGCGCCGTCTCCTCGGGCCGGTTCAGGTAGCCCTTCATCACCTGGGGCCCCTTCACCGCGAGCTCTCCGGACTCGCCCACCGGCATCTCGGTGACCCCGTCCTCGGGGTCCACGATGCGCGCGTCGGTGTCGGGCAACGGGATGCCGATGCTGCCGATCTTGCGCAGCCCTTCCAGCGGATTGGCGGTGACCACCGGCGAGGTCTCGGTCAGCCCGAAGCCCTCGACGATGCGCGCGCCGGTCAGCTCCTCGAAGCGCACCTGCACGTCCTCCGGCAGCGGCGCGCTGCCACTGAAGCAGTACTTCACGCTGGACAGGTCGCTCTTGGCGATGTCCGGCCACTGGTTGATGGCGTTGAACAACGCCGGCACCGCCGGGAACAGGGTCACCTTCTCCTTCTCGATGGCCCGAATCATCTGCGCGATGTTGCGCGGATCGGTCTGGACCACGATCTTGGCGCCGACGTAGACCGGCCACAGGGTACACACGGTGAGCCCGAAGACGTGGAACATCGGCAGCGCCGAGAGCATGACCTCGCGCCCCGGCTCGACGCCGGTGAACCATGCGGTGACCTGCTGCACGTTGCAGGACAGGTTGCGGTGCGTCAGTTCGGCCCCCTTGCTGACTCCGGTGGTGCCGCCGGTGTACTGGACCACGGCGGTGTCGTCGAGCGACAGCTTCGGCCGCGGCGCCATCGCCGGATGATCGCGGACCAAGCGGCGGAAGGAATGGACGCCGGGCCCCCACTCGACCTTGGCGGTCATCGGCGGCTCCATGCGCTTGAGCTTGAGAGGCGCCAGCAGGTTGAGGGGGAAGCGCAGGTACTCCGGGATGGAGGTGATCACGTAATCACGCACCGGCAGTTTGGAACGGATGCCCCGCACCCGCTGCTCCCAGAGCCAGTCGCCGGTGATGGCGACCCGGCACTCGGAATCGTTCCACTGGTGCTCGATCTCGCGCTCCGTGTAGAGCGGGTTGGTCATCACCACCTGGCCGCCGAGCCGGAGCACCGCGAAGATGGAGATCACGGTCTGCGGCAGGTTCGGCAGGTGGACCGCGACCCGAACCCCGGGCTCGACCCCGAGCTGGTACAGCGCCGTCGCCAGGCGGTCCACCTGCTGGCGCAGCTGCCCGTAGTCGAAGCGCCGGTTGAGGAAGGCAAGAGCAGGGCGGTCTCCATGCTCGCGCACCGTGTGGTCGAGGAAGTCCACCACGGTCTGGTCGCGATAGTCCAGCGAGACGGGGACCCCGGGGTCGTAGTGCCGATGCCAGATGCGCCGTTCCATGCCTCCCAGCATACGGCCACCCCGGCGCCCGGGACCACGCCACGGCGCTTCCGCCGTAGGCTGGGGGCCGGCCTCGCCCCCCGCCATGCCTCACCCCGCCTGCCTGTCCGAGGAGGAACTCCTCCCCGACCTCCGCTTCGAGGCGATCCGCGCCTCGGGGCCTGGCGGCCAGCACCGCAACCGCGTCGCCACGGGCGTCCGGGTCACCCACCTGCCGACCGGCGTTCGCGCCGCGGCCACCGAGCGGCGCAGCGCACGCGACAACCGCCGCGAGGCGCTGTTCCGCCTACGCCGACGGCTCGCCCTCGAGTGGCGCAGCCCGCTCGACGACGCCCGGCTGGTCCCCCCCGAGGCCTACCGCCCGAGCGAGGCCTGGCTGCGCCGCCGGCGCGGCGGGCGCATCCAGGTCTCGACCAGCCACACCGACTTCCCGGCGCTGCTGGCCGAGGTGCTGGACCGCCTTCACGCCGACGCGGACGACGTCGCCGCCACCGCCCGCGCCTTCGGCGTGTCGCGCAGCCAGCTGGTCCGGTTCCTGGCGCTGGAGCCGGCCGCCCTGGCGGCGCTCAACGCCCGACGCCGCGAACGCGGCGAGCGCCCGCTGCGCGCCTAGACGCGCCGCGCCAGCCAGTTCCCGAGCAGGAACAGGCCGATGCCGAGGACGTTGTTGGCCGCCAGGTTGAGCCCGGCCGCGAGGTAGTGCTCCTGACGCAGGAAGACGCTGGTCTCGAAGGCGAAGGTGGCGAAGGTGGTGAAGGCGCCGAGGAAGCCGGCCAGCACGCCGAACACCAGGACCTCGCTGTCGGGGGACTGGACCACGACGCGGTGCCAGAGCCAGCCGAAGGCGAAGCTGCCGAGCAGGTTCACCGCCAGCGTGCCCCAGGGGAAGGCCTCGCCGAGGACGAGGACGGCGCCCCGCTGCACGCCGAATCGGGCGAGCGCCCCCATGGCGCCGCCCAGACCGACCCAGAGGAGCGCGACCATCGGCGGCACTATCCTAGGGTTCCGCCATGTCCGCCACCCCCTTCCATCGCATCGCGGCGGCATCGCTCCTCCTGACGGGCTTCCTCGCCGCGGCCTGCAGCCACGAGGGCCCGCCGGCCCCGCCGGAGAAGACGCTGCCGGTGCTCAACGAGATCGGCGAGTTCCGGCTCACCGACCAGACCGGCCGGGAGTTCGGACGCGACGACCTGCTCGGCAGGACCTGGGTCGCCACCTTCTTCTTCTCGTCGTGCCCTTCGGTCTGCCCGGCCATCATGAACGAGCTGCGCCGCGTGGACGCGGCCTTCGCCGACGACGACCGGCTGGGCATCCTCGGCATCACCGTGGACCCGGCCAACGACACGCCGGAACGCCTCGCCGCCTGGGCCGAGGAGGAGGGCTTCCCCCGGGACCGCTGGGTGTTCCTGACCGGCCCCGAGCCGGCCCTGAAGGAAGTCGCCGAGGAGTCGTTCCTGCTCGCGTTCCGCGGTCTCGCCCACCCGACCCGACTCGTCCTGGTGGACGCCCGCGGCCGGATCCGCGGCTACTACGAGGGCCTCGACGACCGCGAGTCGGTGGACGAGCTCATCGCGGACCTGCCGGCCGTCCTCGACGAGGGCGAACCCCGTCCCTGATGGACCTGCCGTTCCAGCCCACCCTCAACGCGGCGCTCAACGCCACCGCGACGGTGCTGCTCGTCCTCGGTCGCCTCGCCATCCACCGCGGCGACCGTGACCGCCATCGTCGCCTCATGGTGGCGGCCTTCGCCTGCTCGGTCCTGTTCCTGGTCTCGTACCTGACCTATCACACGCTGGTCGGCCTGCGCGTGACCTACCAGGGCCCGGACTGGGGCCGCCTCCCCTACCTGGCGATGCTCCTCGCCCACACGGCGCTGGCCGCACTGGTCCCCGTACTGGCCCTGGTCACGCTGGTGAAGGGACTGCGCGGCAACTTCGCCTCGCACCGCCGCTGGGCGCGCGTCACCTTCCCGATCTGGCTCTTCGTCTCGATCACCGGCGTCCTGGTGTGGCTCGTCCTCTACGTGCTCACTCCCTCGGGACGCCTCGCCCTCGACGCCGCCGGCGCCTCCTGACATGGACGCCCCCCGCGGTCGCGAAGCCGCCGCCCTGGGCCTGGTCGTGCTCGCCGCCCTGCTCGGCCTGTGGCTGCTGGTGGCCCGCCCCGTTGCGGTCGCCCCCGCGCCCGTCCAGCCCCGCACCTTCGCCTCTCCCGAGGAAGCCGCACTGTGGGCCCTCGTCGTCGAGCGCACCGGCGAGGCCGAGCAGCCGCGACCTTTCGGAGGAGTCGGTCTGCCGTTCCCCGGAGAGGCCGACGGCGGGCCTCGACTGGCGATGGGCCGGGAAGTTTGGCGTACCCAGTGCATGCACTGCCACGGCTTCGACGGCCGCGCCGACACCCCCACCGCCGACCTGCTGGAACCGCGCCCGCGCGACTTCTCCCTCGGCATCGTGAAGTACACCTCCACCGAGGCCGGAGCCCCCGCGACCCGCGACGACCTCGTGCGGACGGTGCGCAACGGCCTCGACACCACCGCGATGAGCGCGTTCCGCGGGCTGCCCGAGGCGTCGCTTCGGACGGTCGTGGACTACACGGCGTGGCTCCTGGTGCGCGGCGACCTCTGGACGCGGGCCCGCGCCGCACTCGCGGAGGGCCTCACGCCCGAAGCGGCCCTGGACCGCGCCTGGGAAGCGACCCTGGAGGACTGGCGCACCGCGCCCGACCGCGTCGTCGCCGTGCCGCCCGCACCCCGGGACGCCGCCGCACTGCTGGAAGAGGGCCGGCGGCTGTGGACCGACCCGCGCGCCGGCTGCGCCGACTGTCACGGCGCCGACGGCCGCGGCCGCGGGCCGCTGGTCTGGGACGCCGTGGCCGAGCGCTGGTTGCTGCGCGATGCGTGGGGACGCGAGGCGCGCCCCCGCGACCTCACGACGGGGAACCTGCACGGCGGCCGGACCACCCCGGACCTGTATCGCCGCATCCATGCCGGAGTGAAGGGGACCCCGATGACCGGCCGCGGAGAACTCCTGGAGCCGCGCGAGATCCACGCCCTCGTCGCCTGGGTCCGCCACCTGGCCGAACGATGAACGCCCCCGCCCCCGACTCCCCTGCCTGGGTCCACCGCTTCGCCGTGGCGGCCCTGGTCGTCACCATCGCGCTGACCGTCGGCATCGGGGGCACGATCACGAGTACGGAGGTCGGCATGGCCTACCCGACCTGGCCCGACATCAACGGCGGCAGCCTGTTCAGCTTCTTCTACGGCGAACTGGCCGACCGCTACGGCCTCGGCTCGGTGGTGGAGCACACCCACCGCCAAGCCGGCAGCCTCACCGGCCTCTTGGTGCTCGCGACCGCACTCGGCGCGTGGCTCTCCAAGCGGGCCGACCGCACCCTGCGCCTCCTCGCCACCCTCGCCCTGGTCCTGACCGTCGGCCAGGGCCTGCTCGGCGCGGACCGCGTGCTCTCGAACTCGTACCTCGGCGCCATCCTCCACGCCGTCGGGGCCCAGGTCGTGGTCGTGGCTCTGGTCGCGGTGGTCCTGCGCTCCTCCCCCGCCTGGCGCGAGCCGCCCGCCGCCCTGCCCGCCGACGTGCTCGGCTTCCTGCGTCGCTGGACCACGCTGGGCATGGCGCTCCTGTTCCTCAACCTGTTCGCCGCCGCCAGCGTGCGCCAGAAACAGGGCGCCTTCGCCGGCCACCTCGTCCTCGCCCTGTCCACCGCAGCGACCTGGTTCGTGCTGACGGTGAGGATGCGCCGACTCGCCGGCCCGCCCCGACTCCGCCGCCGCGCCTCCACCTTGCTCCACCTGCTCTCGGCCCAGGTCCTGCTCGGCGTCGGCGCCTGGGCGGTCCTCCTCGGGCCGCTCGGCGGAAGCGGCGACGACCGCACCCGGTTCCTGGTCCAGGCGGTGGTCGCCACCGCTCACCTGCTGGTCGGCGTCCTGGTCATGGCCGCCGCCGCCGCGATCTGGACCGAGGTCCGTCACCGTCTGCGCCCGCACGCGTCATGAGGGCCTTCCACGACTGGGTCCAACTGACCAAGTTCCGCATCCAGGCCCTGTCCACGACGGCGGCCCTGATCTGCGCCTGGATCGCCGGCGACGGTGAGCTGCCGTTGCTGCGCGCCCTCCACCTGGTGGTCGGCTTGAGCCTGACCAGTTCGGCCGCGGCCATCCTGAACCAGGTGCTCGAGGTGGAGGTGGACGCGCGGATGCGCCGCACCGCCGCACGGCCGTTGCCGACCGGCCGCGTCGCCCTGCGCACCGCCCTGCCCGTCGGCCTCGGCTGCGCCGGCGTCGGGGTCGCCTGGCTCGCCTGGTTCCTCGACCCGATGGCGGCGTGGATGGCGCTGGTCATGGTCGTGAGCTACGTGTTCGTGTACACGCCGCTGAAGAGACTCACTCCCTTCAACACCCTGATCGGCGCCTTCCCCGGCGCCATGCCGCTGCTGGTCGGCTACGCCGCCGCCGGCCGCGGGCTCGACTTGCGCGCCGGCATCCTGTTCCTGATCCTCTTCCTCTGGCAGTTCCCCCACTTCTTCGCCATCGCCTGGCTGCACCGCGACG
This sequence comes from Planctomycetota bacterium, assembly GCA_027020785.1. Lineage (GTDB taxonomy): Bacteria > Planctomycetota > UBA1135 > UBA1135 > UBA1135 > JALUVI01. The sequence goes on along the minus strand of JALUVI010000192.1, from coordinate 1,100 downwards.
ACTACGCCCGCGGCGGGCTGCGCATGCTGACCGGGGTGGACCCGCACGGCGCGGCCGGCGCCCGCCAGGGGGCGGTCTGGGCCGTGGCGCTCCTGCCGGCGAGCCTGTTGCCGGTCCTGCTCGACTTCGCCGGCGCCCTCTACCTCTGGGGAGCGTTGGCCCTGTCGCTGGTCTTCCTCGCCACCGCCGTCCTCTTCGCCCTGGAGCGGACCACGGCCCACGCCCGACTGGTGCTGCGGACCAGCATCGTCTACCTGCCCCTCCTGTTCGCCCTCCTGGCGATAGACTTCGCGCGCTCGCTGCCGAGCTGACCCCATGGCACTCCTCGAGATCCGCGACCTCGTCAAGGACTACGGCGACGTCCCCGCCCTCCGCGGGGTCGGGTTCTCGCTCGACCCCGGCGAGACCGTGGCCCTGCTCGGGCCGAACGGCGCCGGCAAGTCCACCCTCATCCGTTGCCTGACCACGCTCGAGAAGCCGGACCGCGGCTGCCTCGAGCTGGCCGGCGTCGGCGTCGCCGACGACCCGGCCGCGGCGCGCCGCCACCTCGGCTACTCGGGGCAGGAGCCGGCGCTGGACAAGGTCCTGACCGGCCGCGAGACGCTGCGCTTCCAGGCCGGCATCACCCACGTGCCGCGCGCCGAGATCCCCGCCGTGGTGGACGCGGGGCTGTGCCGCTTCGGGCTCACCGACGCCGCCGACCGTCTGGTGGAGGGCTACTCCGGGGGCATGAAGCGCCGACTCGACCTGGCTGCGGCGATGCTGCACCGCCCCGAGCTCCTGGTGCTCGACGAGCCCTCCACCGGCCTCGACTACGAGGCGCGGCGCGAACTGTGGAGCGTGCTGCGCAACCTCGCCCGCGAGGGCACCGCCGTCCTGCTCGCCACCCACGACTTCGAGGAGGCCGACCAGGTCGCGGACCGCTGCGTGCTGATGTCGCACGGCCGCATCGTCGGTGAGGGTACGCCCGAAGCCCTGCGCCGCGGGCTCGGCGACTGGGTGGTGTGGGCGGCGCTCCACGAGCACCCCGAACCGGGCGACCACCAGCGACTGTTGGAGCTGGTCGCCGGATTCGACGCGGTCGCACTGCCGCCGGCGCC
>JALUVI010000191.1 GCA_027020785.1 Planctomycetota bacterium | reverse complement strand
GCGGCTGCGGGACCACCTGTGGATCTGGGTGGCGTGGCGGAACTACGTGCGTCGTCTGACCAACGCGACGCGGGGGGTGACGCCGGGGGTGGCGGTGGGGGCGGCTCGACGGATGGCGACGGTGCCCGAGCTCCTGCGGTGGCGATGGCCGAAACGGATGCCTCCGGCCTTCCTGGTCCCGGCATAGAACATGGATCGGGGCCAGTTTCCGTTCAGGGGGCGGTCAGGGGGCCGGGGAGGCCTCCTGGCGCAGCACCGGACGCACGCCAACCCCATACCGCTCGAAGCCGTGGCGGCGGATCAGGCTCTCCGGATAGACGTTGCGGCCGTCGAAGACCAGGGGCCGGTTCATCAGCTCGCGGAGCCGGTCGAAGTCCGGGTGGCGGTATTCGTTCCACTCGGTGCACAGCACCAGGGCGTCGGCCTCGGCAACCGCTTCATAGGGGTCGGACACGAAGGTCACCGCGTCGCCGAGCTCCCGGCGCGTGTTCTCCATCGCCTCGGGGTCGTGGGCGCGGACTTCGGCGCCGCGTTCGAGCAGGCCGCGGCACACCTCGAGTGCAGGCGCCTCACGGATGTCGTCGGTACGCGGCTTGAAGGCCAGCCCCCAGACGCCGATGCGCTTGCCCGAAAGGTCGCGACCGAGCACCTGGTCCACCTTGTCGAGCATCATCGTCTTCATTCCGGCGTTGACCTCCTCGACCGCGTCCAGGATGCGGAAGCGATAGCCGTTCTCGTCGGCGGTCCGCATGATGGCCTTGACGTCCTTGGGGAAGCAGGATCCGCCGTATCCGATACCCGGATAGAGGAAGGACGAGCCGATGCGCGGATCGGTGCCCATGCCCTTGCGGACGTGGTTGACGTCGGCGCCCAACAACTCGCAGACCCGCGCCACCTCGTTCATGAACGAGATCCGCGTCGCCAGCATCGCGTTGCAAGCGTACTTGGTCATCTCGGCCGACAGCGGGTCCATCTCGAGGATCGGTGCACCGTTGCGCACGAACGGTCGGTAGATCTCGCGCATCAGGGCGAAGTCCTCGTCGCTCTCGGCGCCGATCACCACCCGGTCCGGTTTGAGGAAGTCGTCCACCGCGGCGCCCTCCTTGAGGAACTCCGGGTTGCTGCACACGGAGATGGGATGTTCGGTCTGGGCCTGGGCGATCTCCTTGACCCTCGCCGCGGTGCCCACCGGGACCGTGCTCTTGTCCACGATCAGCTTGGGACCGTTGGCGTTCTTGCCGATGGCCTCGGCCACCGCCCACACCGCGGACAGGTCGGCCGAGCCGTCGGCGGCCGGCGGCGTCCCGACGGCGATGAACACCACCCGTGCCTCGGCTACCGCTTGCGATAGGTCGGTGGTGAAGTGGAGGCGTCCGGCGCGGACGTTGGACTGGACCAGCTCCTCGAGGCCGGGCTCGTAGATGGGGATGACGCCTTCCTGGAGGCGCGCGACCTTTTCGGCGTCGATGTCCACGCAGGTCACCTGGTTGCCCATCTCGGAGAAACAGGTGCCTGCGACCAATCCGACGTAGCCGGTACCGATGACGGCGATCTTCATGCTGGGTTGGGGGAGAGGGGGAGGGGGGGTCAGTCTCCGTCGACGTAGCCGGCGGCGCTGAGGGCTTCGGTGAGGTGCTCCGGTTCGTTCACCGGGATCGGGGGGTAGGGCGGCTCCTGGGGCTCCGCCTGCAAGGCGGCCAGGGCGCGCCGCGCCACCGGATGGTCGGCGTTCAGCGGCAGCCGCAGTGGGTTCCGCTCGCCGGGGTCGGCCTCGAGGTCGTAGATCTCGGCCGAGAGCTTCGCTTCGTCGAAGATCAGCTTGTCCTTGCCTTCGCGCCAGCCGAGCAACTGCTTCCGTGCCAGCACCAGGTCGAGCCGCGGCGAGTGGTTCTCGACCCTGCCTTCCCAGATGCCGCGCAGCGAACGCCCGCTGCGCTCGGGCCATGGTTCCAGACCGCACAGGTCGAGCAGGGTCGGAGCGATGTCGGCGATGGACACCGAACCCTCCACTCGGACGCCGGCCGGTGCCAGTCCGGGGGCGCGGATCACCAGCGGGACGCGCATGGTTTCCTCATAGAGGTTCTTGCGATGACCGCGCTTGCCGTGCTCCAGGAACTCGTCGCCGTGGTCGGCGGTGATGACGACGACGACGTCGTCGGCGACGCCCCACTCCTCGAGCCGGGCGTAGAGCCTGGCGATCCAGTCGTCGGTATAGCGGATCTCGGCATCGTAGAGCGCCTGGAGGGTACGAAGCAGCTCCGGCGTCAACTCGACCTCCATGTCCATCAGCTCGTCACCCCGCACCGATCCGTCGTCGTCCGGCAGGAAGCGAGTCCGGTACTCGGTCGGCGGGTAGTAGTCGTAGTGCGGGTCCCAGAGGTGGAGGAACAGGAAGAAGGGCTCCTCGTAGCGGTCGTCCTCTTCCAGCCAGGCCATCGCCTCGCGCATCACCGGCTCGGCGCACTCGGCCTGGCGGTGGCTGGCGTCGTGTACCCGTTGGATGCCCTGGTTGCTGCGGAGGTCGGTGACGGCCGCGACCGTCTCGTCGCTCTTCAGGTAGTCGGGGCCCGGTCGGTAGACCTCGAAACCGCGGCCGAAGCCCCACACCGGGTGCAGGAACGGGCCGGAGAAGAAGCCGGCCGTGTGCCAGCCGGCGGCACGGAACCGGCCGCTGACCAGTTCGAGCTCATCGGACAGGGCCATCGCACGCTGACGCACGCCGTGCTCGCGTGCGTGCATGCCCGACAACAGGCTGGCGTGGGACGGCAGCGTCCACGGCGAGGTCGCCTCGGCATTCTCGAACAGCACGCCCTCCTCCGCCATCCGCGCCATGAAGGGGGTGGTCTCCTCGTCCGGAGCGAAGTCGGGGACCCGCCCGTACGGGGTGCAGTGGTCGGCGCGCAGGGAGTCGATCGAGATCAGGATCACCGATCGGGCGCCTGCGGGAGCAGTCGGGCCCGGTTCCGAACGGCCGCAGCCGGAGGCGGCGGCGAGGACGGCGGCGAGGACGAGGGCGCGGGAACGGGCCGGCATCCCCCTCATTCTACGCCTCGCCGATGGGCGGCGCGTCAGCGTCGTCCGCGGCCGCTACCACTTCGGGCCAGGCACCGAGTCGCGCCGCCGCGGCGCCGACGAGGAGGCCGGAAACCCCGACCAGGTGCAGCAGCAGGCGCTCGGGGATGCCCTTCAGCCGCAGCGAGGGGAAGAACCACGGCGTGATCAGCAGGACGAGCGCGTACATCAGCAAGGCGCCGAAGACGACCAGGCCGAGCCAGCGCCATTCGAGGTCGGCCAGGCGGCGCCGGGTCACGGGCAGCGCCAGGAAGACCGCGAACCAGAGCACGCCCCAGGACAGGACGTCGACGAACTCCTCGCCGAAGGCGAGGCCGACGGTGACCCGTCGCTGGGCCAGGGGCGAGCCCTCCTCCGCGTAGCGCCGCGATTCCTCGGCCATCCCCGGAGGGGCCATGTCCAGGGGCTCGCCGCCGCCGCCCAGCTTCTCCATGACGTTGGCGAGGGTGAGCTGCGAGCCGTAGTCCTCGTCGATGTTCGGCAGCTCCGCCCGCAGCGCCAGCCAAGGCCCGATGGTCAGCGCGCAGACGGCGGCCGTGACCAGGGTCGGCCGCAGGCGCGGCCGCGGCCGCAGCACGGATGCGCAGGCCACCGCGATCAGGGCCACCGCGGTCAAGGCGGTCCCTTCGTTCTTGAAGGTGGCGGCGCCGCCGAAGGCGAGCCCGGCGAGCGCAGCCAGGCGCAGCGAGCCGCGCCGCCACGACAGCACGACCAGGGCGCAGGCCAGTGTGAAGGTGGCGGCGACCGGAAGGTCGGCGCCGCCGCCGAGGATGGCGTCGTTGGTCAGTCCGGCCTGCCGCAGGTCCACCAGCCCGTGGTGCAGGAAGTCGCTGACGTAGAGCATCGGCGTGCACGCCACCAGCAGCGCGCCGAGGCGGGCCGCCGGTCGCGAGCGGTGGCGCAGGCCCAGGGCGACGACGGCCGGCATGCTCGCGCTCCAGAACGCCAGTGGGATCTGGACCCAGCGGTCGCTCCAGCCTCCGGGGAAGGCCGCCCAGGCCTCGAGGATGGGCAAGCCAATCGGGTAGTTGGGATGGGTCGCGATGCGGCCGTAGCCGAGCGGACCCTCCATGCCGAGCAACGCCTCGTCGAGCACCGTGCCCTGGTAGAGCAGGATCTTGGCGCGATAGGCGAAGTGGAGGATCGGGTCGAACTCGTTGAGCGGCAGCGCCACCGTCAGCAGGACGCTGCCGACGGCCAGGGCGCCGAGCAGCCCGGCCTGGGGACGCGACCAGCCGAGCGGGGCGAGAGCCCCGTCGTCGCGGCGGCGCAGCTGGAAGATCAGCGCCGCGGCGCCCAGGGCGAGGGTGCTCCAGAAGACCAGGGGAAAGGTGAGGCGCGCGGCGATCAGGGCGGTGCCCCAGACACAGACCAGGCTTGCGCCGAGCAGGTAGGAGGCGGCCAGTTCCTCCCAGCGGCTGCGCGGCAGGGCGGCGCGCGACGGCAGCAGGGCGCGACCGATCGCAGTGGCCACGGGTAGGAACAGGATGCCGCCGAGCCAGCTCATCGCCGCCCCCTCCGCCGCCAGCCCGCGGCTCGTTCGAGGGGGATGAGTTCGTAGTCCACCAGTCGGAAGTCGGCGACCGGGCGCCAGAAGATGATCCAGTCCACGCCGAGCTCACGAGCGGCGCGCAGCTCCTCGCGGCTCAGGGTCCGGGTCGGGGCCGAGTTGGAGGCGTCGAGGTTGGTCAGGGGGCGGTCCTCGATGCGCACGCCGACCTGGCCCTGCCACGGTGCGCGACGATTCTGCTCGCGGACCCAGCGGAAGAACTCCATGACGTAGCCCGAGGCGCCCACCGGGTCGTGGATGTAGAGGCGCCGCGGGAAGAGTTCGTAGTTGAGCTCCAGGAACCAGCGGGCGCGCGGCGTCTCGGTGCTCAAGGGGCCGCCCGGCACCAGCAGGATGGCCTCGTCCTCGGGGACGTTCTCCTTCACGTACTCGACGAAGCGTCGGAACTCGGGGTCGAGCCACGGCGGGAACGGCGGGCGGCCGAGCGAGAGCACCTCGAAACCGGCCTGGTCGCCCAGGCCGTCTTCGACCAGCGCGGTGTAGTCCACGATCTGGCGCCCGCGCATGACCTGGGCCAGCCGGTCGAAGTCGAGGTCCACGTACTCGGGTTCCTCCTCGACGACCACCAGGAGGTCGGCGCCGCGCGCCGCCTCGTAGACGCGGTCGGGCGGGGCGAACTCGACCTCGGCGCCGAGCCGGCGTGCGCCCTGGGCGAAGCGGCGCTCCATCGGGTCGATCTCGGCTTCGTCCCGGGCCAGGAACACGAACCGCTTGCCGGTGAAGTCCTTCCCGTAGAGCTGCGTCGCGACCTGCAGCGCGCCCGGCACCGAAAAGCTCCACGGGGCATAGCGCTTGCGGTCGGGGAAGAACCCGTCGCGCGCCGCCTGGACCAGCCCGGCGGTCAGGTAGACCACGGCGAGCAGACCGAAGACGACCTGCAGGCGGGCGAGTCGGGACGCGAGCATGGGGGGAGGATAGCCTAGGCGCGGTGGAGGCCCAACCGCAGACGATCCGCCCCCGCGACCTCTTCGTCGCGCTCGCCGTGGGCGCAGCACCGGCGCTGCTCGCCTGGTGGCTCGACCCCGACGTCCTGCGCCCGCACGACCTGCCGGTGGCGGCCGGCATCCTCGCGCTGGCCCTGTTCGCGGGGTTCTTCCTCTATCGCATTCCGCGCGACCTCTCGCCCCGGGGCGCCGAGCAGGCGAGCGCACTGCCCGGCGCCCGTTGGGTGGCCCTGGTCCTGGCCGCGGCGCCGACCGTGATGGCCTGGTTCGCGCTGCCGGCGCCGGTCACGAACGACGAGCGCAGCGTGCTGTTCCAGGCCGAGCTGTTCGCCGAGGGTCGTCTGGCCGAGCCGCTGCCGCCGTTGCCGGAGGCATGGCGTCGCCGCCAGGTCTACGAGGACGCCGAGCGCGGCATCCGCTACTCCAAGTATTCGCCCGGCGCTGCGGCCCTCCTCGCCCCGGCCGCCGCCCTCGGCGCGCCCCACCTCACGGTCCTGCTGCTCGGCTTCGCCGACCTCCTCCTGCTCGGCGCCCTCGCGCGTCGCCTGGGTGTCGTCTCGGCCGGGATGGCGATGCTCCTCCTCGCGACTTCGCCGTTCTTCCTCCTGGTCCAGACGTCGTTCCAATCCGAGGTCTTCACCCTGCCGCTCGCCCTCCTCGGTTACCTCGCCCTGCTGCGGGTGCGCGACGCGGGGGCTGCGCGTCCGGCCTTCGGCTGGGGGGCGCTCTGCGGAGCGGCGGCCGGCGCCGTGTTCTCGGTGCGCCCGCTGACCGGGGTCGTCCTCGCCGCCGCCTGCGGCCTGGGCCTCCTGACCTCGCGCCGCCGCGTGCCCGCCGTCGCCGGCGCGCTCCTCGGCGGCCTGCCCTTCCTCGCACTGGTGCTGCTCTACCAATGGGCCCAGACCGGCGACCCCTTCGCCGTGCCCTACGACCTCTACGCGCGCCGCTTCGGCCCGTTCCGGCCCGACGGCAGCCCGCTCGACGTCTACGGCAACGGTGACCCGCTCGAGGGCCTGCTGCGCCAGACGGCGCGCTGGTCGGTCGCCTTCGGCGGCGTCCTCGGTGCGGTCGCCCTCGGATTCTGGGGGCTGTGGCGCCTGCGCCGCCGCGACGGCCTCGCCGGCCTCGCCTTCGCGGTGCTGCTGCCGGTGGCCTACTCCTTCCATTGGTATCCCGGTCACTGGGCCTACCTCGGTCCGCTGTACTCCTACGAGAGCCTCGGCCTCCTGGTGCTCGGCGCCTTGGCGCTGTTCGCCGCGTCGCCGCCGCGGGTGCGCTACGGCTTCACCATTGCGCTGGCTTCGTTCGGCCCCCTGGCGTTCGTGGCGCGGTGGTTCCCGATCCAGGAGGAGGGTCTGGTGCGCAGCGCGCCGGAGCGCGCCGTGGCCGCCGCCGACCTGCCGCCCGGCGCGGTGGTCCTGCTGCCGCCGAAGGGCCCGGGCTTCGGGTTCGAGTGGACGATGAAGCACTGGACCCCGTCGCGTCCGTCGTCGGCCCCCGCCGACCGGCTGCTGCTCCGCCGCCTACCGCGGGCCCCGGTCCCGGCCCTGCTGGAGCGTGCCGGGGTCGCGGGACGGCCGGTGTTCCGTTACGTCCCGGAGTCGGAGCTCGGCGGCGGGGTCGTGGCGCTGGAGTGAGTCCCGCCGCTCCCTGGTCGGAAACTGGCTCCGTCGAATGGGTCGGCGCTCCGTCGGGAAGGAGCGCCTCGCGGACGGGCTTCGTGCGCACGCACCCCTTCCGCGGCGAGCTCCTCCCGGCCTCGCTCGGGGCGGAAGGCCGCCCGGCACGCGCCCCCTTTCCGACTCCGAGGGCATGGATCCTGCTCTTCCCATCGAGGAAGACGCATGGGGCGGGCCTCGGTCGCATCCCGACCTCCCCCCGCCCAGTCTTCGGGGCCAGTTTCCGTCAGCTGCCGCGTTGGGGCCAGTCCAGCGTCGTCTCGCCAGCCTCGAGACGGACTTCGATGCCCTCCTCGTCGCCGTGAGCCAGGGTCCAGTGGCCGGGGGGCAGGGCCGGCCAGGTGAGGCGGCCCGAGATCGGGACCCGGTGCAGGCCGAGCGAGGCGCCGTCGCGGCGGAGCTCCACCAGGGCCCTGGGCGGCAGGCCGCGGACGGTCAAGGCGCCGGCGCGGACGGCGAGGCGGACCTCGCCGGTGGGGTCCACGGCGGCGACCTCGCTCTCGAGGAGGAGGGCTTCCGGGCGGGGGCCGAAACCGGGGGCGAAGACCGCCACCGTCCAAGGCGGTGGGGGCAACAGGAGTTCGGCCAGGCCTTCCGCATCGGTCGCAGCCACGGCCGCCGCCGCATGCGGCTCGTCTCGCGGCCGGACCACGAGCAAG
>JALUVI010000190.1 GCA_027020785.1 Planctomycetota bacterium | reverse complement strand
ACGAAGCTCACCGCGGCGAACGGATATGCCACCGAGAGCTCCGTCCGCGACAGCACCCACACCCAGATCGCCACGCTGACGCCGTAGATCATCACCCCGCCGAGGACCATCGGCTGGGTGGCCATCGCCCTCGTCGCGGCCAGCACGCCTCCCGTCCATGCGACCGCGTCCGCGCCGAGCTTGAGCGCCAGCTGAGCGAGGGCCGAGAGGGCGACCGCGCACAGCGCACCCACGAGTACCCAGCCGCTCATCACCAGTACCTCGCCAGGAGCACCGCGCCGACGGCGACACCTGCCAGCACCCAGGTCACACCATCCCGAATGGCGAAGGCGATGGGATCGTCGTCGACCTTGCCCCGCGCCGCGCCCGTCCAGATCCGGTTCCCCCAGTAGAGCATGATCACCACGATGAGCCACAGCCATTCCGGCGTCCCGTAGGTGCTGACGGCCGTGACACTGTGGATGTAGAGCGCGAGCACCACGATCGCCGCCGTCATGTTGGCCACACCCAGCACGAGAGTGACGCTGCGGTCCGCCTTGCCGTAGCGGCGCCCGGGGGCCACGTCGTGCGCCCCCCCGTCTCCGATCCGGACCAGCTCCGCATGCCGCTTGAGGTAGGCGAGGCTGACGAAGAAGAACAGGGAGAAGCCGAGGAGCCATGCCGAGAGCTCCACCTCCGCCGCCGCCCCGCCGGCGATCAGACGCACCGTGTACAGCGCCGCCAGCACGATCACGTCGATGGAGGAGTGGCGCTTGAGCCAGAGAGAATAGCTGGTGGTCAGCACGACGTAGCCGAGCAGCACGAACGCCACGTCGGGCCCGACCGCGAGATAGGCCCCCGCCACCGCCGCGGCCTCCGCGAGCACCGCGACGCCGACGGCCATGCTCGGCGGGACCGCACCACTCGCCACCGGGCGCCGACGCTTTGTGGGGTGCCTGCGGTCGGCCCCGGCGTCGACGACGTCGTTCAGGGCGTACACCCCCGACGCGGCCAGGCTGAAGAGCAGGAAGGTCGCCACCACCCTGCCGAGCAGCGTGAGGTCGCCGTAGCCGTGGGAAAGGAGCAGGGGGACGAAGACCAGGAGGTTCTTCACCCAGTGCCTGGGCCGGCCCAGGCGCACCAGGGCCGCGAGCCCGCCCCCCGGCGTCGTGAGCTCGCCGTGGACCTCGGTGGCCGCCACGCGGCGCCTGACCCGCGGCGGCGTGTCGACGAACACCGCCCCCGCCGCCTCGCGCCAGACGGGCACGTCGGCCCGGCCGTTGCCCGCGTACACGAACGGGGCACCGCCGGTCAGGTTCCTGATCGCCTCCAGCTTTCTCCGGCCGGTCAGATTCTCCTTCTCCGTCGTCGCGAGGATGGCGTCGAAAATTCCCAGATGCTCGGCCACCGCCTCCGCGTAGCGCCGCGGCGCGCCCGTCGCGAGCACCAGCCTCGCGCCCGCCTCCTTCCAGGCCCTCAGCCTGGCGAGCAGCCAGTCGTTGTAGGGGAGGTGCCCGGGATCCAGCGGCACCGCCTCCGCCACGCGCGTCTTGGCGTGCGCACGGCCGCGCCGGAGCCATCCCAGTAAGCGCAGAAGCCCGAGCGGCTCGCGCGCCGCATAGCGGATCGCCGCCTCGGCGAACAGGTCGGTCCGGACCAGGGTGCCGTCCAGGTCCACAACCACCCACTCGGGCGGTGGTGCCGCACCCTCGCCCATACCTGTTCCGGCCGATGCCTCGGCCACACTCACGCCGCGCTCCCGCCCGCGTCCGAACGCACA
>JALUVI010000189.1 GCA_027020785.1 Planctomycetota bacterium | reverse complement strand
GGGCGCGGCGTCGGTCCGGTCGCCATGCTTGAAGGCGAGAACGACGCGCCGGCTCGCCTCGGTGTAGCGCATCACCGCCCGCGCCCGCCCGTAGGCGGGCCGGCGGCGGCTGCATTCGCCGCACAGCGCGTCCTCGCCGAGGTCGTGGTCGAAGGGCAGGCCGCAGGCGGCGCAGGTCGGTCCGGCGATGAAGTCGATGGCGCCCCAGCACCCGCCGCACAGCCGGCCCGGGCGCTCGACCGCCGCCCCGCAGCCGAGGCACTGGGGCGGGAGGAGCGCGTCGAGCAGGGTGTCGGCGGCGCGGCGCAGGGCGCCCCCGCCGGCCGCGATGAGCTGGGCGTTCGCCATTACGCCCATTCAACCGACCCCGACCCCGGCCGGTCAACCCCGCCACGAAAAAAGGTGTCTGACACCCTTTTTTTGGCGGGGGAGTTGCCCCATAGTGCGGTCATGCCGGACCCCGCAGCCCTCTTCGACCGCGCCGCCGTCCGCGCCCACCGCGACCGTGCCGGCCGGATCCCCGGGGCCCACGACTTCCTGTTCGACGAGGTCGCCGGGCGCCTCGCCGACCGGCTCGACGACGCGGCCCGCGGCTTTCCCCTCGCCCTCGACCTCGGCTGCCGCGCCGGCGCCATCGCCGACCGCCTCGCGGCGCGGAGCGGGGTCGAGACCCTGGTCCGGTGCGACCTCTCGCCGGTCGCGGCCGGCCGCGCCGCGGGGATCGACGGCGCCCTGCCGTCCGCGCTTGCGCTCGCCGCCGACGAGGAACACCTGCCCTTCGCGACCGGGACCTTCGACCTGGTGGTGAGCGCGCTGTCGCTCCACTGGGTCAACGACCTGCCCGGCGCGCTCGTCCAGATCCGCCGCTCCCTCCGCCCCAACGGCCTCTTCCTGGCCGCGATGTTCGGAGCCGGCACGCTCCACGAGCTGCGCCGCGCCTTGACCGAGGCCGAGGTCGAGATCGAGGGCGGCGCCGGCCCTCGGGTCTCGCCCTTCGCCGACCTCGCCGACTGCGCGGCGCTCCTCCAGCGGGCCGGCTTCACCATGCCGGTGGCCGACGGCGAGACGATCACCGTCACCTACGCCGACGCCTTCGCCTTGATGCGCGACCTGCGCGGCATGGGCGAGACCAACGCCCTCCGCGAGCGGCGGCGGGGCTTCACGAGGCGGAGCACGCTCGCCCGCGCCGCGGCCCTCTACCACGACCTGTACGCCGGGCCCGAGGGGCGCGTCCCCGCGACCTTCCGGATCGTCACCCTGACCGGCTGGGCGCCGTGAGCGGGAGGGAAACCTTGACAAACGGCGGCGCCACGGTGGCACGATGGCCGGAGCGACGAACCGACGGGGAGGAGGGAGACCGATGAAGCTCTACGAGACGCCCCTTTCGGGGAACTGCCACAAGGTCCGGCTGCTCCTTTCGATCCTCGAGCTCGAGCACGAGGGCGTGCCGGTCGACCTGACCGCGGGCGAGCAGAAGCGGCCCGAGTTCCTGGCCCTCAATCCGCTCGGAAAGGTGCCGGTGCTCGACGACGGCGGCCATGTGATCTGGGACTCCCAGGCCATCCTGATCTATCTCGCCCGCAAGTATGGCGGCGCCGAGTGGTGGCCCGAGGAGGCCGAGGGCCAGGGTGAGATCGCCCAGTGGCTCGCCTTCTCGGCGAACGAGATGCTCAACGGCCCCGCCCTCGCCCGGGCCCTGGTCAAGTTCAAGCGCGAAGGCAATCTCGCCGGCGCCCAGGAACGGGCCCGCCAGGCCCTCGGTATT
>JALUVI010000188.1 GCA_027020785.1 Planctomycetota bacterium | reverse complement strand
CGTGCACGAGTTCTACAACGCCCGCCGGAGGAACCTCGTCGCGGCCCGGCCAAACCGCGCCCACCACGCCCTGGCCGAGCTGGAGGCCGGGCTGGACGGCTCCGTCCTCGTCGTGACCCAGAACGTCGACGACCTGCACGAGCGGGCCGGCACCACCAACCTCGTCCACATGCACGGCGAGCTGCTCAAGGGCCGGTGCACGGGTTGCGGCACGGCGAGCGTCTGGCCCGGCGACATGTCGCGGGCCACCGTCTGCCCCGCCTGCGGCACCGCCGGCGGAATGCGCCCGCACGTCGTGTGGTTCGGCGAGATGCCGTTCGAGATGGACCGCATATACGCGGCCCTGGCGCGCTGCGACCTGTTCGTCTCGATCGGCACTTCGGGCAACGTCTATCCGGCGGCCGGCTTCGTCGAGGAGGTGCGCCGGGCCGGTCGGGCCCACACGGTCGAGCTCAACCTCGACCCCTCGGAAGGGTCGACGTCGTTCGCCGAACGGGTTTACGGCCCGGCCACCGAGGTGGTCCCGGCCTACGTCGCGCGGCTGTTGGGAGGGGCCTGAGGCCGGGGGCCGGGAAGATCACTCGGCGTTGCCGCCTTCCCGGATCAGGAGAACCGGGCAGGCGACCGCCTCGATCATCCGCTGGACGCGCGCCTCGTCGGCCGGCAGGCAACCCTCGGCGACCACGAGAAACGTCCCGTGCTCTTCCTGGAGGGCCGCCGGCAGGAGCGCCGGCTCGACATGGCGGTAGCGGGCGACGACGCCGCTGCGCGCGATTCGAGCCTCCGCCGCCTCGCGCCGGGGGGCGGGCGCCCCGGGGACGTCGACCAGGAAGACGACGAACCCGCCCCGCGCGGCCCGCGCAAGGCGGGCCGCGATCATCAGAGCGCGTTCCGCGCAGGGCGAGCCGTCGTAGGTGACGAGAATCGTCTCGCGCCCCGGACGAGCCGGAACGGACGGCCCCCTGGCCGCCAGCAGCACGGCGGCCGGGGCGCCGGCGGCCACGGCGCGGGCCGTACGGCCGAGCCGGGCGCGGCGGGTGAGGGGGCGAAACGCCTTGCCGAGCGCCACCAGATCCGATTCGGCCGCGGCCGCCATCAGCTCGGCCTCGACGCGACCGCGAGCGACGCGGAAGGACCAGCGCAGATGCCGCCGCTCGGCCGTCTCGGCCAGCGCCCGCCGGGCCGCCGCCGCCTGGCCACGCATCTGCCGCTCGACGGTGGCGGGGTCGAGCCGACGGCCCTGCCCGCCGCCGAAGCCGACCTCCCGCGCGTAGGGAAGGGCCGCCAGCCTGAGGAGGTCGACGTCCTCGACGAAGAGCCCGGCGAGCTCGGCCTCGAGCCGGGCCGCCACCTGCGCCGCCACCTCGAGCGCGGCCAGGCTCTCGCCGGTGGCGTCGAGCCCGATCAGGATGCGCCGCACCAGCGGCTGCCGGGCGCCGGTCGTCATGAACCCTCGTCCCCCTCCTCGTCCTTGTTGCCCCGGTCCTTGGCCGCGGCGGCGAAGGCGCGGCGGGCCTCGGCGAGCGCGGCGAGGCGCGCCTCGACCCGCCTGTTGATGCTGCCCTCGGGAAAGGCGCCGTCGGCGTCGCGGGCGCCGGCCGGCACGCCGGTCAGGATCTCGATGCCTTCGTCGACGGTGGCGACCGGGTAGACGTGGAACCGGCCGGCCGCCACGGCCTCGACGACGTCGCGGCGGAGCATCAGGTGCTTGACGTTGGATTCGGGAATCAGCACGCCCTGGTCGCCGGTCAGGCCGCGCACCTTGCACACG
>JALUVI010000187.1 GCA_027020785.1 Planctomycetota bacterium | reverse complement strand
GAGGCCTATCGGCGGGCGGGCGTCCGGGGTGCCGGCAGGGCGGCCCTTGCCTGGCTCCATGGCCGAATGGGAACCCGCGTGAGGGAGCAGGTCGTCGAGGTCGGGTGAGCCTTCGGGGGGTGGCGCGAGGCCGCGCGAGCGGGACCAGCGATGACGGACAAGCCAGAGCCGGGCATAAGCGTTCTGCTCGCGGCGTTCAACGCCGAGCGCTTCATCCGTGAGGCGCTGGAGAGCGTGCTGTCGGACCTGCCGGCGGACGGGGAGGTCGTCGTGGTGGACGACGGGTCGCGCGACGGCACGCGCCGGATCATCGAGTCGGTGGCGGCGGCCGACGGCCGGATCGTCCCGCTCTTCAACGAGCGCAACCTCGGTCTCGTCGCCTCGCTCAACCGTGGGCTCGAACGGTGCCGCGGGGAGCTCGTGGTGCGCATGGACGCCGACGACGTCTCGCTGCCGGGGCGGATCGCGCGCCAGGTTGCCTTCCTTGAGTCCCATCCGGAGGTCGCGGTCGTGGGCGGCTGCGTCGTCCTCATCGACGAGGCGGGGCGTCGGATCGGCGAGTTCGTGCCTCCGCTCCGGCCGGGGGACGTGCGCTGCTACGCGGCGGTCGGCAGCCCGTTCTGCCATCCGGCCGTGACGTTCCGCAAGTCGGCAGTCCTCGCGGTGGGAGGGTACCGCGAGGACGAGCGCCACGCGGAGGACTACGGGCTCTGGGTCCGGCTGCTCGAGGCCGGCCACGAGGGGGCGAACCTCCCGGACGTGGTGCTCCAGTGGCGGCGCTACGGGACCAACGTCTCCCAGCGGCACCGGGCGGAGCAGACCGAAACGACCCGAAGGATTCGGTGGCGGTACGTGCTACGCACGGGGTCGTTCGGGGGGCGGTCGTGCGCCAGGCGCACTGCCTTGGCCTATCCGCGAGGTGGGTCCTCCGATTGGGATGCGGTTGCACGCGGCCGCACCGATGGCCTCGACCCGGTCGGCCGTGCATTGGACGGGTCTTCCGTGGAGGCGCGCGTGCGCAAGGCGCTCGCGCCCGGCGCACCGGCCGGCCTGATGCGCGCGCTCGCGGCAGACGATGCCTTGCCGGACTGGCTGCGGCGCGTGGCGGCGCTTCGCGAGCTGCGCGACGCGGAAGGTTTGCCGCCCCTGTGGACGGCTTCGGGTGTGACAGTGCGGCCGCTGCCGGTCGTGGTGGTGCTGCCGGTGACGACAGGGGACGATGCGGGCGACGTCGAGGAGCGGCTCTGCTGCCTCGCCGCGTCCACGCGGCGCCCGGACCGCGTCGTGGTCGTGGGTGCGGGCGTCGGCGAGACGGCGGTGGAGCGGGCGGTGGCGGCCGCGGGCGAGGCGGGCTTCGCTGCGGAGGCGGCGGGTGCCTGGCCGACGATGGGTGCGGCGCTGGAGGCCGCGCAGGAGGCCGCGCCGGGCACCCTCCTGGCCTATCTGCTGCCGGGATATCGCTTTGCCCCTGGTTTCCTGGCCGAGGCGGAGCGGCGCATCGCCGGTGGCAGGGTGCCCATGGTTTGTGCGCCGGTCGCCGAGCTCTACGTCGACACGCGCCTGGACGGAGCGCCGCTCGTGGAGAAGCTCCAGCGGACACCGCGGGCGCCACGCGAGATGGTGTTCCTGGAGCGGGGCTACCGCGGCCCGGAGAAGGGACGGGGCGTGATCCACTTGGCCGGGATCGCCCACCGCAACGACGGCGCTCCCGGGACCTGGCGCCTCTCTCTTGGCATCGGGGCCGATGCACCCGCCTACGACTGGCTGCTGG
>JALUVI010000186.1 GCA_027020785.1 Planctomycetota bacterium | reverse complement strand
CGCCACTGCGCATACCCCACGTATCCCGGGATCCCGGTCTTCGGGTCCACCACCATCAACATCTCCTCCTGAAGGTAAATGGTTCCATCCGGACGGAAAGCCATGTTGGCGGCGATGGGGGGGCCGACGAAGCTGGGATTCACGTCGGTCGGCTGCGCCGTCTGCGGGTCCAGGGTCATCAGGCCGAAGGCGCTATCCCAGATCCACACCCGCCCGTCGTACCACTCCATCGCGTCCAAAAACAACAAACCCGTGTCCCCGATGAGGGTCGTGTGGCCGGTTCCGAGATCGAGGATACGGAGATCCCTCGTCTCCGAAATCGAGAAGGTATCCGTGGTGATGGCGTAGAGGACGTCACCCGGACAAAAAGCCAATGCAGTAATGGAGAGGACATCGGTCTGGCAGACGAAGGTCTTACGGCCGGTGGCAGGGTCGATCTCATAGATCTCCGTCAGAGCACCATTCCCCCACAAACCTCCGGCGTAGAGGCGCCCCTGGCTGTCCATTGCAAGGGAGTTCCACACATAGAGCGAGATGCCGCCTCCTCCAATCAGAGTCGCCCGCCCCGTGTGCACGTCGAACTCGACCAGCTCACCGGTCAAGAGATCGATCCCGACCAGCCGCTGGGCGGGGAGCCACGCCGCGAGCAGGAAGGAAAGGAGGAAGACGGCGAGGGGGGGCGGGGCGATGGGATGACGCATGGACGGAGTGTGCGGTGCGATGGCGCCGCATCCACCCTATCACGCGGTCGTTACGCCGCGGGTCGGACCCGACTCATCCACCGACGGACGCGCCCGGAGCGCCGTCCGCATAACCCAGGCTCTGGAGGGCCTGGGCGCCTTCTGCGTCCTGCTGCACGGTCTGGCGCTTCAGTTTCGGCAGTGCCTCGAGGAAGACCCGCATCCGCTCGAGCAGTTCCTCCAAGACGTCGGGGCGCTCAGACGATACGTCCTCGGACTCGGACTCGCGCCATTGCCAGAGTTCCTTGCGCCCGCCCTTCCAACGCACCGCCTTCCATTCCGGCGAGCGCCAGGCCCGCAGGCGCTGGTCGCCGAGGTTGGACTGCCAGGCCTCCATGTACACCTCGCGCTGGCGCGGCAGCCCTTCGTCGCCGAGGGCGAGCTGCAAGGGCACCCCCGCTCCCGGCAACGAAGCCGTGGGGTCGGGGACGCCGGCCGCAGCCAGGAAGGTCGGGAAGAGGTCCACGTGGGTGACGGTCTCGGCGATGCGCCGCCCCGCGCCTTCGTCGCCCGGCAGGTGGACCACCAGCGGCACGTGCTGGGTCGCCTCGTAGAGCGACGGCACGTGGTTGTAGCGGATGCCGCCCTCGCCGAAGCACTCGCCGTGGTCGGAGGTGACCACGACCAGGGTGTTCCGCAGACCGGGGTCGGCCTGCTCCAATCGGTCGAGCAGCACGCCGAAGTCGGCATCCAGCTGGCTGATCTCGGCGCGGTACCGCAACATCCCCTTCTCGGAATCCGGGTCCACCGCCTTGGGGTGCGCCTCGGCGGCGAGCTCCTCGGCCCGCGCCAGCCACTCCGGCGCCGGCTCGTAGGGGCCGTGGGCGTCGTAGTAGTGCACGAACAGGAAGAAGGGGCGGTCGTCCCCCGCCGCCTCGATCTCGTCGAGCCAGGCGACGGCGCGCGCGTTCACTTCGGGCGCCGGGATGGTGTTCTCCGGCTCGTCGGGCATCAGCGGCCCCAGCAACGCCAGCCACCAGAAGTTGCGCGCCCCGAGCTGCTCGAGCCGATAGAGCGGGGTCTTGGCGAAGCGGTCGTCGAATCGCTGGAAGCCGCGGTGGAAGCCGAACTTCCCCTTCACGGGGTAGGCGCTGACGAACCCGCCGGTGCGATACCCGGCGCGGTCGAGGAGCTCGGGCAGCGTCAACGCCTCCGGCGAGACCGCCGTGTCGCCGTTGCTGCGCAGCCCGTGCGTGGGCGGGTGGAGCCCGGTCAACATGGTCGCGTGCGACGGCCCGGTGATGGGTGCATGGGCGACCGCGTCGTCGAAGACGAGCGAGCGCGCGGCGAGGGCGTCGAGCCGGGGCGTCGGCGCGCCGTGCCCGCCCCACAGGTCGAGGACGTCGGCGCGCACCGTGTCCCAGCTGACGAGGACCAGGTTGGGACGCGGCGCGCTCGGCGCCGGAGCCGAGGGGTCGCTCTCGTAGAGCGGCTCGGCGGCCATGAACCACAGCGCCAGGGCGAGCAGGGTCGGCAGCCAGGCGGCCGGAAGCAGCCATCGCAGCCAACGGTCGAGCCGGGGCGAGGCCGCGAACAGGACGCCGACTCCGAGCACGAAGCAACCGGCGACCGCGGCGAGGCCGAACGGGTCGCGCAGGAGCTGCAGGTGACTCGACAGGTAGAACGCCGGCATCGCGGCGATGAACGCGGTCGCCAACCAACGCGCGGGACGCAGGCGCCACAACGGGGCGAGCAGCGGGAAGAGCGTGCCGTACACCGCGAAGGAAGCGGTGGCGGTGAACAGCCGAGCCCACGGGCCTGCGGGCAGGAACGGCGACAACAGGAAGTAGAGGAGGACCTCGTACTGGCCGAGCGCCACGGCGAGACGCCGACCGAAGGCGGCTCCAGCGGGGGGAGCGCCGAACCTCACGATGCCACCTCCTCGCCCGAGGAGCGGTCGAGCGCGAAGGCGACCAGCGCGCGGGCGAGGTCCTCCTTGGGCGCCGGGCCGACGGCCTGCCGGCGCCCATCACGCGCCAGCAGCAGCAGGCGCGCCCGTTCGGCGCCCTGCGCCTCGGGGCCGTTCAATGCGATCACGTCCAGGCCCTTGTCGAGCATCTTGTGTCGGGCTTCGGCCTCGCCCTCGCGGCTTTCGAGCGCGAAGCCGACAGCCAGCCGCGCCCCGCGGTCGCGGGCCAGGGTGGCGAGGACGTCCGGGTTGGGCACCAGTTCCAGAACGGCATTCTCGCCGCTGCGCTTGAGCTTGTCCGGGGAGCGCCGCTTCGGGCGGTAGTCGGCCACCGCCGCCACGCCGAACACGCCGTCGCAACGTGGCCACGCCTCGAGGCAGGCGGCGAGCATCTCGTCGGCGGTCTCGACGTCGTGGACCTCGACGCCGTCGGGCGGCGCCGACGCCACCGGCCCACGGACCAGGACCACCTCGTGGCCGGCGTCGCGCAGGGCGGCCGCGACGGCGTGCCCCATCCGACCAGAGGAACGGTTGGACAGGTAGCGCACCGGGTCGAGGGGTTCCCGGGTCGGTCCGGCGGTGACGAGGAAGCGCATCGGAGCCTATCGCAGGAGACGTTCCACGGCGGCCACGACTTCCGCGGGCTCGGCCATGCGCCCCTCGCCCTCGTCGCCGCAAGCGGTGAGCCCGGCGGTCGGCCCGACGAAGCGCCAGCCGTCGGCCTCGAGGGCGGCGACGTTGGCCCGCACCCGCGGGTGCTCCCACATGGTCGGGTTCATGGCCGGGACCAGGACGCGCGGCACGCGACGCGGCAGCGCGAGCTCGAGCGAACCGAGGAGGTCGGGGGCGTGCCCGTGGGCGAACGCGGCGAGCCGATCCGCCGTGGCCGGACACACCAACAGGAGGTCGGCGCCGCGCGCCAGGGCGATGTGGTCCATGCCGCCGGGGTCGTGCGGCGTCCACTCGTCGTGCAGCGCCGGCCGGCCGGTCACCGCGGCGAACTGCAGGGGGGTCACCAGCCGCGTCGCGGCGTGGGTCATCACGACGTCCACTTCGTGACCGCTCCGGGTCAGGGCGCTGGCCACCGACACCGCCTTGAAGCACGCGGCCGAGCCGCACACGCCGAGGACGACGCGGCTCATGCGCCCACCTCCCCGGAGTCGTGCGACGGCACGCCGCGCCCCGGTTCGTAGCCGAGGAACTCCTCGACCTTGCGCACCATCTCGTCCACGTCGTCGTTCACGACCACGAAGTCGTAGTGCCCGGCCTCGGCCATCTCGGAGCGCACCCGCGCCAGGCGGCGCTCGACCTCCTCGGGGCTCTCGGTGCCGCGGGCCAGCAGACGCCGGCGCAGCTCCTCCTCGCTCGGCGCCTCGACGAAGACGGACACCATCGGCAGGCCGAGGTCGCGCAGCTGCTTCGCCCCCTGGACGTCGATCTCGAGCACCACGTCGTGCCCCTTGGCCCGCCCCTTCTCGACCTCGGACTTCAGCGTGCCGTAGCGGTGGCCGTGGACCTCGGCCCACTCGAGGAAGTCGCCGGCGTCCACGTGGCGTTGGAACTCGGCGTCGTCCATGAAGTGGTAGTCGCGCCCGTCCACCTCGCCGGGGCGCGGCGGGCGCGTGGTGGCCGACACCGAGAAGTCCACCCCTGGCAGCTGCACCAGCCGCCGCCACAGCGTGGACTTGCCCGACGCGGTCGGACCGGAGACGACGATGAGGCGACCGCGGCGCGGCGCGGCCGTGGACGAGGCGTCATTCGACATTGGCGGCCTGTTCCTTGAGTTGTTTGAGGACGAGCTTCAGCGCAACCACCTCGCGCGACAGCGCGGCGTCGGCGGACTTGTTGCCGAGGGTGTTGGCCTCGCGGTGGGCCTCCTGGAGGACGAAGTCGAGCTCGGCGCCGACCGGGCCGCCGCGGCCCAGGAGTTCCTCGAACCGGGCCAGGTGCATGTCGAGTCGCGACAGCTCCTCCTGCACGTCGAGGCGCTCGGCGAGGACCAGGAGTTCACGCACGACCTCGGGTTGGTCCTCCAGGGTCAGCCCCTCGGCGGCGAAGGCGTCGCGCAATCGCTCGCGCAGCCTTTCCTGCGCAGCGCGCCGCGCCTGGGGCACGCGGCGCTCGATGCGTGCGAGGTGGCGCCGCGCGCGCGCGAGCAGCCGCTGCAGCTCGCGCCGCAACCGCGCGCCCTCGCGCTCGCGCGACGCGACCAGCGCGTCCAGCGCGCTGCGGACCGCGGCCAGGGCGATGCGCTCGACCGCGGCGCGACCGCGTTCGTCCTCGTCGCCGGCGCGCAGCGCCCCCGGCAGCTCGAGGAGATCCTCCAGGCTCGGGGTCTCGGGCGCGAGCCCGAGACGGCGCGCGGTGCGTTGCCACGCCCGTAGCTGCTGGGCGAGGACCTCTTCGTCGAACACCGTGGCGGCGGCGCGCAGCCGCAGCCGCACCCAACCCTGGACGCTGCCGCGACGGAGCCGACGCCTGAGCAGTTCCTCGGCGCGGGCCTCGAGCGCGAGACGGTCGGGCGGCAGACCGAGCCGCACGTGCAGGCCCTTGCCGTTGACCGAGCGCAGCTCGCACTCGGCCACCGCGGCCCGGCCCTCGGCCCGCCCGCGGCCGAAGCCGGTCATGCTGGCGAGCGGGCGCGCCCGGGCAGCCATGGTCAGCCGACCGTCGGGCGGCTGCCCGGCTTGAGCGGCGGCCCGGCCGCGTCCTCGCGGCACAACGGGCACTCGGCCGGCTCCCACGAAGGGATCTCGAGTTCGGCCAGCCGATGGAAGGGTCGCCCGCCGAAGGGGTGGCCGCCCGCACTACGGTCCACCAGACAGGCGACGCCGACCGCGCCGGCGCCGGCGGCCTCGAGCATCTCGACGACCTCGAACGCGCTGCGCCCGGTGGTCACGACGTCCTCGGCGACCAGGACGCGCTCGCCGGGGGCGACCGCGAAGCCACGCCGCAGCAGAAAGCCGCCGGCGGGGTCGCGCTCGGCGAAGACGGCGCGCACGCCGAGCGCGCGGCCGAGTTCGTAGGCCAGGGTGATGCCGCCCATCGCCGGGCCCACCACCAGGTCCCAGGCGGCGCCGCCGGCGCGGGCCTGGCGGGCGAGGTCGCGGCAGGCCGCGGCGGCACGCTCGGGCCACTGCAGCATCTTCGCGCACTGCACGTAGCGGCCGGCGTGGCGCCCGGACGACAGGAGGAAGTGCCCCTCGAGCAGCGCCTCGCTCTCGCGCAGCGAGGTCAGCAGGCGCTCGGCGGCGGCGGGGTCCACCGGGGTGGCGGCGACGGATTCCACGGGGTCGCGACTAGTTGCCGCCGCCCGGGACCGGGGTCGGCGTGCCGGGGGCGGGCTGACCCGGCTGGCCGCCGGGCACGGCGGGCGCCGAGGCGCCGGCCGGGGCGGAGCGCAGGTCTTCCTCGAGCACCGAACCGCTGGTCGAGTCGCCGCCGAGGAGGTTGATGAGCAGGGCCGAGCCCAGGAACACGGCGAACAGCACGAAGGTCACCCGGGTGATGCCTCCGGCGCGCACGCCGAAGGTCTGGGCGCCGGCGCCGCCGAAGGCGCCGCCGAGTCCGCCCCCCTGCCCTTCCTGGACCAGCACGATGAGGATCAGGAAGAGGGCCGAGAGGAAGAACAGGAAGTAGAGGAGTCCGGTGAGCATCGGTTCAGGGGGCCGCGGCCCCGAGGATGTCGGCGAAGCTGTCGCCGTCGAGGGAGGCGCCGCCGACGAGCAGGCCGTCCACGTCGTCCTGCGCGAGGAGGTCGGGGGCGTTGCCCGGCTTGACGCTCCCCCCGTAGAGGAGGGGGAGGGTCGCGGCGGCGTCCGCACCCAGGATAGCGCCCGCGAGCCGGCGGACCTCGGCGTGGGCTTCCTGGGCCTGGGCCGGCGTGGCGGTGCGCCCCGTGCCGATGGCCCACACCGGCTCGTAGGCGACGACCAGCCGTCCGGCCTGGTCCGGCGCGACCCGGCGCAGCGCGCCGAGCTGGCGCTCGAGCACGGCGAAGGTGCGGCCGCTCTCACGCTCCTCGAGGGTCTCGCCCACGCAGAAGACGGCCTCGAGCCCGGTCTCGAGCACGGCCTGCAGCTTGTCGGCCAGGAAGGCGTCGCGCTCGCCGAACAGGTGGCGGCGCTCGGAGTGCCCGACCAGCACCGACTCGACCCCGACGTCGCGCAACATCGGCGCAGAGATCTCTCCGGTGTAGGCGCCCTCGGGCTCGGGGTGGCAGTTCTGGGCGCCAAGCCGCACCGTCGAGTCACGCAGGTTGCGGCGCACGATGTCGAGGTGGACGAAGGTCGGGAACACCGTGCAGCGGCGTGCGGTGGTGTCGCCCTGGGCGGCGGCGACGGCGCGGGCGAGCGCCGCAGCCTTGCGCCGGGTGCCGTGCATCTTCCAGTTGCCGGCGACGTAGGGGGTGCGGGTCATGGATGGGTGCGTTCGAGGGAGGGGGCGGGCGCGGGCTGGTGGAGCTCGCGGCCCAGCGCGGCGAGCACTGCGCGCACCGTGCGCATCGCGGTGCGGAAGGTCGCCGCGTCGAGCGCCTGTTCGGCGTCGGACAGCGCGCGCTTCGGGTCGGGGTGGACCTCGACCAGGAGGCCGTCGGCCCCGGCGGCGACCGCTGCGGCCATCATCGGGGGCACCAGTGCGGCGCGGCCGGTGGCGTGCGAGGGGTCCACCAGGACCGGCGCGCCGGTGCGCTGCTTCAGGAGCGGCACGGCGGACAGGTCGAGGAGGTTGCGCACCGCGGGGTCGAAGTGGCGCAGCCCGCGCTCGCACAGGAGGACGCGGCTCGAGCCGCCGGCGGCGACGTATTCGAGGGCGTAGAGCAGCTCGTCGAGACTGGCGCTGCGCCCGCGCTTGACCAGGACCGGCAGACCGGTGGCGCCGGCCTCGTGGAGGAGCACGCCGTCGTGCATGTTGCGCGACCCGATCTGGAGGACGTCGGCGTGCTCGACCGCGAGCTCGAGGTCGCGCGGGTCGAGGACCTCGGTGACGACCGGCAACCCGCTGGCGCGCCGGGCCGCGGCCAGCGCGCGCAGCCCCGCCGCGCCGAGCCCCTGGAAGGCGTAGGGCGAGGTGCGCGGCTTCCAGGCGCCGCCGCGCAGCGCCCCGGCGCCGGCGCGGCGCAGCGCGTCGGCGAAGTCGGGGAGCGCCGCCGGGTCGTCCACGGCGCAGGGGCCGGCGACCACGGTCAGCCCGCCGCCGCCGAAGCGGACGCCGCCGACCTCGAAGCCCGGCAGGACGCGACCGGCCCGGTGCGGCGCCGCATCGGCGGCGACCACGTCGCGGACCTCGGGCCAGGAGGCGACGTCGCGCACCAGCTCGAGGGCGGACGTGGGGCTCGGCACGGCCTCGCCGTCCGGCACGAGGTAGAGGAATTCGGCAAAATTACCGAATTTCTTGCCGTCCTCGTGCACGTCCTCGGCCGCGACCACCCGCAGGCCGCGGGCGCGGGCGAGGGGTCGGAGGCGCGCCAGCAGGGCCGAGCGGTCCCGGGCGCCGTCCGGGCGCAGGCGGATCTGGAACACGTGGGGAGAGGGGGCTCCGACCCCCGTGGGAGGGGCCGAGTCTACCCCTGCGCCCGAAATGCGTCCACGCGCGCGCGGGGGATCGATGGTGCGACAGGTCCACGTGCAAGACATTCGAGC
>JALUVI010000185.1 GCA_027020785.1 Planctomycetota bacterium | reverse complement strand
CCGCGCTGGCGGCCTCGGCGCTGGTCCATCTGGAGGGGCGCCTGCCCTCCTATCCCCAAGCCGACCCGGGCTTCGTCGAGGAGACGCTGCGCCCGGACCTGGAACGGCGCCGGCGCCAGGCCTTGGAGTTCCTGTTGAGTACCACCCAAGTCCTTGCGCAGCAGTGGATTGAGGCAGGTGTTCCGTGGCAGGCCGAGGCCGTGGGCGACGGGTGGGTTCCTCCGGTGCGCTGGCGTCTGCCCGCCAACCGTCCGCAGGACGAGACGCCGGCAGAGGAAGGGGTTGGCCACGTCGCTCACTTCCTGGGGCGCTTCCTGCGCTTCCGGGATTCCTGGGAGGAAGGGGCTCGGCGTCCCGTCGAGCTCGGGCCGGACCTCGAGGAGTACATGTCCCGCTACTGCACCGAGCGGATCGCCCGCGTGTTCGAGGCGCGGGCCCACAACCTCCAGAGCGACTTCGACACCTGGGTGGCTGGGAGCGCCGAGGCGAAGGAGCATCCGGAGCTCCTGACCTTGCGGAGCGCTGTGAGCCAGGCCCTCCACCTCCTGGAGGCGGCCACGGCCTCGAGCCACCTGTGGGAGCGGCATCGGATCCAGGCCCGAGGTCCCCACCGTCGCGCCCTCTTCGAGGAGGCCGTGGACCCGACCGGCCTCCTCGACTTCACCGTCAATGGCTGTGCGGTCCGCGCCTTCCAGGCGCTGGACGCCGCCCGCCCTCTGGCGGAGGAGCTCCTGGATCGCCTCCTCGGCACCGGCTCCGCCGTCCTCGAGCTACCCGAGGGCCTGGTCCTGCACGCGCGCCCGCTCTCGCTCTTGGTGGCGCTGGTCAACCACTACGGCGTACCGGTCCAGGTCGAGATGGGTGGAGAGAAGGCCGACGGCGCCAGCATCCTGTCGCTCCTGCTGCTGGCCGGCACTCATACGAGCGAGCGCCGCATGAAGGTCTCGGGTCCGAAGCCCTTCCTCGAGGACCTGCGCGAACTCGTCGAGGCTCGGTTCGGCGAGGAGGGCCTGGACGGCCTCTCCGACCGGCTGCGGGGTATCCTCGGGACCTGACCCGGCCCACCAGGGCGCCCGGGGCTGGAAACCGTGTGACCCACGCGGTACCTTGCCGTCGTCTTCCTCGGAGAACGACATGGCAGCACAGCGCAAACTCGGAAAAGGCTTGGGCTCCCTCCTGGCGAACCGCCACGGGAGCGATGAAGGCGGCGGCCCCCTGTGGCTGGGCGTGGAGGAACTCTCCCCCAGCGACCAGCAGCCGCGGAAGGACCTGGAGCGTGGGCTGGAGAGCCTGGCCGAGTCCCTTCGCCGCCATGGGATGATGCAACCCATCCTGGTCACCCAGGACCCGGAGGGGGGCTATCGCATCCTGGCCGGCGAACGCCGCTGGCGCGCCGCTCAGATCGCCGGGATGAAGCGGGTTCCCGTTCTGGTGCGTGAAGGGGTGCAGGATGCCGGCGAGCGCCTCGAGCTCGCTCTCATCGAGAACGTCCAACGGGAGGACCTGGATCCCATCGAGCGTGCCCTGGCATGCAAGCGCCTCCTGGAGGAACACGGCTACACCCAGGAGCTCGTTGCCGAGCGCCTCGGTTTCCAGCGCTCGACCGTGGCCAACCTGGTCCGTCTCCTCGACCTCCCGGAGGGCATCCAGGCCGATGTTTCACGTGGAACACTGACCGCGGGGCACGCCCGCGCGCTCCTCCAGGTCCAGGACCCGACCCTCCAGGACGAGGCTCGCCGACGGATCACCGAGGACCGCCTCTCGGTTCGCCAGGCCGAAGAGCTGTGCCGTCAGATGGCCAAGAAGGGGGCCGCGCCTCCCCGACACCGCGCGAAACCGCGGAAGCCCGCGTGGGTCGCCGACCTTCAGGAGAAGCTGGCCCGGCACCTCGGGGTCCGTGCCGAGCTCAACCTGAAGGTGCGCAACGGTGGCAAGCTCGTCCTGCACTTCCAGGACCTCGAGGAGCTGGACCGCCTGGTCCAGACGCTGGGCCTGGAGAGCCGCGAAGCCGAGGAACTGCTCGAGGGCTAGCCTTCGAGGACCCGAGCGCTGGTCAGGGTCAGCGGCTCGTTCGGGTCGAGGATCTGGAGCGCCTCGGCCAGGGCGTCCTGGCCCTCGACGATCTGCGCGAAGACGGTCGTCTGGCCGTCGAGGTAGAAACTGTCCTCCAGGAGGATCTGGAAGTCGGACTTGCTCATGACGCCCGGCTTGCCGGGCTCGGCCAGGAGCGAGAGGCTCCCCGCGGCATGGAAGAGGCCGAAGGGGCGCTCGATGAGCAGTTCGGGCACGTCCACGGTCTCGTCGGCCACGGCGTCGGCCAGGGTCTCCTCGTCCTCGGCGCGGAAGGTGAGCGCGCCCGTTCCACCGCGCTGGGCGACCGTGCCGTCCAGGTCGCCCTCGCGGACGAGTTCGACGAAGGCGTCCGATGCGTTCGGCGCGAGCTCGGGGAAGGTCCTGGCAACAATGGTGTAAGTCGTTCCAGTGGCGTCGCTTAGGACGATTTCAACACGTTCTCCGGTGGGCGTGGGATTGCGGAACTCCGTCGGCAGAGGCGGCTCCGAGGGGGCCATCAGCGAGAGCAGGTAGGACGCCATGTCCTCTGCGCCGTTCGGCCCAGCCACCCGGACCTCGGTCTTGCCGGCCAGGGCTTCCAGTTCGGGGCGGAGGAGCGCGAGCGCCTCGCGGTCACCCTGCTGCAGCGCCTGCTGGGCCTGCTCGAAGACGAACCAGGCGTGGATCCGCTCGTCGCCTCGCGCGTCGGCGAGCCGCTCCTCGAGCGGCCGGTCGGTCTCGGCCATGAGTTGGGAGAAGTGGTCCCAGGATGCCGAGGCGCGGGCGTGGTGCCACTTCGGCGCGTTCTCCCGGTACAGGGCGATGCCGACCACGAGCACGATTCCACCCAAGAGGTACCAACGGTTCTGTTGGAACCATGCGTAGAGAGGGGTGTCCTGAAAGGCGGTGTCCGTCATGACGCGGCGGAATGGTAGCGCGTCCCGGCCGTGTCGGGTGGACACTCCTACAATTCCCCCGACGACACCACATCCCCACGCACCCGGACCACCATGACCCCGCTCCTCGCCCTGCTCCTCTCGGTCCCCTTCGCACCGCCTCTCCAGGCCCCGACCGACACCCTGGCCGATCGGATGCCCGCCAGCACGGTGTTCCTGCTTTCGGTCCCCGATCTCGGAAAGGTCCAGGAGCTCCAGGCCCGCAGTCCGCTGGTGCGGATCGTCCGCGACCCCGAGGTCCACGCCTTCCTGGGCGAACTGGGCGAGGTCTCGGACGACGGTCTCGAGCTCGTCCGCGGCGCGCTGGCCGGAGTGGGGCTCCCGGTGGAACTCGCGGACTTCGACGCCTACCGCGCCTTGGAGTTCGGCGTCGCCGTCCAGCCGCTGGCCGAGGGCCAGGAGGCGCCCGACCCCGACCTCCCGGTGGCCCTCCAGGGCACGGCCCGCATCGCGACGAGCGACCCCGCGGTCGCCTCCGCCGTCTTCGACTACCTCGCCGAAACCCTGGCCGCGGAGCTCCCGCCGGGCACCGAGGTCGCTCGCTCCGACGACGGCGCCGGGCGCCGCTCCCTCGACCTGCGCTCTCCCGATGGGGCGACGTTCCGGATCGCCTTGGAGGGGGACACGATCTGGGTCGACCTGCGGCTCGGTTTCCCCGAGTCCACGCCCGGACTGGACGTCGCCGTCGCCTACGGCCGACTCATGGAGGAGGTCGCCGACCCGGACGCCGTCCTCTACCTGTTCATGGACGTGGGCCGCGTCGTGGACCTGATGCGCACGGCGGTCCTGCCCCAGATCGACGACGAGCCCATCCGTGACCTCGTCGCCGACTACTTCACCGAGGTCCTCGAACCCATCGGCGCCCTGGCCCTGTCGAGCGGCTGGCACGAGGACGGCGGATTCCAGCACGCGTTCTTCGGCATCCGCGCCGCCGACTCCCCGCTCTACACCCTCTACCGGGCCGACCCCTCGCTGCTCCGCTTCGTCCCGGCGAAGAGCACCACCTTCGGCATCACCGGTTATGACCTCGGCGCCTGGGCCGGCACGCACTTCCGTTACCTGACGCGAATCCTGGAGACGCCGATTCCGGCCGACGACATGGGAACGCTGGGCGACGGCCTCGCCCAGGAGTTCCCCGAACTCCATTCGTGGCTGCTCGGGGAGCACCGGGCCGAACTCCAGGCCGCGCTCGAGGGGCTCGGCCGCACCCAGCTCATGTTCGGCACCAGCCGCATCTTCGGCGGCGAGTTCGTCGCCCTCGAACGGCTCGACGACCCCGCCGCCCTGGCGTCGGTGCTCGAGGAGCTCCTGCCGCGCCTCAAGCAGTTCCTCGTCGAGACCGGCGAGGGGGACGTCCTCCAGATGCGTCGCGTGCGCCGCGTCTCCGTCGCCCCGGACGGCAGCGAGGTCGTCGAGGCCGGGCCGGCCTACTTCTGGCTCGACCTGCCGGCGGACGAGTCCCAGGGCATGGATGCGTTCATGATCCAGCCGTGCTTCGGCGTGAGCGACGACGGTTGGCTGGTCCTCGGCCTGCAGAAGGACCCGGTGCGCCGCTACCTCCGGGACGGCGTCCTTCCCGCCGAACCGTCCGTGCTCGAGCGCGCCGACCTCGCCGACGTCCTCGCCTCCATCCCCGACGACGCCGTCGCCTTCTCGTTCAACGACGTGCGTCCACTGATCCGCGAGGCGCTCGGCATGGCCCTGCCCTTCGTCGGTTTCGCCACGCAATCCGGCGAGCTGCCGATGGAGTTCGGACCGCTGCCGGCTCCCGAGGACTTCGCCGGCTACTTCTCGCCGCAGGTCGTCGTCTGGCAGCGCGTCGCCGACGGCTTGCGCACCGAGAGCCACGGCTACCTCGTGGCCGCCGACCTCTTCCCGATCCTGCGCGGCAGTGTCCTGGCCGGGGCGTTCTTCTTCGACGCCTACATGCAGCAGGCGATGTACGGCCCGCCGCCGCCGTCGGAGGAGGAGCTGGAGTTCTAGGGGCGCTTCCGTCCTTTCCGTCGCGACCCCACGACCGGGCGGCGCGGCGGCCCTCGTCCGCGTCCTACAATCCCGGGTCCGGCCCCGCCGGTCTTCCGCCCCGAAGCGCGTGACCCGTTCGCCCGCCCTCGCCGTCCTCGCCGCCCTGGCCCTGACCGTCGGGGCGGCCGGCCAGGAGGGCGGCATGGCCCGCGGGCGCAGCGGCCCCTTGTCCTGGGAGGCGCCTGCTTCCATCGCACCGCGGGTCCGCCCCCTCTCCGAGACCGTCGGCGACGAACTCGCCCGCATCGAGGCCTGGCTCGGCCTGCCGCCGGCCCCCGAGGGGCGCCTGATCTGGGTCGAAGACCGCGCCGCCTTCGATGCCGTCGTCGGCGGTCTCGCCGGTTGGGAGGCGGGCATCACCGACCCTGCGAACCGCCGCATCGTGATCGACGTCGCGACCGCGGCCGGTCAGGGGCAGCTGCGCGAGATCCTGCGCCACGAACTCGTCCACTGGGCGATGGTCGCGCTCGGCGAAGACGCCTGGCGCCGCCTTCCCGCCTGGTTCCACGAGGGCGTCGCCGAGAACTGGGCGCGCATCGATCCACTCGCCCGCTTCACCCCGTCGCTCGCCTGGCTCGCCTTCCGTGACGAGCTGCCGCACCTCTCCCGCTATCGCGACGGCTTCGGGCGCGAGCCGGTCACGGCCTCCACCGGCTACGCGCTCGGCTACCTCTTCGTGCGCCGACTCGTCCGGCTCCACGGCGACGACGTGGTGGCCCGCCTCCTCGCCCGCGTTCGCGCCGGTGCGTCCCTCGACGAGGCACTGGTCGCCGAGACCGGCAAGAGCACCCTCACCCTCGAGGAGGAGCTGCGCCGCGAGCTCGGTTCGTGGGGCTCGCTGTTCGGCGCCTTCTATCCCGAGTTCTTCCTGCTGGTGATGCTCGCGCTCGCGGTCGCCATCCCGTTCGGCCTGCGCCGCCGTCGTCGCCGCCGCGCCGAGCTGTTCCACGACTGGAATCGTGAGGAGCACCGCGCCCGCCGCCGCGCCCGCCGCCGCGCCCGGCCGAGCGTGTCGCGTCGGCGCAGCCATCCCCACCGCCACCGTCGCCACCACCACCGCCGCCGCCGCCGCGCCGCACGCGGCGGATGACCATGGACGAAGAAACCGCCTCCGCCGTCGCCGCGGCCGACGAGTCGTCCGCACCCCGGCGCCGTCCGCTCTCGCACCGGCTCCTGGTCCGCATCGCACCCGGTCTGTTGCGTCTGCTCGCGCGGACCTGGCGCGTCCGCGTCCTCGACCCGGAACTCCGCGCCCGCGCCGTGGACGAGGGCGCCGGCGCGGTCGGCTCGTTCTGGCACGGCGACATCCCCTTCGCCATCGGCTGCCACCTCGGCATGGACGTCTCGGTGCTGGTCAGCCGCCACCGCGACGGCGAACTCGTCGCCGCGGTCGCCGAGCGTCTCGGTTTCGGCGCGGTGCGCGGCTCGAGCACCCGAGGCGGCGCGGCGGGCTTGCTCGAGATGCAGCGGCGCGGCGCGGCCGGACGCCTCATCGCCATCACCCCGGACGGACCGCGCGGCCCGGCTCACACCGTCGCCCCCGGGGTCGTGTGGCTCGCCGCGACCCTCCGCCGTCCCATCGTCGCTGCCGGCTTCGCCGCGTCGCGGTGCTGGCGCGCCGGCAGCTGGGACCGGATGCGCGTGCCCAGGCCCTTCGCGCGGGTGGTCGCCGCCTACGAGGAGGTCGCCGGCCTGCCCGAGGTGGAGGCCCTGCGCGACGACCGGGTCCTCGACGAGTGGCGCGAGCGGGTCGCCGCCGCGATGGCGCGGGCCGAGGCCCGCGCGGAGGCCGCGCTCGCCGGGGGCGGCGACGACGACCGACGCAGGAGCACCGGGCGGGAGGGGAGCGCGTGAGCGGCGCGGTCCACCTCCTCGCCCCGGACGAGGCCGCGGCCCTGCGTCGCCGCCTCGACCAGGCCGGCTTCGCCTTCCGCCGCGTTCCGCACGCCGCCTTCTCGGCGCGCGGCGAGGACGTCGTCGTCACCTACTACCCGAAGCGGCGCAAGCTCCTGGTCCAAGGCCGGGGCGCCGACGCCTTCGCGGCCCGCTTCCTCGGGGGGCGCACCGCGGCCCCGCCCCCGGCCGCCGCCGATCGCGGGCCCGCCGCCGCGGTCGCCCTGCCCGCGCTGGGCTCGGACGAGGCCGGCAAGGGTGACACCTTCGGGCCGCTGGTCGTCTGCGCCGCCGCGGTGGACGAGGCGATCGCCGCCGAGCTCGCCGAAGCCGGCGTCGTGGACAGCAAGCGGCTCGCCGACCGCCGGGTCCACCAGCTCGCGGCGTGGTTCGGGCCGAAGGTGCCGCACGAGGTGCGCCTGCTCGACCCGACCGAGTACGCCGCGCGCCGCGCGGCCGCCGGCGGCAACGTGAACCACCTGCTGTGCGAGCTCCACGCCGAGGTCCTGCGCGCCCTGCACCGGCGCACCGGCCACGTGCGCGCCGTGGTGGACCGCTTCGCGAGCGGCTCGCCGGTGTCCCGCGCGCTCCGCGGCGACGGCCTCGAGGTCACCGAGGTGCCGCGCGCGGAGGCCCACCCCGCGGTCGCCGCCGCTTCGGTGCTGGCGCGCGCCCGCTTCCTCGACGCCTTGGAACGCCTGTCCGAGGAGGCGGCGGTCGAGCTGCCGAAGGGCAGCGGCGCGCCGACCCGGCGTGCGCTGCGCGAGCTGCTCTCCCTCCACGGCCGGGATGGCCTCGGCCGCTTCGCCAAGACCCACTTCACCAACGTCCGCCGCGCCCTCGACGAACATGGCTCCTGACCCCGACTTCGTTCCGCTCGGCATCCGGGTGCTCGCCGTGTCGGACACCCGCGACCTCGACGACGACCGCTCCGGCGCCCTGCTCGCGGAGCGCCTGGGCGCGGCCGGGCACCGCGTGCTCGGGCGCGACGTCGTCCGCGACGAGCGCGACGCCATCCGCGACGCCGTCGCCGCCTGGTGCGACGACCCCGAGGTCCACGTCGTCGTCGTCACCGGCGGCACCGGCGTGACCCGTCGCGACGTCACCCCCGAGGCGGTCGAGCCGCTGTACGACAAGCCCCTCCCCGGCTTCGGCGAGCTGTTCCGCGTCCTGTCCTACGACGAGATCGGCGCCGCCACCATCCAGTCGCGCGCCTCGGCCGGCGTCGTCCGCGGCACCCTGGTCTTCCTGTTGCCCGGCTCGACCAACGCCTGCCGCCTCGCCGTCGAGCGCATCCTCCTGCCGCAACTCGACGCCCGCACCCGCCCCTGCAACTTCGCCCGCCTCCTCGGCCGGCTCTGACCATTCCGC
>JALUVI010000184.1 GCA_027020785.1 Planctomycetota bacterium | reverse complement strand
ACTTCTCGCGCTCGGGCGGCGCGTAGCGGCGGAAACGTGGGCGGGCGATGGGAGTGGGTTCAGGTTCGGGGTTCGAGCGCGCGGATCCGAAGCTCCGCGAGCTGGGAATCGTCCACCGGGGCCGGCGCCCCGGTCAGGAGGCAGCCGCCGCTGGCGGTCTTGGGAAATGCGATGACCTCGCGGATGCTCTCGGCGCCGGCCAGCAGCATGGCCAGGCGGTCGAGGCCGACGGCGAAACCGCCGTGCGGCGGCGCCCCGTAGCGGAAGGCGTCCAGCAGGAAGGAGAACTTGCGCCGGGCCTCCTCGGGGGGCAGCCCCAGGGCGCGGAAGACCGTCTCCTGCAGGTCGCGGTCGTGGATCCGGATCGAGCCCGAACCGAGCTCGACCCCGTTCCACACCAGGTCGTAGGCGCGGGAACGCACCCGCGCGAAGTCGCCGGCCTCCAGCGCCGGGACGTCCTCGAGGACCGGCGAGGTGAACGGGTGGTGGGCCGGCACCCACTCGCCCTCGTCCCCCTCCTCGAACAAGGGGAACTCGGTCACCCACAGCAGGCGGTCCTCCGCAGCGACCAGGCCGAGCAGTTCGCCGGCGCGGCGGCGCACCGCATCCAGCGCGGTCAGGGCCCGCCGCGGCCGGTCGGCGACGGCGACCACGAGGTCGCCGGGAGCGGCCTCCAACGCCTCGAGGAAGGCGGCGCCGGCCGCGCCGCCGAGGAACCGCGACAACGGACCCGTGGTCCCCTCCGCCGTGACCTTGGCCCAGGCCGCGCCGCCGGCGCCGGCGTCCCGGGCGGCCTGCTCCAGGGAGGTGATCTCCTTGCGGGACAGGCTGGCGCCCCCGGGCAGGCGCATCCCGCGGACCAGCCCACCCTCGGCGAGCACCGTGTCGAAGACCCCGAAGCCGAGGCGCGCCGCGGGCCCGGGCTCCCCGGGCGCGCCCCCGAGGTCCACCACCTCGAGCGGGATGCGCAGGTCGGGCTTGTCGCTGGCGAAGCGCCGCATCGCCTCCGCGTAGGAGAGACGCGGAAGCGGCAGCTCCAGCTCGCGGCCCAGCACCTCGCGGAACACCGCGGCCATCACCCGCTCGACCACGCCAAGGACGTCCTCTTCGGCGACGAAGCTCATCTCCAGGTCGAGCTGGGTGAACTCGGGCTGTCGGTCGGCGCGCAGGTCCTCGTCGCGCATGCAGCGCGCGATCTGGAAGTAGCGGTCCAGCCCCCCCACCATGCACAGCTGCTTGAACAGCTGCGGCGACTGCGGCAGGGCGTAGAAGGCGCCCGGCTTGACCCGACTCGGCACCAGGTAGTCGCGCGCCCCTTCGGGGGTGGACCGGGTCAGCATCGGAGTCTCGACCTCGAGGAACTCCTCGGCGTGCAGCGCCGAGCGGATGGCCTGGTTCATGCGCGAGCGCAGGGCCAGCCGCTCCTGCATCGGACGCCGCCGCAGGTCCAGGTAGCGGTGTTCCAGCCGCAGTTCCTCCGGAACGTCGAGCTCGTCCTGGATCTCGAAGGGCACGCGTTCGGCGCGCGACAGCACCTCCACCGCTTCGACGACCACCTCGATCTCGCCGGTCGGGCGCTCCGGGTTGACCAGGCCCTCTCCGCGGTGGCGCACCACCCCTTCCACCCGGACGACGTCCTCGGGGTGGAGCGCGTCCAGGGCCTCGCGCACGGCCGCGGAGGACTCCTCGTCGGCGATCAGCTGGACCAGCCCCCAGCGGTCGCGCAGGTCCACGAAGTGGGCCGAGGCGTGGCGGCGGCGGTTGGCCACCCAGCCGGCCAGGGTCACCCGCTCTCCGGCGTGTGCGGCACGGAGCTCCCCGCAGGCGTGGCTGCGCCACGCGGCGGCGTACCGGCTGCTCATGCGTGCCGGCGTGCCATGCGTTCCCTGGCCAGGGCGCGGCGCAGAGCAGCCTGCGCCCGGGCGTAGTCGAGGTCCCGGAGTCCGCCCTTGCGCAGGCGTTCACGGGCGCGCTCCGCCGCCCGGGCGGCCCGCTCGAGGTCGATCTCGGTGGGCAGCTCCGCGGCGCGCGTCAGGATGGTGACGGTGTCGTCGAGGACCTCGACGAAACCGTCGTGGATCAGGTACTCGCGGTCCCCGCCCTCACCGCCGGAGGCCTTCAGCAACCCGCTGTCGGTCAACGCCACCAGCGGCGCGTGCCGCGGCAACACGCCGAAGCTGCCGGCCTCGCTGGGCACGGTCACCGCTTCGGCCTCGGTCTCCACCACGACTCCCTCGGGGGAGACGACGCGGAGGGTCAGGGTGCGGGCTGCCATGGATGGACAGGATACCCGATTCCTAGCCTTCCATCTCGCGGGCCCGCTCCACCGCCTCGTCGATGGAACCGACCATGTAGAAGGCCTGCTCCGGCAGCGAGTCGTGCTTGCCCTCGAGGATCTCACGGAAGGAGCGCACGGTCTCCTCCATCGGCACGAAGCGACCGGGAGCCCCGGTGAACTGCTCGGCCACGAAGAAGGGCTGCGACAGGAAGCGCTGCATGCGCCGCGCGCGGTGGACGATGAGCTTGTCCTCGTCGGACAGCTCCTCCATGCCGAGGATGGCGATGATGTCCTTGAGGTCGGCGTAGCGCTGCAGCACCCGCTGGACCTCGGTGGCGACCCGGTAGTGCTCCTCGCCGACGATGCCCGGATCGAGCATCCGCGAAGTGGACTTCAGCGGGTGGACCGCAGGGTAGATGCCGAGCTCGGTGATGGCGCGGTCGAGCAGGATGGTCGAGTCGAGGTGGGCGAAGGTCGCCACCGGCGCCGGGTCGGTGAAGTCGTCGGCCGGCACGTAGACCGCCTGCATGGACGTCACCGACCCCTTCTTGGTGGAGGTGATGCGCTCCTGCAGTGCGCCCATCTCGGACCCCAGGGTCGGCTGGTAACCCACCGCCGAGGGAATCCGTCCCAGCAGGGCCGAGACCTCGGAACCGGCCTGGACGAAGCGGAAGATGTTGTCCACGAAGAGGAGCACGTCCTTGCCCTCCTGGTCGCGGAAGTACTCGGCCATGGTCAGACCGGACAGCGCCACCCGCAGGCGGGCTCCGGGCGGCTCGTTCATCTGCCCGAAGACCAGCACCGCGTTGTCGATGACCCGGGCCTTGTCGCCGTCCGGCGTGGTGTACTCGGCCTCGGACATCTCCAGCCACAGGTCGGTGCCCTCACGGGTGCGCTCGCCGACGCCGCAGAACACCGAGAATCCGCCCTTCTCGACCGCCGTGATCCGGATCAGCTCCTGGATGAGCACCGTCTTGCCGACGCCCGCGCCGCCGAACAGACCGATCTTGCCGCCCTTGGCGAAGGGACACAGGAGGTCCACCACCTTGATGCCGGTCTCGAAGATCTCGGACACGGCCTCCTGCTCGTCGAAGGACGGAGCCGGGCGGTGGATGGGCCACTGCTGCTTGGCCTCGACCGGCCCCTTGATCTTCTCGTCCAGCGGGCGGCCGAGCAGGTTGAAGACCCGCCCCATGGTGACGTCCCCCACCGGGACCTCGATGGGACGACCGGTGGCCCGGGCGGGCGTCCCCCGGCGCAGGCCGTCGGTCGAGGCCATGGCCACGCAGCGCACGGTGGCGTCGCCGAGCTGTTGCGCCACTTCGAGCACGAGCGCGTCCTCGTCCTCGCGGTCGACGACGATGGCCTCGTTGATGGCGGGAAGGTCGCCTTCGAAGGCCACGTCGACGACGGGCCCGAAGATCTGTTGGATGGTTCCGGTCTGGGTCATGGCTGGGGACGGGTGATCAGAGCGCTTCGGCTCCGGACACGATCTCGGTGATCTCGGAAGTGATCTTGGCCTGACGGGCGCGGTTGTAGCTGCGGGTCAGGTCGCGCTTCATGTCGCCCGCCGCCTCGGTCGCGTTCTTCATCGCGAAGCGGCGGCTGGCGAACTCGGAAGCCAGGGCCTCGAGCAGGAGGTGGAAGATCCGCGTCTCGAGGTAGCGCGGGATGAGGCGGCCGAGCACGGCGGTGCGCGTCGGCTCGAGGAGCAGCGAGGACGGCGCCACCCCACCCTCCAGGGGCACGATGGGCAGGAAGGCGTGGAGCGCCGGCTCGTACCGCACCAGGCTGCGGAAGCGCGTCGAGCAGATGGCGACGCTGCGCGTCTTGCCGGCGAGGAAGTCGTCGGTGAGGACCTTGGTCACCGCGGCGGCGCCGGCGAAGTCCATCTTCTCCAGGACCAGCTCCTCGAAGTAGGCCGCCACGGGGTAGCCCATGCGGGCGGCGTGGGCCATCGCCTTGCGCCCGATCACGTAGAGGGTGAAGTCGCCGCCGACGTTGCGCAGGTGGGCGTCCAGCTCCTTGGCCGCGTTGCTGTTGTAGGCGCCGCACAGCCCCCGGTCCGAGCCCACGAAGAGCACCGCGCGGGGCGCGTCGGTGGCGCCGGGCAGGTAGAGCCGACCGGCCTCGCCGGCGCCCTCGGGGTTGGCCGCGACCTCGGCCGCCAGGCTGCGCACCATCGCCTCCAACCGGTCCGAGTACGGCCGCGCCTGCAGCGCCCGATCCTGGAACCGGCGCAGCTTGGTGCTCGCCACCATCTCCATGGCGCGGGTGATCTTCTGGATGTTCCCGACGCTGTGGATGCTCTGGCGGAGATCCCGGATGTTGGCCATGGCGGTGCTCGGTGTCGGAGGCGGCGGGGAGGGCTAGACGGCGAACGACTGCCGGAAGGTCTCGCAGGCGGCGGTCACCTCGGCGGCGAGTTCGTCGCTCCACTTGGTGTCCCAGCGCTCGAGCTTCTCCATGAGCTCGGCGTGGGTGTCCCACATGTAGGCCGTGAACTCGTCGGCGAAGCGCCGCACCTGCTCCACCGGCAGGTCGTCGAGCAGGCCGCTGGAGCCGACGAAGATCTGGACGATCTGGTCGGCGTTGCGCAACGGGTGGTACTGGCCCTGCTTCAACAGCTCGACCAGCCGCGCCCCGCGGTTCAGGGTCTCCTGGGTGGACTTGTCGAGGTCGGACCCGAACTGGGCGAAGGCCTCGAGCTCGCGGTACTGCGCCAGGTTGATGCGCAGGCCGCCGGCCACCTTCTTCATCGCCGGGGTCTGGGCGGCCCCGCCGACCCGCGACACCGAGATGCCGACGTTCACCGCCGGGCGGACCCCGGCGTAGAACAGGTTGGCCTCGAGGAAGATCTGACCGTCGGTGATCGAGATCACGTTGGTCGGGATGTACGCCGAGACGTCGCCTTCCTGGGTCTCGATGATGGGCAAGGAGGTGATCGATCCCCCGCCGGCGCTGTACTTCTTCGGGTTCAGCTTGGCGGCGTCGTCGGCCAGCTTGGCGCTGCGCTCGAGGAGGCGGCTGTGCAGGTTGAAGACGTCGCCGGGGTAGGCCTCGCGCCCGGGCGGCCGCCGCAGGAGCAGCATCACCTGGCGGTAGGCGTAGGCCTGCTTGGTGAGGTCGTCGTAGATGACGAGCACGTGGCGCCCCGCGTCACGGTAGCGCTCGGCCATCGCCGTTCCCGCGTAGGGGGCGATGAACTGCATCGCCGCCTCCTCGGAAGCCGAGGCGTTGACGATGATGGTGTAGGGCATGGCGCCGTGCTCCTCCAGCTTGCGCTGGACGTCCACCACCGTGGACTGCTTCTGCCCCACCGCGACGTACACGCAGAGCACCTGATCGGGGTTCTTCGGATCCCCTCCGCCGGTCCGCTTCTGGTTGATGATGGCGTCGATCGCGATCGCGGTCTTGCCGGTCTGGCGGTCGCCGATGACCAGCTCGCGCTGACCGCGGCCGATCGGGATCATCGCGTCGATGGCCTTGAGCCCCGTCATCATCGGCTCGCACACCGGCTGGCGCTCCACCACCGAAGGCGCCGTCTGCTCGATCGGGCGCAGGTCCTCGTCGGTGGTGCCCACCGGACCCTTGCCGTCGAGCGGCCGCCCCAGCGCGTCCACCACCCGCCCCAGCAGTCGGTCCCCGGTCGGCACCGAGATGATCTTGCCGGTGGCCTTGGCGGTGTCGCCCTCCTTGACCGACGCCGCGTCGCCGAGCAACACGCAGCCGACGTTGTCCTCCTCGAGGTTCAGGGCCATGCCCATGACCCCGCCGGGGAACTCGATCAACTCGGACATCATGCAGTGGTCGAGGCCGTAGATCCGGGCGACGCCGTCGCCCACCTGGAGCACGGTGCCGATCTGCTCGGAACTGGTTTCGGCCTGGAACCCTTCGATCTCCTTCTTGAGGACCGAGGTGACTTCGGAAGCTTGCAGTTTCATCGGGGTGGGGACTAGAGGGTCGAGGGGTCGAGGAGTTTCCGCTCGAGGCGCTCGAGGCGCCCGCGGAGGCTGCCGTCGTAGCGCTCGCAGCCGAGGGTGACGCGGATGCCGCCGATCAGCTCGGGGAGCTGCCGCGCTTCGAGCACGACCTGCTTGTCGAGACGACGCCCGAGCGAAGCGGCGAGGTCGGACAGGGTGGCCTCGTCCAGGGGCAGAGCCGACTCGGCGACGCCGTGGACGCGCCCGGCGAGGCGGTCGTCCGTCTCGAGGAAGGCGTCCGGCACCTCGGGCAGGACCTCGAGGCGCCCGCGCCGAGCCAGGACGCGGACGGTGTTGCGGGTGAGGGGATGGAGGAGCTCGCCGAAGGCCTTCTCGATCATGGCCTGGCGGCGATCCACGGCGATGCGCGGGTCGGAGACGGCGCTGCGGGCCGCCTCGTCGGCGAACACCGCCTGCAGCAGGCCCACGTCGGCGCGGACCTGGTCCAACGCCCCGGCCTCGCGCGCGGCGGCATGGAGGGCGCGGCCGTAGCGGCGGGCGGCGGGCGAGAGCGGTCGGGCCGACATCGTCAGTTGAGTTGGGCGTCGCGCGCGAACTCGTCGAGCAGACGGCGCTGGTCCTCGGCGGTGAACTCGCGGCCGAGCACCCGCTCGGCGACGTCGAGCGCCAGCCGGGCCGCCTCGGTGCGCAGCTCCTGGCGCGCCGAGCGCAGCGCGGTCTCGATCTCGTCGCGCGCGCGCTGGCGCTCCTTCTCGGCCTCGGCCTTGGCCTGGGCCAGGAGCTCCTGTTCACGCTGCGCGGCGATGCGCTTGACCTCGTCGAGTCGCTTGGAGGCCTCGAGCCGGGCCGCTTCCAGTTCCTGCTGCATGGAGGCGCGCATCTCCTCGGTCTCGAGGCGGGCGCGCTCGGCGTCCTCCGCGGCCTTGCGGACCGCGAGTTCGCGCTCCTCCATGGCCCGCATCAGCGGTCCGAAGACGAGCTTCCACAGGAACGGCAGGGAGACCCCGAAGATCAGCAGGGTCCACCAGAACGACGACGCACCGGCGTCGAAGATGTGGTCGAGCCCGACCTCGCCGGGCGGGAGCAGGAGGAGGAGGTGCATGGCGCGGATGGGGTGGCCGGGCCGCCGCCGACCGGGGCCGACGGCGGCGCCGACGGAGGGCTACTGCTTCAGCCAGAAGAGGAGGGCCACGACGATGGCGATGATGCACACGCCTTCGACGAGGACCGACAGCAGCAGGGCGTTGCCGCGGATGTCGCCCGCGGCCTCCGGCTGACGCGAGATGCCCAGGCCGGCGGCCGAGCCGATCAGCCCGATGCCGATGCCGGCGCCGACGACGGCGAGTCCGGCACCGATCGCGGCGACCGCGAGGGAGGTGGCGCTCCCGCCTTCTTGAGCGGCGGTGGTAGCGGTTTCGAGGAGGAGTTGCAGCATCTGGTTGGTTCGGGTGACGGTCTAGTGGTGCGGATGCAGGCACATGCCGACGAAGATCGCCGACAGGATGACGAAGACGTAGGCCTGCAGGAGGGCCACGAAGCCCTCGATGAGCATCATGAACGCCGACAAGGCGACCACGAAGGGGCTGACGGCGAAGCCGACGGCCACGGAGGACTGACCGAAGTAGAGCATCAGTCCCAGGAAGGAGAGCAGGGCCAGGTGGCCGCCCGTCATGTTGCCCATCAGACGCAGGGTCAGGGCGAAGGGCTTGACCAGCAGGCCGATGAACTCGAGGAAGAACAGGACCGGCGCCATCCAGCCGGGAACCCCCGGGGGCACCAGGTTCTTCCAGAAGGTCAGCGGCCCCTGCACGAGCATGCCGCCGAACACCATCATCGCCAGCGTGCACGAGGCCAGGGCGCCGGTGACGAAGGCGCTGGCGGTGGCGGTGGCGCCGCCCGGGACCAGCCCGAGCAGGTTCATGAAGGTGATGAAGAAGAACAGCGAGACGAAGTAGGGCAGCAGCCGGCGGCCGGCCTTCTCGCCCAGGTTCGGGTACACCACGGTGTCGCGCAGCCACAGGAAGGCGCCGGCGAAGCTCCGGGCGAGGAAGCCGCCGCCGTTGGTCCGGACCGCGCGCGGCACGCCGACGAAGGCCGCGAACACCAGCACCACGGCGAGGACCTGGAACAGCTGGATGTTGTGGACCTCGAGGCCGAACAGGTGGTAGCCGGCCGGCTGCGGTACGACGTGGGGCAGCAGGTGCTCGAACGGGTCGCCGTGCTCTCCACCGCCGCCGCCCGAGGGGGCGGAGTGCTGGAGGAGGGCGACGAGGGAGGCGGGGTTCACCGGGGTTCTCGGTCCGTGGGTCGGGGCCGCGAGGCGGCGAGGAGCGAGGCGAAGCGGACGGCGCCGACGACGAGGCCGGCGGCGGCCTGGGCGAGCAGCCAGGCCAGGGGATCGGCCAGGCCGCTCGCGGCGAGCAGCACGGTGCCGGCGAGCAGCACGGTGATGCGCGTCAGGAACGATGCGAGGAGGACGGCCTGGACCGCTCCGCCGGCGAGCCGCGGCGCCCACAGCGCTTCCAGCGCGAAGGCGGCGCCCCAACCGGCGAGCGCGCCGGCGCGCACCGGACCGTCCCAGGCCACGGCGACGACGGCGCCGCCGAGGAGGGCGGTCGCGACCAGGAAGCGCGGTGCGGTCATGGCTCGTCGCGGGGCGGAGCGGGCGGCGGACGGAAGGCGCGCAGCACGCGCCAGGTCCCGTAGGCGAAGCCGAGGAGCACGCCGACGATGAGGCAGGCGGGGAAGCTCTCGCGGATGCCGAGCCGACCGTCGAGCCACCATCCGCCCGCCCCGAACAGGACGATGCTCACGGCGAACTCGATGCCCAGGGAGGACAGCTCCAACCAACGTGCGCGTTCCGCGGAGCGGGGGTCGCGGCGCGGCGGTTCCGAGGGCGGTTCGACGGGTTCCAGGGTTCCTCGCGGGGGGAAAGGAAGGAGCGGGGCCCCCGAGTCCGGGCGCCGTCTTCGGGCCCGTTTCCAGGATTCGGGGGGCGGGTCCTGGAAGGGGCGCACATGTTAGGCCCACCCATCCCCCGCCGCAACCCGGCGGGTGGCCGAATCCGTCCCTTCCGCTATGCTCTGCGCCCCCGGCTGGAGGCCGGGCCCCCCTGCCCGTGGAAACCACCCTCGTCCTGCTCAAACCCGACGCCCTGCACCGCGGCCTGGCCGGCGCCATCCTGGCCCGGTTCGAGGCCAAGGGGCTCCAGATGGTCGGCCTCAAGCTCATGCGCATCACGCCCGAGCTCGCGGCCCAGCACTACGCCGAGCACGTCGGCAAGCCCTTCTACGAAGGCCTCGTGCGGTTCATGACCGCCTCGCCCGTGATCGCGGCGGCGCTGCGCGGCCCCGACGCCGTCGCCGTGGTGCGCCGCATGATGGGCGCCACCTTCGGCCCGGAGGCCGAGCCCGGCACCCTGCGCGGCGACTTCGGCATCTCGCGGTCCTTCAACCTCGTGCACGGCTCCGACTCGCCGGAGAGCGCCGAGCGCGAGCTCAAGCTGTTCTTCCCCGAAGGCACCCTGGCCTGGGAACCGGCCACCGCGGTCTGGGCCTGGGACGACGAGGACGCGCCTTGAGACCGGGCGCCGCGGTCCCCGTCCTGCTCGCCGCGCTGGCCGCCGCCTGCGCCTCCGGACCGAGCGAGAACGAGATCGCGACTCGCGACCAGTTCCTGCAGCGGGCCGTCCAATACTACGGGGTCGCCCGCTACCCGCAGGCCGAACAACAGGCTCTGATGGGGCTGGCCATCGACGACGAGGACGCGCAACTGCACCTCATCGCCGGGCGCGCCATGCTGATGCAGGGCACGCTGGACAAGGTGGTCCAGGCCGAACCCCACCTGCAGTACGCCTACGACCACCTCGAGGAACGCAGCCATCAGGCGGCCTACTCGCTGGCCGAGTTCCACTACCGCTACGCGTCGCTCCTGCTGCAGCACCTGGCGCGCGAGGAGGAACTCCTCGACGACACGCCGGACGCCGACGCCGACTACCTGGCGCAGCGGCGCGCCGACATCGCCGAGCGGCGCGAGCGCGCCATGGAACACCTGCGCCGGGCCGACGCACTGGTGGACGAAGCCCTGACCGAGGCCGGCGACGCCCTCTACTACCTCCAGCTGAAGGGGCAGGTCGCCAGCCTGCTCGGCCACGACGACGAGGCCCGGGCCGCCCTGACCCAGGCGATCGGCATCCTCGAGGAGTCGCGGCGCTTCAAGAACCGCACCCTTGCGACGCAGACCAACCTCACCGTGGAGCAGGAGGAGCAGCTGCGCCGCAGCCTGCGGTCGGACATCCGGCGCGAGATCGCCCTGCGCGGGGTGCTCGCCGCCCTGTACAAGAAGGCCGGCGACCTCGAAGCCGAGGAGACCGAGTACACCCGGATGCTCCAGCTCGACCCGGACCAGCCGGCGGTGCTCTACTCGCGCGGCATGGTGCGTTGGGAGCGCGGCCGCCGCGCCGAGGCCGCCGACGACCTGCGGATGTTCCTGCGCCGCACCGACCTCCCCCCGGAGGACGAACGCGTCCGCCGCGCGCTCGACCTGATCGCGGAGTACGAGCGCCTCATCGGCGCCGAAGGCGGGCCAGCGGCAGGTTGAACGCCACGAAGGCCAGGGCGACCCCGCCGTAGATGCCCGCGACGACGCGCAGGCCGTTCGGGTCGTCCTCGACCATGTAGGCGAGCAGCAGCGCCACCGTCGCCAGCATCAAGACGAGACCGAGCCCGATCGGGACGATGCGGGAGCGGGTCTCGTGGCGCAGGCGGAGGTTGGCGACGCAGACTGCGATGGAGACCAGGAGGAAGGTCAGGCTCGAGAAGGAGGCGATGACCTCGAGCCCCCCGAGCAGGCCGAGGAGGAGCCCGAAGCCCCCGATCAGGAGGACGGCGCGGGTCGGCAGCCCCTGGGCGTCCACTTCGGCGAGGAAGTGCGGAGCGAGGCGGTCGGCCGCGGCCTCGCGGGCCACGCGGCTGGCGCCGAACAGCGTCGCGTTGATCGCCGACGCGGTGGCGAGCAGCGCCGCGACGTCCACCAGCACCGGCCCGAAGCGGCCGAGCACGGGGCGGGCCACCGCCGCCAGGGCGTACTCGCGGGCGCCGAGCAGCGTCTCCTCGTCCAGGGTCCCCACCGCGACGAAGGCCAGGGAAACGTAGATCGCGGACACCACCAGGATGGCGGTGAGGATGCCGCGCCAGACGTCGCGCTCGGGGCGCCGCGCTTCCTGGACGCCGTTCGTGATCAACTGGAAGCCCTCGTAGGCGACGAAGATCAGGGCGCCGCCGAGCAGCACCGAGTCCGGCCCCCGGTCCAGCAGCGGCCGGTAGGCATCGGGGTCCACCTGGAGGAAGCCGACCGCGCCGAGGAGGAACAGCAGCGCCACCTTGGCGTAGACGATGAGGTCCTGGGCGCGACCCAGCTCGCGGACCCCCACCACGTTGAGGACGACGAAACCCGTCATCACGAGGACGGTCAGCGCGGCCCGCAGCGTCGGCGAGCCGGCGGCGCCGAGGAGGTGGGCGCCGTAGGCGGCGAAGGTGAAGGAGTAGAGCCCGAGGGTGCCGACGTAGCCGAGGACCACGGTCCAGGCGGTCACCCCGGCGACGCTGCGGTGGCGCGGGAACGCGGCCTTGAGGTAGGCGTAGCTGGCGCCGTCGTCCGGAAAGGCCAGCGCCAGGCGGGCGTAGCTGTAGCCGGCGACCAGCGCGATGACGCTGCCGACGGCGAAGGCCAGCGGAGCAGCGTGCCCGCTGACGTGGACCGCCAGGCCGAGCATCGAGAAGATGCCGCCTCCGATCATGCCGCCGATGCCGATGGCGGCGAGTTCCTTCAGGCCGAGTTCGCGAGCCGGGGGCGGTGGGACGGAGGGCACCAAGGCCGGAGCAGCCTATCCGCCGTCGTCGCCCGTCTCCTCCTCGTCCTCGGCGGGGCGGCCGACCCAGGAGTCCTCGTGCTCGAGCGCCTCGGCCTCCTCGAGGGGGATGGAGCCGTCCCGCGGTCGTCGGTGCGCCCGCGTCGCGAAGGCATCGTCGAAGACCACGGTGAACTCGAGCAGCAAGC
Source organism: Planctomycetota bacterium (assembly GCA_027020785.1). GTDB lineage: Bacteria > Planctomycetota > UBA1135 > UBA1135 > UBA1135 > JALUVI01. The sequence continues at coordinate 21,187 of JALUVI010000184.1, read as the reverse complement.
CGTCGCGGTCGACCACCACCCGCGACTCCGCGCCGCACTCGGCCAGCGCGCAGGAGAGGTCGGCCAGACTGCTGACCGGCCGGTCGTCCACCCGGACCACGACGTCGCCGCGACGGATGCCGGCGCGGTGCGCCGGACTGCCGGGCACGACCCGCCGGACGGCGAGCACCCAGCGGCGCCGCGGCTCACCCCGCCACTGGTCCACTTCGAGACGATGCCGCACCTCGACCCCGAGGAACCGGCGGCCGAAACGGACGTCGCCGCAATGCTCGGAGAAGGTGGCGAGGACGAACTCGATCGGCACGGCGAAGCCGATGCCCTCGCCGGCCAGGGCGGTCGCCTCGAGGCCGGGATGGTGGGGCCCGCCGTACTCGGACCCCGCCGCCGGCTCCGAGGCGTCGTCGGTGGGCCGTGTGAGCAGGCCGACCACGCGACCGCGCCGGTCGGCGAGCAGACCGCCGGCGTCGCCCGGGCGGACCGGCACCGTGGTCTGGATCAGGGGGCCGCGGCCGCCGACCCAACGGAAGCCGTCCACCAGGAAGCCGACGGAGAGGGAGCCGAAGAGGCCGTGGGCGTTGCCGAGTGCGACCACCAGCGCGCCGGGCTCGAGCTCGGAGCTGCGCGCCAGCTCGGGCGCCATGCCGACCAGCCCGTCGGCGCGGAGCAGACCGAGCCGCAACGAGTCGTCGTAGTCGAGGAGGCGCGCGGGGAAGCGTTCGCCGTCGGCGCGGACCACCGAGAAGCTGGGGAGTTCCTCGGGCCGGGCTCCCGGGGGCACGAACACCGGCGAGACCAGGAGGCCGGCGTCGTCGAGGACCAGCCCGGCCGTGAACAGGATGCGGACCGGCCCCTCCGCACCGCCGCGGACCCGGGCCTGGACCTCGACCAGGCTCGGCACGAGGTCGAGGTAGAGCCGCTGGACCTCGGCCTCGAAGGCGGCCAGGGCCTGGGGCTCGTCGGCCTGGGGGACGACCGGCTCCTGGGCGAGCGCGGCGAACGCGAGGGCGCAAGCGGGGAGCAGCATCCCGGGAGCGGTCGCGGCCCTAGAACCGCCCGCGGCGGCCGCCGGGCGGCGGCTGGTTGGCGCCCACCGGCTCGGCCACGGGGAGGACCTCGCCGGCGGTCGGGACCAACGGCACCTCGGCCTGCCAGGCGCCGCCCCCGGAGAGGAAGGCGCGGAGGTCGTCCGGGCTGGCCTCGATGATCAAGGGCCGGCCCGAGGCGTCCACCGGCGAAGTCATGCCGGCCTGGAGCGTCGGCGGCGCGGACGGGCCGACGGGTCCGATCGGCCCGACGGCGGCACCGTCGTCCAGGCCCTGGCCACGCCACGGCCCGAAGAGGAGCAGGAGCGCCGCTGCGGCGGCGAGCCCGCCCCAGCCCAGGAAGCGGCGGCGACGCGGGGCCCCCGCCGGGTCCGGCCCGGCCTCGGCGGACGCGTCCAGGCCCGGGGCGATGCCCTCCCAAAGCGAACCTCGGGGCGGCAGTTCCTCGGCCAGGGACAGCAGGTCGGCGCGCGCGTCGGCGAAGACGGCGTACTCGTCGGCGCAGAGCAGGCAGCCCTCGAGGTGCTCCTCGAGACGGTGGGCCTGCGGCAGCGGCAGGTCGTCGCCGACGTGCAGCGGCAGGAGTTCGCGGGCGACTTCGCAGCGCATCACAGGGCCTCCCCTCCTTCTTCCTTGCCGAGGGTGCGTTCCCAGTGCTCCCGGAACAGCTTGCGGGCGTGGTGCAGACGCCAGCGCACCGTGCCCGGCGTGGTGCCGAGCCGCCGCGCGATGTCGGTGCAGGCCAGCCCCTCCAGTTCGCGCAACACCAGGACCTCGCGGAAGGGACCGGGCAGGGCGTCGAGGACGCGGCGAACGAGTTCGCGGCGCTCCGCCGCGGAGGCCTGGCTCTCCGGCAGCGGCGTGCCGCTGCCGAAGTCGCCGACCAGTTCGGTGGCCGCTCCCGGAGTGCCCGGGGCCTGCCGCCGCAGCCGGTCCACCGCCTGGTTGCGCAGGATGCGGAAGAACCAGGTGGCGAAGCTGCGCTTGGCGTCGAAACGGTCGCGCGCCGCATAGGCCTTGAGGAAGGCCTCCTGGGCGACCTCGTGCGCGGTCTCCATGCTGCCCACGATGCCGCGGGCGACGTGGAGGGCGCGGCCCTCGTAGCGCTCGACCAGGATGCGGAAGGCCTCGCGCTCGCCCTCGCGGGTGAGCACGAAGAGCTCCTCGTCGGTGAGCCCTTCCCAGACCTCCGCCTCGCGGCTGCCAGGGGAGTCCTGGACTCCCTTGGCGGGCCGTTCCGCGTCCCCGACGTCAGGAGAAGGGACGAGTTCGAGGCGGCGGGCCGTGCTCATCGTCCTCGTCTACGCGTGCCCCCCCCCGGCGTTGGCCGAAACGGAAGGAAATCGCACCCAGACCGCCCCAGGCGGAGTGGCCTCAAGCGCCACCTCCCCCTTCCGAGGGCGCAGCCGTCCCCGACGGGCGGCCGCCGACGGGGCTGCGGCGCGCCGGGTCCGGCGCATCGTTCGGGTTCCGTTCGCCTGCCTCGTCCCCGCCGCCGGCGCCGTTGCCGGCCCCGTTCCCGGGCTCGGCGGCGTGACGATGCAGGTCGGCCTCGACCTGGGCGACGTGGCGGTAGCGGCGGTGGCGCTCGGCCAGGAGCCGGTCCACCGGCACTCCGGCCAGCTCGTCCAGCCAGGCGGTGAGCTGGTGGCCGACCAGACGGATGGCCTCGTCGGGGTCGGCGTGCGCCCCGCCGACCGGCTCGGGGACGACCCGGTCCACGATGCCGAGCCGCGCCAGGTCGGGCGCGGTCAGCTTGAGCGCCTCGGCGGCGGCCTCCTTGCCCTCGGCCGAACGCCACAGGATGGAGGCGCAGCCCTCGGGGGAGATCACCGAGTACCAGGCGTTCTCCTGCATCCCGACCCGGTCGCCCACGGCGATGCCCAGCGCCCCGCCGCTGCCGCCCTCGCCGATGACCATGACGACGACCGGGACCCGCAGACCGCACATCGCGTAGATGTTCTCGGCGATGGCGCGGGCCTGGCCGCGCTCCTCGGCGCCGACTCCGGGATAGGCTCCCGGCGTGTTGACGAACGAGACCACCGGCAGGCCCAGGTGCTCGGCGAGCCGCATCTTGCGCAGGGCCTTGCGGTAGCCCTCCGGATGGGCCGAGCCGAAGTTGCAGGCGACGCGGTCCTTGACGTCGCGGCCCTTGCGGTGGCCGACCACCATCACGGCGCGCCCGTCGAGGCGGCCGAGGCCGGTCATCATCGCCGGGTCGTCGCCGTAGCAGCCGTCGCCGTGGAGTTCCATCCAGTCGGTGAACAGCGCCTCCACGTAGTGCGTGGTCAACGGCCGCCCGGGGTGGCGCGCCACCTGGACCCGGTTCCACGGAGTCAGGCCGGCGTAGATCTCGCGGGTCAGCCGGTCGAGCCGCTGGCGGTAGAACTCGAGCTCCTCCGAGAGGTCGTAGTTGGTCTTCTCGGCCAGCTCCTCGAGCTCGCGGAGGCGCCCGCGGACGTCCTCGATCGGCCGTTCGAAGGGCAGGGCGTTCGGTCCGGCAGCGGGCGGGGGCGGTTTGCGGGCCATGGAGCGCGGCGCCGACGTTCGGAGGGCTCCGGGATGGAGCCTCCGCGGCGCTCCCCCTAGGATACCGAACCGAGGCGGGCGCCACCCCCTTTCCCGGCCCCGCCCGCCACCCCCGGCGTGCCGTCCTCCTCCCCCTCCTCCGTCCCCACCTCCGCCGCCGGGCCGGACGCGGCCGCCCCCCCGGCCTGGCGGGTCGAGCTGGAACTGCGTCCCGAACGCGCCGACCCGGTCGGCGACCGCGCCGCCGAGGCCCTGCGCCACCGCGGCCTGCGCTTCGAGGGCGTGGTCCGCAGCGGACGCGGCTACCTCCTGCCGCCCGAGTTCGACGCCGCCGCGGTGGAGCGGATCGTCGAGGAGCTGCTGCGCGACCCGGTCACCGAGTTCGCCCGCGTGCTCGAGCCCGGCGCCGCGCAGGACCCCGCGACCGGCCGCCGCACCCTGTTGGTGCGGCGCGTCGCCGGGGTCACCGACCCCGAGGCCCAGACCGCCGCCCGCGCCCTCGACCTGCTCGGCCTGGCCCTGCCCGAAGGCCGCACGCTCGAGTCCTACCGCTCGTTCCGACTCGTCGGCGAGGTCGAGCCCGAGGCCCTGCTGCGGGTCGCCGAGCGCGCGCTGGCCAATCCCGTGATCGAGGAGGTCGTGACCGGCGACCGTCCGTTGCGGCTGCGCCCGGTCCCGGCGCCGCGCCGCTTCGGGCGCGTCGAGGTCGGCCTGCGCGACCTCGACGACGAAGCGCTGCTCCGGCTGTCGCGCGAGCGCAGCCTGGCGCTGGACCTCGCCGAGATGCGCGCGCTGCGCGACTTCTACCGCGAGGCCGGGCGCGAGCCCACCGACGTGGAGCTCGAGACCTTCGCCCAGACCTGGAGCGAGCACTGCAAGCACAAGACCCTGACCGGTCCGGTGCGCCTGCGCGAGCTGGCCCCGGATGGAACGGTGCTCGCCGAGCGCAGGTACCGCAACCTCCTGCGCGAGACGGTGTTCGAGGCCACCCTGCGCCTGTCGCCGGAGTGGTGCTGGAGCGTGTTCCGCGACAACGCCGGGGTGGTCGCGCTGACCGACGAACTCGGCGTCGCGATCAAGGTCGAGACCCACAACCACCCCAGCGCGCTGGACCCCTACGGCGGCGCCGGCACCGGCATCGGCGGCGTGCTGCGCGACATCCTCGGCACCGGACTCGGAGCCCGCCCCTTCGCCAACCTCGACGTCTTCTGCGTCGGCCCGGAGGACCTGCCGCTGGACGCGCTGCCGCCCGGGACGATGCATCCGAACCGCATCCTCGAGGGGGTGGTCGCCGGGGTGCGCGACTACGGCAACCGCATGGGCGTGCCGACCGTCGCCGGCACCGTGGTGCGTCATCCGGGCTACGTCGCCAACCCGTTGGTGTACTGCGGCTCGCTGGGGACCATCCCGCGCGCCATGGTCGAGAAGGCGGCGCGCCCCGGCGACCTGGTCGTCGCCTTCGGCGGCCGCACCGGCCGCGACGGCATCCACGGCGCGACCTTCTCGTCGGAGGCCCTGCACGAGGAGTCCGAGACCGCCGACGCGGCGGCGGTCCAGATCGGTGATCCGATCACCGAGAAGAAGGTCCTCGACGTGCTCCTGGAGGCGCGCGACCTCGGGCTGTTCCACGCCGTCACCGACTGCGGGGCCGGCGGGTTCTCGTCGGCGGTCGGCGAGATGGGCGAGGAGACCGGCGCCGAGGTGGACCTGGAGCGGGCGCCGCTGAAGTATCCCGGCCTCGCTCCATGGGAGGTCTGGGTCTCCGAGGCCCAGGAGCGGATGGTCGCCGCCGTACCGCCCGAGGCCTGGGAACGGTTCCGCGAACTGTGCGCCCGCCACGAGGTCGAGGCGGTGGTGCTCGGCCGCTTCACCGACGACCGCCGCCTGCTGCTGCGCTGGCACGGCGAGGTGGTCGGCGAGCTGCCGATGGAGTTCCTCCACGCCGGGGTGCCGCAGCCGGAGCGCGACGCCGTCGTCGTCCGCCACGACCTCCCCGCCACCGCCTGGCCCGACCTCGCCGCGGCGCTGGAGCGCTTCGACGCGGTCCTCGGCCATCCCCAGGTGCGCAGCAAGGAGGCGGTGGTGCGCCAGTACGACCACGAGGTGCAGGCGGCCACCGTGGGCAAGCCCTACCAGGGCGCGCTCGGCCACGGCCCCGGCGACGGAGTGGTCCTGCAACCGGAGCCCGGCCGCCCCGAGGGGGTGGTGCTCGGCCTCGGTCTCGCGCCGCGCATCGCCGAGCTGGACGCCCACGCCGGCGCGCTGTGCGCGCTGGACGAGGCGATGCGCAACGTGGTCGCCGCCGGCGGCGACCCCCACCGCACCGCGGTGCTCGACAACTTCTGCTGGGGCGACTGCCGCAAGCCCGACCGCTTCGGCTCGCTGGTGCGCGCCGCCGAGGCCTGTCTGGAAGGGGCGCTCGCCTACGGCACCCCCTTCGTCAGCGGCAAGGACTCGCTCAACAACGAGTACCGCGTCGGCGACGAGGAACGCGCCATCCCGCCGACGCTCTTGATCACCGCGGTGTCCGTCGTCCCCGACGTGGCGCGCACGGCCACCACCCCGCTGCGCCGCCCCGACGACCTGCTCGTCCTGGTCGGCGCGACCGGTCCCGAGGGCGGCGGATCGGTCCTGGCCGACCTCTGCGGGGTCGGCGCATCGCGCCCGCCGCGGCCCGACCTCGACCGCGCCCCCGAGGTGTTCCACGCCGTCCACGGCGCCATCGCCGCCGGCGAGGTCTCGGCCTGCCACGACCTCGCCGAGGGCGGGCTGGCCGCCGCCGCCGCCGAGATGGTGGTCGGAGCCTGGCGCGGCGGCGACCGCGGCCTCGGCGTGCGCTTGGAGCCCGAACGCGCCTTCGCCCGCGGCGAGGCTCCGCTCACGGCGCGCCTCTTCGCCGAGACCCCGACCCGCTTCCTGCTCACCGTCGCCCCGGACGACTACGACGCGTTGCGCTCCCGTCTCGCCCCCCTGCCGCACGCCGTCGTCGGGGTCGTGACCGAGCGTCCCGAGCTGGTCGTCCTGGCCGACGGCGAGGAGGTCCTGCGGCGCGACGCCGCGGCCCTCGCCCGCGCCCTCCACGTGCCCTTCGCCCCCGACGCCCAGCCGTGACCGCAGCCCGCCCCCGCGTCCTCCAGCTGTTCGCGCCCGGCATCAACTGCGACCGCGAGCTGCGCTACGCCTTCGAGCGCGCCGGAGCCGAAGTCGTGGAGCTCCACGTCTCCGAGCTCGCGGCCGCGCCGGAGCGAATCCTCGACTTCGACCTGTTCGCCGTCCCCGGCGGGTTCTCCTACGGCGACGACCTCGGCGCCGGTCGCGTGCTGGCGCTCCAGCTCGAACGCCGTCTCGGCAGCGCGCTGCGCGAGCTCCATGCCCGGGGCGGCGTCCTCTTCGGGGTCTGCAACGGCTTCCAGGCGCTGCTCAAGGCCGGCTTCCTGCCCGGGGTGGACGGCCTGCCGCCGCTGTCGCTGACCTGGAACGCCAGCCACCGCTTCGAGTGCCGCTGGTCGCGGCTGCGCGCCGAGGCGCCGCTGGGCGAGCCCTGGCCGGAGGGCACGGTGGTGGCGGCGGTCAGCGCCCACGCCGAGGGACGCATCGTGTTGCCCGACGACGAGCGCGACGCCGCGACGCTGATGGAGGCCGGGGTCGTCGCCTTTCGCTACTGCGACGAGGAGGGCCGCCCCCGCACCGACTTCCCCCACTGTCCGAGCGGTTCGGCGGGCGGCATCGCCGGCCTGGTCGCCCCCTGCGGTCGCATCCTGGGCCTGATGCCCCATCCGGAGCGGAACCTGTCGCGGCTCCACCTCCCGGACCGTGGCGACGGTGCGTGGGGCGGAGAGGGCGTGGCCGCGTCGTTCTGCGCGGGGCTCCTGTCGCGGATCCGCACCCCGGCGAGTCGCTAGGCGCCCCCCCCCTCCGGCATGGAAGTCGCAGCGCCCCGGAGGTATCCTCCCAGGCGACCGCGGACCCCGAACCATGAAGCGCACCCCCCTCCTCGTCCTCCTCGCCCTGGCCGCCTCCTGCGCCGCTCCGGTGGCGCTGGTCGGCATCGGCGCCGTCGCCGGCGTCTGGACCTACGACAGCTTCACCGACGACCGCGGCGAGATGCTCCTCGCCGCTCCTCCGGAGCGGGTCTTCGAGGTGGCCGAGCAGGTGGTGCGCTCCCGCCCTGGAGCGGCCGACGTCCGCGTCGTGCGCGGCAGCTACCGCATCGAGTACACCGAGCAGGACAAGGTCCAGGTCGTGATCCAGGTGCTCATCGTGCCCGGCTCGCAGGACTACGCCAAGCTCAAGGTGTACGCCGCCGAGTTCGGCGTCCGCGGCCGCGCCGACGTCGCCAAGGAAGTCGCCGAGGAGATCGCAGCGCGACTCTAGGGGGGTTCGGCTGCGCTACGACGAGGAGGCCTCGGCCGCCTCGGGCCCGCCGTGGCGGCGCGCGCATCGCGAGCAGTAGCCCTCCAGGCGCAGCTGGTGGCGCAGCATTCGGAAGCGGTGGCGCCGCGCGACCTCTTCCTGGAGGCGCTCGATCTCGTCGTTGCGGAACTCGAGGATGCGGCCGCAGTCGAGGCAGATCATGTGGTCGTGGTGGCGGTGGCCGAGGACGTGTTCGTAGAGCGCCTCGTCGCGCCCCCGCTCCAGCTTCTCGAGGAAGCCGCCCTCGACCAGCAGCGCCAGCGTGCGGTACACGGTGGCCCGGCTGACGCGCCGGTCGCGACTGCGCACCCAGGCCCAGACCTCGTCGGCGGTGAAGTGCTCGTGGGTGCTCCAGCAGTAGCGCAGGACCTCTTCGCGCTGACGCGTCAGGCGGAGACCACGCTCGGCGAGGAAGGCACGGAAGCGGCCCAGTGCGGCTTCAGCCTGCACGGCCCCCCCTCCTCGGCGCCGGCTCACGCATGCCGCACGGCGCCCTCGACCGCAGCAATTCCGATGTCGGTACGGTACTGCATGCCCTCGAAGCGGATGCGGGACACCGCCTCGTAGGCGCGATTGCGCGCGGCCGCCGCATCGGCGCCGAGCGCGGTGACGGCGAGGACCCGCCCGCCAGCGGTGACCAGGCGACCCTCCTCGTCGAGCCGGGTACCGGCGTGGAAGACGTGGACGTCCTCCAGGGCCTCGGCCTCGGCGAGCCCCGAGACGGGGTCGCCCCGCCGCGGCGACTCGGGATAGCCGGCGGCCGCCAGGACCACGGTGCACGCGGGGCGTTCGTCCCAGACCAGCGGCTCCTGTTCGTCCAACGACCCCACCGCAGCGGCATGGAGGTGCGGCAGGAGGTCGGAGCACAACCGCGGCATCAGGGTCTGGCACTCGGGGTCGCCGAAGCGCACGTTGTACTCGAGCACCTTGGGGCCCCCGGTGGTCAGCTTGAGCCCGGCGAAGAGCACGCCGCGGAAGGGGCGGCCCTCACGGTTCATGGCGTGCACCGTCGGCAGGAGTACGTGGCGCTCGACCAGCCGGCGGGTGCGCTCCGACACCGCCGGGTTCGGACTGATCGCGCCCATCCCGCCGGTGTTGGGGCCGACGCCGCCGTCGCAGAGGGCCTTGTGGTCCATGCAGTGCTCGAGCATCTCGAGGGTGCGCCCGTCGGTGATGCAGAAGAAGCTGGCCTCGGGACCGTGGAGGAACTCCTCGATCACGACGGTGGTTCCGGCCTCGCCGAAACGGCCGCCCTCCAGCATGGCTTGCGTGGCCTCGATCGCGGACGGGAGGTCGGGGCAGATGACGACGCCCTTGCCGGCGGCCAGCCCGGAGGCCTTGACCACGCAGGGGAACGAAGCGCCGTGCTCGAGGTAGCCGACCGCTTGGGACAGCCGTGAGAAGGTGCGGTGGGCCGCGGTCGGGATGCGGTGCTGCGCCAGCAGTTCCTTGCACCAGGCCTTGCTGCCCTCGAGTTCCGCCGCCGCCGCCGAAGGCCCGAAGGTCGGGATGCCGCGCTCGCTCAAGGCGTCGGCGAGCCCGGCGACCAGCGGAGCCTCGGGCCCGGGCACGCACAGGTCCACCCCGTTGCGCACCGCGAACGCGGTCAGGCCGGCGACGTCGTCGGCGGCGATCGGAACCGTCTCGCCGTGGGCCGCGCAGCCCGGATTGCCGGGTGCGATCCAGAGTCGTTCCAGGAGCGGGGACGCGGCCAGGCGCCAGGCGAGAGCGTGCTCGCGGCCGCCGGAACCGACGAGGAGGACCTTCATGCCCATGTCCCGGAAGATTCTAGACGAGCGGCGCGTCTTGCCGATGGGAACCGCCCGGCCTATCGTGGCCATCCATCCATGGCGCACCCCTGGTTCCGTCGTCTCGCGGGCGTCCTCGCCGGCGCCACCCTGGCCGCCCTGGCCTCCGGCCTCGCCGGCGCCCTGGGGCCGGGGGTGGATGCGACGACCTTTCCGGTCTGGATCGGCGACCTGCTGCTCGCCGCCGCCGTCGCCGTGGTGCTGGTTCCGGCTGCTCCCCTCCTCCCCGCCCCGGCCCGGACCCTCGGCTTCGCCTTCGCCCTCGGCCTGGGCCTCGGCCTGGTCCCGCTGCCGGCCCAGCTCGGCCTCCTACCCGGCGGGGCGGGCTGGGCCGCCGGGGCGCTCCTCGCCGTCGCACTGCTCGGCGCGGCCCTGCGCGGCCGCGTCGCCGCCCCCGGCCCGAGGGCCGCCGTCGGGCTGGTCCTGCTCGGCCCTGCGATCGCCGTTCCCCTCGCCTTCCTCCACGACGCGCGGCTGGAACGTTCGATCCGGGCCGAGGCCGACGCCTCCGTCACCCTGCCGGCGACGCCGACTCTCCCCAGCGGCCGGACCCCGGCGGCGCCGCCTCCGGGGTCTCCGGACGTGATCCTCGTCTCGGTGGACACCCTGCGCGCCGATGCGGTGGACCCGGAGCTCCGCCCGGCCGAGATGGCCCTCCCCTTCTTCGACGGTCTGGCCGCTGCCGGGGCCTCCTGGCCCTACGCCCTCTCGCCCAGCAACCAGACGGTGCCGGGGCACGCCGCCATGCTGTTCGGGCGCGACGCGATGGGGATCGGGGTGCGTTGGAACCGCAACCTCCTGCAGCACCAGGTCGTCGCCCCGGGCCTCGCCGACCTCTTCCGCCTCGGCGGTTACCGCACCGCGGGCGTGATCTCCAATCCGCTCCTCTCCGCCGAGTTCGGCTTCGCCGAGGGCTTCGAGGTCTACGACGACACCACGGTCTCTCGACTGTCGCGCATCCACGAGGCGGCGCGCTTCCTGGACGGGCGCAGCTGGCTGGGCCTCTTGCCCACCCGCTGGGTCGCGACCCTCCTCGAGAAGACCCTCTACTTCTCGGCCAAGAAGGCGCCGCGCGGACTGGGCGGTCACGGCCAACTCGAGCGCGCCATCGTCACCCGTGAGCAGGCGGAGGAGCTGCTCGACCAGCTCTACGCACAGGATCGCCCCTTCTTCCTGTTCGTCCACTTCATGGACCCGCACCAGCCCTATGGGGCGCCGGAGCCGTTCCGCGGCCGGCTCACCGCCGACCTGCCGCCGCTCGCCGAGCGCTACGCCCCCACCGGCCCGAAGGGGATGTGGGGCGAGCACGAGCTCGTCCTCGTCCAGCGGGAGCTGTCGTCGAGCGATCCGGTCGTCCGCGCCGAGGCCGAGGCGGCGGCGGAGTACCTGCACCGCGTCTACCTGGAGGAGGTCATGTTCCTCGACGCGGAGCTGGCGCGACTGCGCGATCGGGTCGCCGCCTCCGGGCGCCCCACGCTGTGGCTGGTCACCTCCGATCACGGTGAGCACTTCGGAGAACACCGGCGCATGAAGCACGCCAACACGCTCTACGAGCCGCTGCTGCGGGTGCCCTTCCTGCTCGCCGGCCCGGGGATCGCGCCCGGCACCCGCCCTTCCGGGGTCCCTCACCTCGCCGACGTGGCGCCGACCCTGCTCGCCCACGCCGGCCTGGAGCCGCTCGACACGATGCCGGGGAAGGTCCTGCCGAACGAGGACCTGTCCGGGCGCGGGCACGTCGCGGTGGACGACGACGAGGTCGCCGGCCGGCTCGACGGCTGGAAGGTGATCGGCGACCGCCGGGCGCCCGACGATTCGGACTTCCGCGCCCGCGAGCTCTACGAGGTGGCGACGGACCCGCTCGAGTTGCACGACCGGCTGGCCGACCTCGGGTTGCCCGCCGCCCTGCAGGACCTCCTCCTGGCCGCATTCGCACGCGACGTCTACGCCACGTCCGCAGCCCCGACTTCGGCCGCCCAGGAGAGCATCCTCGCCGAGCTCGGCTACGCCGACGGGGACGGAACGCCGCCCTAGCCCGGATCCGCCACCAGGGTGTCGAGTGAGGAGGGCGGATTCGGCAAGAGGAGCGCGTGAACGACACCCGATCACGCAACCCCACCCACCGTCGCTCGACTGCAGGGCGCAACCCCGCCGAGCTCCGATTCCCACTCCACGGTCGGAAGGAATGGGTGGCCCGTTTCGACGGCTCGGACACCACCTCGGACGCCGGCGCCGTCCTCCTCCTGGCGGCAGACCGCCGCCTCGAAGCGGAGGGGAGCCAGGGACGAGGGCCCGCATCCGAGCGAGCCGCTGGGTAGGGTGCGTCTCGGGGGCGGCTGAGGAGGTGCGAGAGCCGGTCAGCCGAGCGACGAGAGGCCGCGACGGGGTGCAGAGGGCCGTCGGAGAGACAGGGAAGAGGCGTCAGCGCCCAGAAAGCGCCTTCGGAACCCCATCATGGGAACGGATCCGCGTCTTGGTGACGGAGCCGGGCTAGCGCCAGGCGCCGTCGAAGGCCTCCCGCAGCTCCTCCCCTGCGCCCTCCCCACCCGCAGCGTCGCGGGGGCGCCCCTCCAGGTCCGCGAGCCAGGCCCGGGCCTCGGTCCAGCGGGGGTCCGACCACGGGATCGCCTCCCAGTCGGCACGCGCTCCCGCGACGTCGCCCCGGCGCCAGCGCCACAGGCCGCGCTGGAGCAGGACCTCGCCGAAACCGGGACGACGCCTCAAGACCTCGTCGAGCCCGGCCTGGAACCCGGCCTCGTCGCCGAGGGCCAGCCGCGCCCAGGCCTCCTGGAAGGGAAGGCGGTCGTCGGGCAGCAGGGCGAGACGCTCGGACAGCGCGGTCAGGCGCAGGACCTCCTCGGCCAGGGCCCGGACCTCCGGCGGCGTCCCTTCTGCGGTGCCGGCCAGGACCGCGTTGCCCCACCCCATCATCGCGTAGGAGACGCGGTCGCGCTTCCAGGACACGGCCTGGTAGGCCAGCGAGTGTGCGACCAGCAGCCACGCGGCGAGAGCACCCAGCCGAAAGACCCGACCGGCGCGGGTGGTGCGCCCCCCGCGGCGCAGCGGCCAGCGGGCGAAGCGCAGGTCCGAGCGACGGAACGAGGCCCAGGTGGTCCAGGCCAGCCAGGCCCCGACGCCGCCGAGGCCGAGGGCGAACAGGAAGGGGATCTCGCCGTAGAGGCCGCGGGTCGCGACGAAGACGACCAGGAACCCCGCGAGGGCGAGCAGGTCCTGCCCCCAGGGCAGCGGCTTCGGTCCGGGCGCGGGCACGGCCCGCTCACGGGCCAGGACGGCGGGGCGTCCCCAGCCGTACGACAAGGCCCCGTTCGGACAGGCGTCCACGCAGTCCATGCACTTCATGCAGCCCGGGTCCACGACCATGCCGTAGGCGTGCACCTCGGCATGGACACGGACGTCGCTGGTGCAGGCCGCGGTGCACTTGCCGCACTGGCGGCAGGAGTCGTCCACCCGGATGCGCCCGGGCGCCAGGGCTTCCACCGCCGTGAACAACGCGCCGTAGGGACAGGCGTAGGTGCAGTAGGCCTTGCTGCCCAGCAGCCACACCACCACGCCGCCGCAGACCAGGAAGGTGGCGACGGCCACCGGCCACGTCGGCATCGTCGCCCAGAAGGCCTGCGTGGTGAGTTCGAAGCCGCGGAAGCCGGGCCAAGGCTCGCCCCGGAAGGCGCGGAGCAGCGGCGTGCCGAGGAACATGTAGACGAAGGCGGCGACCGGCACCCAGCGCAGCAGACGCGAGCGGAACGGCTTCGGGCGCAGGCCCAGTTTCAGCAGCAGCCAGCGGCAGCCGTCCTGCAAGGCGATCAGGTGGCAGCCCCATCCACAGAAGAAGCGCCCGAAGACGAGGGTGGCGAGACCGGCGACGGCGAACAGCAGCAGGCCGGCGTTGACCACGCCCTCCACGCCGAAACGCATCGCTTCGCTGGGCTCGAGCGGCGACAGGACCGGCCGCCGCTCGAACCACCACCAAGCGACGTGCGCGACGAGGACGAGGTGGACGCCGACCAGGACCGCGGCGCGGCGCCGGGCCATGCGGCCGGGGCGGCGGGACGATCCGCGCTCGGTCATGCCCCAAGCGTAACGCGCGACGGCAGGACCGCAGCCCGCCGCCTCGTCGCGGAATCCGTCCTGCCCGCCCCGCCCCGGGTCAGGGGACCACGGTGAAGTCGAAGGTCGTGGAATCCATCGGGTTGCCGGGACCTCCGACCAGGATCTCGTAGGTGGCCGAGACCAGCGGCGCGGAGGGCGGAACGACGTGGGCCACGTCCAGCGGCTGCAACTCTCCGGCCGAGAGGGTCACCTGGGTCGGTCCGAACAGCCATCCGGAGCTCGGGAAGACGCTGCCGTTGGGCAGGCGAATGCGGCTGACGACGAACGGAGTCTGCGTGGCGGCCGAGACGTTGCGGAGCCAGACGCGGACGTTCCAGGTCGCCCCGCGGCGCGGGAAGACCGTCTCGGGGATGGCGGCGACGGCCACCTCGGGGAGCGTGCCGCCACCCTCCGGCATCGGCACGGCCATGGTGTAGATCTGGTCCCCCAGCGTGTTGGAGTTGCCGTTGGCCGCGTTCCCCGAGACGTACAGGACGGCCTTGCCGGCGCCGGCCGCGGGCGCAGTCCACTCGAAGGACCAGGTGTGGCCTCCAGTGGTGCCGGGCGCGGTCCCCTGCGCGGTGTGCTCGAGGTACTGCACCCCTTGGAAGGAGAGGAGCTGGGTCTCGACGGGATCGGTCACGACCAGGGTCCCAGCCTGGGCGCCGTCCGGGTGCTGGGTCGAGAGCTCGAAGCCCCAGCGGGTCGCGGCCGGGTCGTCCAGGGTCAGGGACAGGGCATAGGTGGCGCCGGGCAGCCAACCGTCGGGGGCATTGGCCAGGGACAGCGATCCGCTCCCGGAGTTCACCGTCCCGACGTGGCAGTCGGTGCAGTTGGAGAAGTCGTTCGGCCCGGAGGAATAGCCGGCGGGCGGGCCGCTGGAGAACCACGGCGCAGCGCCGAGGAGGACGGGAGCGGCGGCGGCGGTCGCCAGGACGACGGAGAATCGAGGAAGGGACACGGCAGGCGAGGGTCGGAGGGGCGAGGGGAGGGAGCGGGGACGGCCGGAGCCCCGGCAGGGCTCCGGCCGACGCCGGGAGGTCACTGCGGCACGTTCGTCGTCACCACCTGGTAGGCCGGGCCACTGCCGCGGAAGGCGAGGACGGCCATCTGACCGGTGACCGGCGGCGTGTCGGCGACGAAGGTCACGGTCAAGGCGTTGCCCCAGCGGAGTCCGGGGTTGGACGGGTCGGAGGAGTACTTGCCGCAGGCCCAGCCGATGACCCGCGGGAAGGTCGAGACCGGCCCGTCGAGTTCCACCCAATCGGTGGTCTGGATGGGTTCGCCGGAATGGTGGTCCACGTCGCGGAAGGTGCGGTTGCTGATCATGGTGTTGACGTCCACGGGAATGCCCAGGCCGCGTGCGCCACGATCACTGTCTCGGTTGTACAGCACGTAGACGTACTTCCAGGTGCCGTTGCCCTGGTCGTAGACCCGACTGGCGACGAACATGCTGCCGTCGTTCGGGAACTGGACCTTGGCGATGGAGACCTGGGGATCGATGGCCTGCCACGCCTCGATCGCCATCTTCTCCCGGACCGTGGCGCCGACGAAGCCGAGGTTGAACGGCGGAGTGCTGCCGCTGATCGTGACCTCGCGATAGGAAACGTTGTTCTCGCCGTTACCGAGCAAGGCGTTGTCCTCGGGGTGCACGTACTGACACTCGGCGAAGTAGCGGGCCCCGGCGTTGAGCGCAGGGTCGACGTCCACGTTCGGCACCTGGATGCGGCGGTCGAGGACGCTGTTGGTCGGCGGGTCGAGGATGGGCGGATACGGGAAGTAGCCGTCGTAGGCGTTGATCTCCGAGCGCGGCCCGAGGTAGCTCCAGTAACCGTTCAGCGAAGCCGAATAGGGATCGCTGCACATCACTCCCAGCGAGTCTCCCGCAGTCGGCTGGCAGTTGCCGCAGAGGGTGCCGTTCAGCGCGGTGAAGCCGTGCTTGACCCAGCTCGTGCCGAGCTGCTCGAGGACGCCGTCCTTGAGCCGGAACAGGTTGCCCCCGATGACCGGATGCTGGTTGGTGTTGGACACCCAGGACAGCGGAACCGTACCGAGGTTGCAAGACGTCGTCGCGAAGGTGTAGGCGCTCATGCCGCCCGAGGTTCCCCACTCGTAGGCGTCGGGGATGTCGGCCACGATGAGATCGGGGGCGCCGGCCTGCGGGGCGCGGGCCCGGAGGTCGGCGGCGACGATGGCGGTCAACGCCGCACCCAGGACGAGAAGGGGGAGCAGGAGTCGGATTCGGATCATGGGGGTGGGGGAGCGGGAAACGCGGACGGGCGGGGGCCATGCGAGTGTATCAGGGGAAGTCCCGGCCTCCGTTCGAAAAGGGCCAGGACCTCGGCGTCGGCCAAGGCCCTGGCAACATCGCGCCCGGGACGACCCCCGAGCAGGGAATCAGAGATCCTCGGTGTCGTCCTCGTCCGGCCACGGGGACGGCGCTGCGGGGTCGTCGCCGCCCCACGCCTCGACCTGCACCGAGATCACCGTCGCGTCGCCGCGGAACTCGACCTCGACGTCGTCGCCCCAGCGCTCGCGCGCCTCCTCGACCAGTCGTTCGCGCTCGGACTCCGGCGTGGAAGCGGGGTAGACGACGTGCGCCCGCACCTGGGCCCCCTCGGGGAGCCGGAGGTCGAAGACGGATCCCCCCGGTGCGAAGGGAACCAGGTCGCGCCCCTCCGAGCCCATGCTCCAACCGCCCTGCTCCAGGCGCCGCTCGAGGTCGCGGAGCATGGACTCGTGCATCGCGCGCATGCGCTCCATCATCTCCTTCACCTCCTCCAGGGCTCGCGGGTCGAAGCCGGGGCCCTGCAGGCCGAAGGGCACGTCCATGCCCGGGCCCATCGGCATGCCGTGCGGCCGGCGCACGCCGCGGCGGAAACGCTCGCCCCAAGGCCCGTGGCCGCGGCGGCCGCGCTCGGACCAGTCGGGGCCGCCGTGGCGCCGTTCGCGGATGCGATCGCGTTCCCGTTGGGTGTCGCACTCGGGACACGCGTCCTCGTCGCGATCGAACCAGCCGCGGGCCTCGTCTTCGTCGTGGTCGAACCAGCCGTGGTCCTCGTCTTCGTCGCGGTCGAGCCAGCCGTGGGCCTCGTCCTCGGCGTGGTCGAACCAACCGTGGCCTTCGTGCTCACCGAGCTCGAGCCCGTGCGATTCGACGAGGTCTTCCAACCCATCCAGGTCCAGCTCCTCGAGGAGCTCGGCGAGGGCCTCGTCGTCGAGACGGACAGCGCCCTCGGGGCCTCGCAGGATCACGATGCCCCGACGCGCGCGGTCACGGCCGTCCCCCCCTGCGTCGTCGGGGGGCGAAGCGGCGTGCCCCGAGCCGCGACCGCCGCGGGCCCGGGCTCCGGCGCTCGCCGCGGGACGCTTGCCGAGGACCACCGGGACGACGACGTCCTCGCCATCGCGGACCACTCCGAGCTCGACCACGTCACCCGGGTCGTAGGAGGCCACGGCCTCGGCGAGCGAGCGCGCATCGGCGATCCGCCGGTCGTCCACGCGGACCACCAGGTCACCGGAACGGAGCCCGGCGATCGCGGCCGGGCCATGGGGCAGGACCTCGGCGATGGACGCGCCCGGCACGTCCTGCGCATCGTCCGGGGCACCGAGCCGCACGCCGAGGAAGCCGCCCTGGGCGAAGGCGGGGCCGGCCAGGAGGGCCAGCACCGGAAAGACACGGAGGAGGGTGCTCGTCATGCCCGCGCCTACGACGTTTCCCCGGAGGCGTTGGCCGATTCCTCCCTTCGGTCGGCCGACGGCGGGCGCTACGATTCCCCCTGCGCCTCCCTCTCCGAGACGCCGGCAGTAGCTCAACGGGATAGAGCAGCGGACTTCTAATCCGCAGGTTGGGGGTTCGAGTCCTCCCTGCCGGACCCTTCCCGTCCCCCTCACTCCGTCCCATGCTGCAGAGCTTCGACCCCCGCAACCGCGACCTCGTGGTGAACGTGAACGGCCGGCTCGTCCACCGCGACGAGGCCGGAGTCAGTCCCTTCGACTCGGCGGTCCAAGGCGGCGACGCGGTGTGGGAAGGGCTGCGGCTGTACCGCGGGCGCATCTTCCGCCTGTCGGCCCACCTGCGCCGCCTCCACGACTCGGCCGTGGCCATCGGCATCGCCGGCATCCCCGACGAGGACGCGATTCGGCACGAACTCCGCCGCACCCTCGAGGCCAACGGCATGGACGACGGCGTCCACGTGCGGCTGACCCTGTCGCGCGGCGTCAAGTACACCTCGGGCATGGACCCGCGGCTGAACGACCAGGGACCGACCTTGATCGTGCTGGCCGAGTGGAAGGCTCCGGTGTACGGCTCCCGCGGCATCCGCCTCGCCACCAGCAGCGTGCGCCGCCCGGCGCCCGACGTGCTCGACCCGAAGATCCACCACGCCAACCTGCTCTCGAGCATCCTGGCCAAGATGGAGGCGACGCAGGCCGGCGCCGACGATGCGTTGATGCTCGACCCCCGCGGCTTCGTCGCCGAGACCAACGCCACCCACGTGTTCGTGGTCCGCGACGGCGTGGTCATGACTCCGTTCACGCGGCACTGTCCCGAGGGCATCACCCGCGCCGCGGTGCTGGAGCTGTGCGCCGAGCACGACGTCCCCCACCGCGAAGCCGACCTCTCGCTCGCCGAGGTCCATCGCGCCGACGAGGTCTTCTGTACCGGCACCATGGGCGAGCTGGTCCCCGTGGTCGAGGTGGACGGCCGCGCCATCGGCGACGGGGCCACGGCGGGACCGGTGACCCGGCGGCTGACCGAGCTCTTCCGCGACCTGGCGGAGCGCACCGCCGAGCCGATCTGACCGCTGCTCCCCCTGGCCCCGGGGGCCGCTCCACGCTAGAATCCCGGCCCCGGACGGTGGATGTAGCTCAGCTGGTTAGAGCGCCAGATTGTGGTTCTGGAGGCCGGGGGTTCGAGTCCCCTCATCCACCCCACCCCCTCCCCGCGGGAGTGGCGGAATCGGCAGACGCGCCAGGTTTAGGTCCTGGTATCCCTAGGTGATGTGGGGGTTCGAATCCCCCCTCCCGCACCCATGAGCGAGTCCCGCCACGCCCGCCAGGTCGCCCTGCCCGTGATCGGCGCCGAGGGTCAGCGGCGGCTGTCCCGGGCCACGGTCGCCGTGGTCGGGCTCGGCGCCCTCGGCTCGGTCGAGGCCGAGTGGCTGGTCCGCGCCGGCGTCGGCCGCCTCCTGCTGGTGGACCGGGACGTCGTCGAGACCACCAACCTGCAGCGTCAGGTCCTCTACACCGAGGACGACGCGGCGCGCGGACGCCCCAAGGCCGAAGCCGCTGCCGCGCGGCTGCGGGCGGTGGACTCCGCCGTGGACCTGGTCCCGCTCGCACTGGACCTCGGCCCCGAGGCGGCCGAGGAGCGGCTCGCCGAGGCCGACCTCCTCCTCGACGGCACCGACAACTTCGAGACCCGCTACCTCCTGAACGACCTCGCGGTCGCGACGCGTCGCCCCTGGGTGTACGCCGGCGCCGTCGGCATCCACGGCGCGGTCGCGGCGTTCCCGGTCGGCACCGGTTGTCTACGCTGCCTGTGGCCGGAGCCGCCGCCGCCCGGCGCGACGCCGACGTGCCGCGACGCCGGCGTGCTCGGCCCCGCAGTCGGAGCGGTCGCCTCGCTGGCGGCGGCGCAGGCGGTGCGACTGCTGGTCGGCGACGCGCCCGAGGCTCCGCGTCTCCTCCACCTGGATGCCTGGAGTCTGGAGGTGCACGCCGTCGCCGTGCCGCGCGACCCCGAGTGCCCCGCCTGCGGCGCGCGGCGGTTCCCCTGGCTCGACGGCGAGCGTGGCCGCGCCGAGGCCGAACCGGTCTGCGGCAGCGAAGCGGTCCAACTGCCCGCCGATGGCGCCCGCCCCGACCTCGTTGCGGGCGCCCGTCGGCTCGCGGGTCGGGTGGAGGGGCTGGAGACCACCGCCGGCCTGGTGCGCTGGCGCCACCGCGGGCTCGAGCTCTACCTGTTCGCCGACGGCCGCGTCCTGGTGCGCGGCACGCGCGACGTCGGGCGCGCCCGCTCCGCCCTGGCCCGGACCCTGGGGTGCTGACGGTGACCGGCCCGACTTGCGACGCCGTCCTCCTCGCCGCCGGCGCCGGACGCCGACTCGGTACGCCCAAGGCCTTCCTGGAGCTCCACGGCCGCTGGACCCTGCCGCCTCTGGTCGCCGCGCTGCTCGGCGGCGGAGCGCGCCGCGTCGCGGTGGTCCTGCCGCCCGGCGGCCGAGACGCCGTGGTCGAGCGCGGCCTCGCCGAGACCGAAGGGCTGGTCCTGGTCGAGAACCCGGCACCCGAGCGCGGCCGCACCGGCTCGCTCCACCTCGGCCTCGAGGCGCTGGCGGCGCGGGACGCCGTCCTGGTCCACCCCGCCGACGTGCCTCTCCTCTCGGCTCGCGTCGTCGCACGGCTCCTCGGCGCCTGGGCCGCGGCCCCCGACCGCGACCGTCTGGTGGCGCGCCCCGTCACGCCGACCCGCCGCGGCGGCCACCCCTTGCTGGTCGGCGCCGCACGCCTCGGCGAGGTCCGCGCTCTCGCCTCGGACGCGCCGCTGCGCGCCGTCCTGGAACCGGCGGAGCAGCGTCTCGACGTGGTCCTGCGTGGCGAGGCCGGCCCCTTCCTCGACGTGGACACGCCGGAGCAGCTGGCTCTGCTCGAGGGGCTGCTCGGCGGTCAGGGTTCCGCGTCCCAACGGTAGTCCGGCCCCAGCAGGAAGGCGACGACGTCGGCCCAGACGTCGGCGTCCACCGCGAAGTCGTGCTCGGCCAGCGCCTGGAGCCGCGGCGCCACCTCGGCCAGCCGCAGCGATTCCTCGGCGGCCTGGGTGCCTCCGGCCAGCACGAGGGCGACCAGTCGAGGGCCCTCGGCGTCGAGGTAGCCCAGCGCACCGGCGCCGAGCCGACGCGCCCAGCGCGTCAGCCAGGCGCGCTCCAGTGCGGGGTCGTCCAGGCTGC
This sequence comes from Planctomycetota bacterium, assembly GCA_027020785.1. Lineage (GTDB taxonomy): Bacteria > Planctomycetota > UBA1135 > UBA1135 > UBA1135 > JALUVI01. The sequence continues at coordinate 340 of JALUVI010000184.1, read as the reverse complement.
GCTCGGCGAAGCGCCACACCGGCTGCAAGGTCACGCGCCACCGCGGCGCGGCCTTGCGGATGGCCTCGCGCAGGAGTTCCCGGTCCCCTTCGCCGCCGGCGAGGGCGAGGACCAGGGCAGCGGCGAGTCGGAGGTCCTCTCCGCCGCGCCCGGCGCGGAAGGCCCTGCGTGCCGCTTCCAGACGGGCCGCCGCCGCTTCCACCGCCTCGGCCCGGCGGTGCAGGGCGAGGCGCAGGATGCCGGCGACCTCGCCGGGGACCAGGGCGGCGCCTTCGATGGGAGCGGGGAGGTCCAACCCCAGGTCGCCGGCGGCTCCCCAGGCCCAGGCGACGGCCTCGGC
>JALUVI010000183.1 GCA_027020785.1 Planctomycetota bacterium | reverse complement strand
GTCGGGCGCGAGGTCCGCGTCACCACCGACCGTGGGGTCTTCACCGCCGAACGCGTCCTGGTCACCCTGCCGCTCGGCGTGCTCCAGGCAGGCGCCGTCGAGTTCGTGCCCGGTCTGCCTTCCCCGCTCCAGGAGGCCGTGGACGGGCTCGGCTTCGGCAACCGCCACCGCCTGGTGCTCGAGTTCCCCCGCGCCTTCTGGGACCGCTCGCGCGAGGTCTTCGGCAAGGTGGGTGCCCCGCACGGACGCTACGGACGCGGCGAGCACCTCACCTTCCTGAACCGCGAGCCGTCCACCGGCCGGCCCGTCCTGACCGTGGAGACCATCGCCGCCTTCGCCGACCACATGGAGGCGGCGGGCCCGCGCGGCGCCGTCCAGCGGGCGATGCAGGAGCTGCGGCTCGTCTTCGGCCCGGCGGTGCCGGCGCCGCTGCGGGTCGCGGCCAGCGGCTGGGGGCGCGACCCGCGGTTCCTGGGCGCCTACTCCGGCTGGCCGGTCGGCGCGGGCCCCGAACTGAACCGTCGCTTCCTCGAGCCCCTCGGCGGACGCGTCTTCTTCGCCGGGGAGCACGCCGAGCCCGACTATCCCTCCACGGTCCACGGAGCCCTGTTCTCCGGCCTGCGTGCGGCGCGGGCGATCCGCCGCTTCGCCGGCTGACGCCGAAGACCGGCGCCGGAGGCGGGTCTCCCCGCATTGTGGAGAGTGGTCGGCGGCCGGTAGACTCCCGGCGTGGCGACGACCGAACTCAAGTGCGAACTCTCGTGGTCGGCGAGCCGGCGCAAGGAGTTCGAGCGCTGCCGGAAGGAGTACCACTACGGGCGCTACGCGTCGTGGGGCTGGTGGAAGGAGGGGCCCGACTCCGAGCGCTGGAAGGTGGCCATCCACAAGAACCTGACCAGCCTGCCGGCCTTCGCCGGCAACTGCGTCCACGATTCCATCCAGCACTGGTTCGAGATGAGTCGGGGTGGGGTGCGGATGACCGCCGCCGAGCTCTACGAGGAATGCGTGCACCGCTTCCGTGAAGGCTGGCGGCAGTCGTCGGCCTTCGACCCGCGCGACCGGCCGAAGCGGGGGAAGGTGCACCTGGCCGAGCACCACTACGGCGAGGAGTTGTCCAAGGAGCGGACCGAGGAGGTCCGCGCCCTGCTCGAGCGGTGCGCCCGCGCGTTCGTCGAGGGTGCGGCCTGTGCGCCGGCGCGCGAGGCGCACCCCGATTCGTGGCGCGCCCTCGAGGAGCTCGGCCACTACCGCTTCCTCGGCGTCCCGGTGTACGCCGTGCCGGACTTCGCCTACGTGGACGGTGACGTCCTCCACGTCTGGGACTGGAAGACCGGGACGCCGCGCGGGGACGACCGCTTCCAGCTCCACACCTACGCCCTCTACGCGTGCGAGAAGTGGAGCCACGACCCCGAGGCCATCGTGCTCCACGCCGCCTACCTGTCCGAGGGCAAGGTCGAGAGCTGGCCGGTCGAGCTCGGTGAGCTGTCGGCGGCGCAGGACGTGGTCTCGGAGAGCGTGCGCGCGATGATGGAGGTCCACTACGACCCGCTCGAGGACCCCTTCGTGCCCGAGCACTGGCCGGCGTCGCCGTCGGCCTCGACCTGCCGCACCTGCCGGTTCCGCGGCATCTGCTCCGACGTCCACGCCGCGGCTCGTCCGCGCCTGCGATGAACGAGTTCTTCGACTGGCTGGAAGGGCTCGGCCTGCCGCTGTCGCAGTACCCGCTGCTCGAGCGCGGGCTCGCCTTCCTGGTCGTCGCCTTCCTGGCTGTGCTGGTGTACCTGCTGGTC
>JALUVI010000182.1 GCA_027020785.1 Planctomycetota bacterium | reverse complement strand
ACGGCGTCTTGAACTTGGTCTGGAAGTGGGCCGGCGACCAGAACTCGTCGCTGTGGACGATGGTCGCCACCATGTCGGGGATGGATCCGTCGGTCTTGCGATAGACCTTGGCGACCTCACGCACCAGCGACTCCGGCGGGTCGTCGTCCACTAGGTAGCGCACCAGCTTCCGGGCGATGAACTCGGCGGTGTTGCGGTGGTGGGCGAGGTACTCGATGACCGCCTCGCCCTGCCCCGGACCGCCGTCGCGATCCTCACGGAAGGTCTTGCCGACGATGCGCTTCGGCCCCTTCACGTGCATCCGCTCCTTGAACCGGAACAGCTGGGTGCCGCCGCGCCCGCCGTCGTAGGTCCACCCGGTCAGCGCCTCGGCGAGCGCGATGACGTCGTCCTGGTCGTAGCCGTTGTCCACGCCGAGGGTGTGGAGCTCCATCAACTCGCGGGCGTAGTTCTCGTTGAGCCCGCGCTGCTCGGCGATGGCGCGCGCCTCCTCGCCGCGCTCTCGCGAACCGCCGCTGCGTCGCCGCGCCCGGTTCTCGATCTCGGCCAGCTCGGCCTTGGTCGGCGGGCGCCGCGACACCGCGTTGTCGAGGTAGTTCAGCATCGCCGGATGCTTGGCCGAAGCCATCAGCATCTCGGGGAACGTGCCGTGGAGGTGCCCGCGGATGACGGTCCGTTCGTAGTCGGGCAGCTGTGGGAAGATGTCGTTGCCCTTGGTCAGACTGACGTTGAGGTGGTTGCGCCAGAAGTCGGCGAGGACCTCGTCCAGCCGACGGTCCGAGAGCACGGCGCGATACAGCGTGGACTGCACCAGCTCCATCACCGGCTGGCGGCGGCGCTCGCGGAGACGCCGCTGCTGCTCCTCGGACAGGTCGCGCTCGCGGGCGAACGGCTCGCCGACTCCGTCGCGGATCCAGTTCCACAGCCGCGCCGGGTCCATCTCGAGGGTCTCGAAGTCGGCGATGGCCTCCTCCAGGCGCCGCCCCTCCGGACCGTAGGGCTGGAGCTGCTCGTCCAGCCAGGCGTCGATGCCCATCTCGAGGATGCGCTCGGCGTCGCCGGGGCGGCCGCCGAAGGCGAGGCGGTCGAGCAGGTGGGCCGCCTTCTGGCGGTCGGTGAGACCGACCTCGGCCGAGGCCTCCTGGCCGACCACGGCGGGCGCGGCGGCGAGGGCGGCGCCGAGCGCGAGGAGGAGTCGCATCGGAATCGAAGGCATGGCGGCCATGGTAACCCGTGGCGGAGGCGGCCCCCTTGGAACCCCCGCCGGCGGCCCGGGTTCCGCGGGAACCCCCTTCCTCCCCTATCGGCCGGGACGCCGCGGGTTCGCCGCTATTCCGGCCACTCGTAGAAGCCGCGGCCGCTCTTGCGCCCCAACCGCCCCTCGGCGACCATCCGCCGCAGGAGCTCCGGCGGCTCGAAGCGCGGGCCGAGCTCGCGCGCCAGGTGCTCGGCGATGCCGAGCCGCACGTCGAGCCCAACCAGGTCGGTGAGGCGCAGCGGCCCCATCGGGTGGCGATAGCCGAGCTCCATTGCCTTGTCCACGTCCTCCGGCGAAGCCACGCCCTCCTCGACCATGCGGATGGCCTCGAGCCCGAGCGCGACGCCGAGCCGGCTGGTGGCGAAACCGGGGCTGTCGCGGACCACGATGGGCTCCTTGCCGAGCGCGGCGGCCAGGGCCAGCGCGCGCCCGCGCGCGGCGTCGGCGGTGGCCGGACCGACCACGATCTCGAGGAGCGGCATCCGCGGCACCGGATTGAAGAAGTGGAGACCGAGGAAGCGCGACGGGTCGGCGAGGGCCTCGGCGATGGCGCCGATGGAGAGGCTCGAGGTGTTGCTGGCGAGCAGGGCGCCGGGTGCGGCGACCGCCTCGGCGGCGGCGAGCACCTCGCGCTTCGGCTCCAGCCGCTCGGGCACCGCTTCGACCACGAGCTCGACGCCGCGGGCCGCGGCCTCGAGCCCGGTCGCGCCCTGGATGCGCTCGAAGGTCTCGCGGGCGGTCGCCTCGTCCAGCTTCCCCTTCTCCACCCCCTTGCGGAGGTCGGCTTCGACGGCTTCCAGCGCACGCTCGACCTGGGCCGGGTCGAGGTCCTGGAGCCGCACTTCGAGCCCCGCCGCGGCGCAGACCTGGGCGATGCCCCGCCCCATCGTGCCCGCACCGAGCACCGCCGCACTCCGCGGCACCGCGTCCGTTGGCCTTTCCATGGGCGGTTAGGATAGGACGGCGCGCCCCGGTCGGCCGCGAACCGCCCCTTGGACCAGCTCCTCGCCCTCGTCTTCGGCCCGTTCCGTTTCGTGATCGGGATCGCTTGCGCCCTGATGGCGAACGCCTTCGGGCGCAACGCCCTCGTCTGGGGGGTGGCGGGCGTCCTGGTGCCTTCGTTCGCACCGATGGCCCTCGTCCTGTCGGAGCTGTGGCTGCGCGCCGTCCGGCCGGAACGCGCCGCTCGTCGGCGGGCCCAGCGGCGGGCGCGGCGGGCCGCCCACGCGCACCGCGACCGCCTCGACCACGCCCAGGCGCGGCTGGAGGACTTCCTCGCGTCGCCGCTCGACCACGCGCGGCATGCGCGGGCGGCGCGGAAGGACGCCCGCCGAGCCGAGCCTTCCGCGGGCGCGGCGACGGCGACGCCCACGGCGACCGCCGCGCCGGGCCCTCCCCCGCTTCCGGGGTGGGCCGCGCCGGAGGAGGCCACGTTCCCGCCGCCACCGCCGCCGCGGCCCGACCTCCCCGCGGACGAGTGGTTCTTCGCACGGCGCGGCCGCAAGCCGGAGGGCCCGTTCACCCTCCAGGAAGCGCGCGAGCGCGCGCTCCTCCACCGACTCGAGCGCGACCTCCTGGTCTGGCATCCCTCGATGCGCGAGTGGAAGCCGGTCGGTGAGAGCCCGCTCGCCGCCGTGTGACCGCCCGGGTCCCCAGCACCTTCCCAACGACATGTTCGAATTCCCTGCCCTCCTCGTCCTCGGCGACAGCCTGCCCGGCTGGCTCGTCGTCGCCGTCCAGGTCGTCGCCGCCCTCGTCCTCGCCGCCGTGGTGGCGCACGCCGCCGGCTCCGTGCGCCAGCCCAGGGCGGTGTGGTTCGTCTTCGCCCTCCTCCTTCCGGCCTACGCCGGGCTCGCCATGGCGGTGCTCCTCCTGACGGCGGGGCGCCGCGCCTGACGGCGCGCCGGGACGGCACCGCTCCTTTCTCCACCCCCTCACACGACCGGACGGACCTCCGGTAGGATGGGGATGGTCTCCATGGAATTCCTCGGCCCCGCCTTCTTCATCCTCCTCGCCCTCGCCTTCTGGGTCGGCACCGCCGCCATCTGCGGCGTGCTCGCCAGGTCGTTCGGCCGCAACCCCTGGCTCTGGTTCGCCTTCGCGCTGGTGGCGCCGGTCCTCGCCTTCGTCGTCCTGCTCGGCGTCGAGTTCATCGAACGCCTCGAGTCCCGTCCGGGCGGAGCCTTCGCCCCGGCCGGGAGTGCGGTCGCCCCGAACCCCGCCGCGCACCGGCCCCCCGCTCCCCCTGCGCCGCCGCCTCCGCCACCGGCCGAGGACGGGGTGCCCCGCGCCGGCTGGTACGTGGCCGCACCGGGAGGCAGCCCCATCGGCCCGCTCGACGCCGCGACCGCGCGACGCCGCGCCGAGGCCGAAGGCCTGCTGACCTGGCACCACGAGCAGGGCGAGTGGCGCCCGCTCGACCACGGCCTGCTGGCCCACCTCGACGCCTCTGCCCAAGGGTCCTGAACCGACCGTCTGCCATGCTCGCATTCGTCCTCGCCCTCTCCATCCTCTGGGTCGCCCTGGCCTGGTTCGTCTCCGGCCTCGCCGTCCGCAACGGGGCCCGGCGCCTGCCCTGGTTCGTCTTCTCCCTCTTCTGCCCGTTCGTCACCGTCTTCTGGTTCAGCTGGATCGGGTACCTCCGCGCCCGCGCCGCGGAGGAACGCCGGCGCGCCGCTTCCCGTCCGTGCGCCGACGCGGCCCCGCCGTCGTCCCACGTCGGCGCGCCGCGCACCTGACCGGGGCGTGACGCGACGCGGAGGCGCTCCGACCGCGGCGTCCGCGCCCTGGACCGACACGGCCCTCGACGCAGCACCATGGAGTGGACCGACCTCGCCGTCTCCCTTGCCGGCCTCGCCTTCTGGCTGTTCCTGGCCTTCCTCACGGGCTCCCTCGCAGCCAGGACGGGCCACAGCGCCGGGCTCTGGTTCCTCTTCGGCCTGGTCGCGCCCGCTCTCGCCCTCGCCCTCCTGGCGGCGCTCGCCGCCACCGAGACCCGCGCCGAGCTGCAGCGACGCAATCGGCGCACGAAGCGAGCGCACCGCCGCCCCGGCGCCGCTCCGCCCCCGCCCCCGCCGAGCGTCCCCGACCACCCCGGCGAGGACGCGTCCCCCGAGCGGGACTGGTACGTCGGCCTCCCCGGCGGCGCCCCCATCGGCCCCCTCGACCGGGCCAGCGCCTGCGCCCGGGCCCGCGACCAGGACCTCCTGGTCTGGCACCCCTCCCTCGGAGAGTGGAAGCCCTGGCGTTCGAGCCCCCTCTGCTCCGAATAGCCCCACCGTCACCACTCCCTGCTTGGGGCGCAGGAGTCTTCGATGCAGCGACCGAGCTGCACCGACGATGCACCGCGAGGGCTTGGGGGTGCGCTCAGGTCGCGGGGGGCTTCCCCGGAGCCTCGAGGCCGTCGAGGAGGGCGGCGAGGGAGGACTCGTGGGCGGCGAGTTCCTGGGCGTGGGCTCGGGCGAGGGTCTGGGAGACCGAGGACTGGGTGATGCCGAGGCGTTCGGCGACGTCGGCCTGACGGCCGAGGAGGCGCCACAGGCGGACGACCTCGGCCTGGCGTTCGGTCCAGTCGGCGACCAGGAGGTGGTGCAGGCGCAGGGCGTCCTCGACGGCCGCGGCGAGGGTCGGGGCCCAGGCCGGGACGTCGGCGACGAAGGGACGCTCCTCGGCGGCGGCGCGCGACAGGGCCTCCTCGGCGCGACGCAGCGCGGCGTCCGGCGCGGCGTCCGCGGCCAGGGCGAAACGGAACCGGGGCGGCGGCAGGGCGATCCACGACTGGAGCGCGCAGCGCGCCGCCGCGCCCGGACGGCGGGCGACCGCCACCACCCGCTCGTCGTCGCCGTGGCGCGGCGGCTCGAGCCAGTCCGGCCAGGCGCGGACCCCTTCCAGCCAGGCGCGGACGCCGGAGGGGGTGCGCCCTCCGTTCCCGGTGGGCGCCATCGGTTCGGCGACGAGGCCCCATGCGGCGGGCTCGGGGGAGGAGGGATGCGGAGCGATATCCATGGCGGTTCGGCGCCCGACGGGAACGGGTCCCCTCCGGGCGGGCCTATATTAGCAAAAACACTAATAAATGGCCGAGTGGCTGGCCATCGCCGAGAGGGAGGGCGTCAGAAGCGCACTGCCCAGACCAGCTTGACGGCGAGGTTCGTGGTCTCCGGGGCGATGGCGCCGCCGGGAAGTTCGCTCCAGCCCGACTCCACCACGACGAAGAGCTCGCGGCCGTCCTCCAGGATCCAGCGCAGCCGCGACTGCAGGCCCAGGGTGTCGGAGAGGTTGTCGGCCTGGACCAGGTTGCGCCACGACAGGTCGGGGGTGAAGTCCCAGTCGAAGCGCAGCTGCTCGAGCCGGGTGGTGAAGTCGCCGGCGGGCAGGCTGCCGCGGTCCTCCTGGTACGACAGCGAAGTCGCGACCCGGGCCGACAGGTTCCAGCGCAGACCGGCGCGGAACGAGAGCAGGTCGCCGTCGTACCACGGCCCACCCCGCAGCGTCGCGCTGGCGCTCACCGGTCGGGCGTTGGAGCCGCGGTAGCGCACCCGCGGCTGCCACCAGGAATAGTCGCCGGCGGGGATGGTGACGTCGGCGACGTCGAAGTCGGTGTCGGGACGGTCACTCTCGGCGAACACGTCGAAGCCCAGCCGGTCGCCGCTGTTCCATTCGATCTCCACGAACTCGAAGCGCACCGACGAACTCACCAGGTCGCCGCCGAGGTCGGTCCACACCGTCGGCTGCACGCTGAAGGTGTACTTGCGCACCGGCCCCGATTCGGGCCGCGGCTGCCACTCGACCACCGCCGAGTGCCGCCACTGGCCGGGCCGGCGCACGAAACCGAGCGCCGGCAGGTATTCGTCCTGGGTCCCGACGGTGCGGTAGTTCAGGATCCAGTCGCGGGTGCGCAGGAAGGCCTCGAGCCCGAAGCCGACGCCCTGTGCGTCCTGTCCTTCGTCGTCGGACACCGAGACGAAGGCGTTGAGCGAGAAGTTGCCGGGCAGGAGCTCGGTGGTGTTCCACCGCAGGTCGGCGCCGGCGACGCGGTTGTCGGTGGTCGCCTCGGGGTTGCCGCTGGTGAACAGACCGCCGAGCGCGAGGTCCTCGTTCACCCGATAGCTCGGCCGAGCCACCACCAGGGTGGACGCCGGCACCCCGGCGTCGGGCACCGAGTCGGCGCGCACGCCGAGGAAGCCGAGGTCCCAGCGCCCGGCGCGCCCGGCCACCCGCAGCCCGTAGTCGAGCGGCACCTCGACGTCGTTGGCGAGCCCGATGCGCCGACTGAAGTACGGCAGGAGGTCGTTGCCGCCGCGGCCGAAGCCCTCGCCCTGCTCACCGAACTGGAACAGCGAACTGTCCTGCAGGAAGAAGTCGCGCTTCTCGGGGAAGAACAACGGGAACCGCGTCAGGTTGATCTGGCGGTCGTCCACCTCGGTCTCGGCGAAGTCGGTGTTCAGCGTGACCGAGGCCGTCATCTGCGGCGTGATGCGCCAGGAGAACTCGCCGCCGCCGTCGAGCTCGAAGCCGTCCGCACCGTCGTCGCTCCCCCACAGCCCGTCCAGCTTGGCGTAGGGACGCAGCTCGAAGCCCTGCGCCTGGTGGGCGCCGGCCATCCCGGTCAGCACCCCCGACTCGCGCACGTTGAAGAACGAGAAACGCCGCTCCGGCGCGGCCCAGCGGCTCTGGCTGCGGTCGGCCCCGCGGAAGCGCTGGAAGTTCGCGCCCCAGGCGTCGGCGTCCGTGAAGGCCAGGGTCGCGAAGGGGATCTCGAACTCGGCGGTCCAGCGGTCGGGGCCGATCCAGGTACGCCCCTTCCACCAGCCGTTCCACGACTTCTGGAAACGGCGGCCGTTGTCCGAGATCAACGCATCGCCGCGCGACCCCGCCGCGGAGAGCTGGAAGAAGTAGGCGGTGCGCGCGTCGCGGAAGGTGTCGAGCACGATCTCGACCCTGTCGTCGTCGCGCAGGAAGGCGTCGCGGCGCAGGTTCTGCAGCACCATCGAGCCGGGGTGCGGCTCGTACATCACGAACCCCAGGTAGAGGTGAGTGTCGGTGCGGAGGATCCGCACCTCCCACGGCGGGTCGGCCGGCAGCCCCTCCACGGGCTCGACCGTGTAGAGATCTCGGATGACGGCGGCCCGCTCCCACGCCGGTTCGTCGAGACGGCCGTCCACCCGGACCTCGGCCCGATCCAGACGCGGCACCCGCGCCCGCGGCCGCTCGGTCGGATCGGCGCGCGTCGCCGTAGCCGCGTCGTCCGTAGCCGCTGCCCCACCGGCCGACCGCGGCTCCTGCGCCCGAACGGACACGGCGCCCCCAGCGACGACGGTGAACGCGGCCAGGGCCGCAACGGCGAAGCGGCGGGGTGGACTCATGGTGCGGCAGCGCGGACGTCGGCCGGCAGCAGCGCCAACGCCTTGCGGGCGATGGTGGTCAGCGGCACCGTCCCGGGGTCGCACCCCGGCCCCGGCCAGCCGCGGACCAGGTGGACCTCGACCCGGATGCGGTGGCGGGTGATGACGTGGCGGACGACGCCGAGCGGCGACTCGGAGAGGATGCCGTCGTGGCCGAGCGAGTTCCAGGCCACGGCGGCGGCGCCGACGTCGCAGGGGACGGTCGGCGGCTCGAAGAAACCCGGGTTCCAGCCCTCGCGGCGGCGTGCGAGCAGCAGCCCGCCGTCGGGGGCCGCGGCGAGGAAGGCGTGGAGCGCGACCTCGCGCCAGGCCGGACGCGGCTTCGGCAGCGGCAGCTCGGCGGCGCGGCCGTCGCGACGCGCGCGGCAGCCCGCAGCCAGAGGACAGGCGCCACAGTCGGGCGCGCGCGGCGTGCACACCGTGGCGCCGAGCTCCATCAGCGCCTCGTTGACGGCGCCGGGGTCGTCGCCGGCCGCGACCAGCGCGCCGGCCCAGTCGCGCGCGGCGCGGTCGAGGTCGGGATGGTTCGCCGGCAGCTCCAGACCGAGGACGCGGGCAGCGACGCGGCGCACGTTGCCGTCCACCGCGGGCGCCGCCTCGCCGTCCACCAGCGAGGCCAGCGCCGCGGCGGTGTAGGCGCCGACGCCGGGAAGCTCGCGCCAGCCGTCCACGCCCCGCGGGAAGACGCCGCCACGCTCGGCGACCACGGATCGCGCCGCGGCGTGGAGGGCGCGGGCGCGCCGGTAGTAGCCGAGCCCGGACCAGGCGGCC
>JALUVI010000181.1 GCA_027020785.1 Planctomycetota bacterium | reverse complement strand
CTGTCGACGGAGCGGCAGTGGCCCAGACTCCGATGGAGAGTTGCGATCTCGACAGCGTCCTTGGCTTACCGAAATCGGGTGGAAGCGGGCGTGGCGATTACGTCTTCCAGGTGAATGGAGATGGAAGCTTCTTCATCGTCGGGGTCCCGCCGAACGCACGGTTGCGCGGCCGCCATCCTTGGTCGTTCGACTTGAACGTGGGCGCCGAGGACCAACAGGGGCTCGAGGTACCTTGTCGTTTCCATCGCTCACGCTGAGCGTGGGGCCGATCCTGGCGATGCGTCCTTGGGGTGGGTTCGGGACAGGTAGGTGGTCACGGACTGCCTGTGGAAAAAGGAACACTCTTCGTGGCCAGTTTCCGTTGGGCTCGTGCTGCGGCTTCCAGGCGATCGGGCGTGCTGACCTCGTGCCAGAGGCCATCGTGGAGCAGGACCGGGGCCGGGATGCCGTCGGCCAGGGCTGGGAGAAGGCCCTGGCGCACCAGACACGGCAGGGCGGCGTCACTTTGGCGGAGGTGGTCCAACCAGGCAGGGTGGGGACGGCAGAAGCCGGTGTAGGGGGCTGCGGCTTCGCCCTCCGGGATGGGCACGTCGCGGGGTTGCAGGCCGAGGACGAGCCGCGCTTCCGGGTCGTAGCGGAAGCCGCCGAAGGTCGCGAGCGGCGAGCCGGCGTGGAGGACCACCGTCCCCGGTGCGGCGCCCGCGAGCAGGCCGAGGTCGAAGTCGGTCAGGACCTTGACGTTGGCGACCAGGGTCGGAAGCGCGCCGCCCGCCTCGGTCACGGCCCGCAGCGTCCCGCCCGTGCCGAGCAGTTCGGGTTCCTCGAGGAAGCGCAGGCGGTCGGCGGCGCCGCATGCGGCGGCCAGGGCGAGGGCGGCGTCACGCACCTGCTCGCCGTGGTGGTGCAGGTTCAGCCACACCGGGGCCCAACCTCCGGCCAGGACCCGGGGCAGGAGATGGGCCAGGGGCGTCGTGTCGCCGACCGGGACGCAGGCCTTGGCGTAGTGCTCGCGCAGCCCCTGGAGGCGGGTCGCCCGGCCGGCGGCGAGGAGGAGGGCGGGGCCGCGGCTCACGGAGCCAGCGCCTCCTCGAACGCGGTCGGAACCGGCCCAGGGGCACGGCCGCGTCCGCCGGGGCCGTGGGGGCGGACGGCCGCGCAGAGCTCGCGCGCGAGTCGCCGGGCGCGCGCTTCGGCGGCGACGTATTCGCGGCGCCCGCGCCCGAGCAGGTCGCCGAAGGTGCCGAGCGCCTTCAGGACGCGCTGCAGTGCGACCGTGTGGTAGCGGACCTCGGCCTCCGCCGGATCCAACCCGTGGCTCGCGGCCCAGGCGTCGCGGGCGTCGGGCAGGAGGCGCTCGACCACTTCGGTCGGGAGGTCCACGTAGGCATCGGTCGCGAGGGACGCCAGGTCGTAGAACAACGGCCCACGCTGCAGGTCCTGATGGTCGAGCCAGGCGACCTCGGCGGCGGTGGTCGCCGGCACGTGGAGGTGGACCAGGTTGCGGGAGTGGAGGTCGCGGTGCTGCGTCGCCTCCGGCCCCGAGGCCGCGGCTGCGGACAGCGCGTCGCACCAGGCCTCGACCTCGGCGCGCGCCGCGGCCGTGAGCCCGAAGCGCCGGTGGCCGACCAGCCAGCGCTCCACCGTCTTGCGCAACTCGCGGCGGAACAGCGGAGCGTCCAGCCGCGCTGCGGCACGCGGGTGGTCTTCGGGTAGCGGGCGGAACGCGAAGCGCTCCCAGCCGGCGAGGACCGCAGCCCAGCTCCGCGGGTCGGGACGGCGCGCCAGGAGCTCGTCGCCGAGGTCCTCGACCAACCAGGCGTGGCGCGGACCGGGGCCGTCGCCGAGCCGGCGCGGGGAGCGTACCTTCGGCACCCGCAGGCCGAGCCGCGCCAGCCAGGCCGTGGTCGGCAGCGGCGGCGGCGAATCGGCGACCACCACCAGCCAGCCGCACTCGGGCTGCGGACGCAGGTAGCGCCGGTCGCCGGCCTCGGCGGTCAGCGGCTCCAGCGACGCGACCGGCGAGCCGAGCAACGAGGAAGCCAGCGCGAGCAGTTCCGGCTCCGGCATCCGGCCGGGGGGCGGCGCCGCCGACTCCCCACCGGGGCGCGGCGTCGTCTTCATGCCGTCGCCTCCTCGCCGAGGCGGGCCAGGAAACCGCGGACCTCGGCCGCGGCGGTGGCGCACACTGCGGCCGCGCCCGCTCCTCCCTTCGTCGGGTCGCGGAGTTCGAGCGCGCCCATCCCGTCGAAGCGGCGCGCCCCGAGTTCGGCGAGGACCGATTCCCACGCGATGGTGCCGCGCCCCGGCGCCAGGTGGGCGTCCTCGGTGCCGTCGTTGTCGTGGACGTGGAGGTGGTCCAGCCGCGGCGCCGCCGCGCGCAGCTCCTCGAGCACGCCGCCGAGGACGTGGGCGTGTCCGAGGTCGAGACAGACGCCGGCCTCGCCGTCGGGATCCACCTCGTCGAGCAGCGCGACCAGGGCCGCGGCGCGCGTGCCCTCCGACACGATGTTCTCGAGCAGGAGGCGCACTCCGACTTCGCGCGCCACCGGCAGGAGCGCCGCCACGGCCTCGCGCGCCCAGCCGTGGGCGTGGTCGTCCCACGTGTCGCGCTGCCAGCCGAGGTGGAGGACGCCGCGGTCGGCGCCGAGCAGCGCCGCGGCGCGCAAGCCCTCGGCGGCGCCGGCGACGGCCTCGGCGCGCGCCGCTGGGTCGGGGTCGATCACCGACCACTTGCAACCCTGCTCCCGCAACGCGGGCACCGACGGGTAGAACGGCAGATGCACGCTGGCCGCGCGCAGGCCGTGTCCGCCGAGCGCGTCGCGGAAGCGTTCCACCGCCGCCGGGGCGCGCCACGGCACGTGCGGCTCGGCCAACCAGACCTCGAGGTCGTGGGGGCCGACCTCCGCCAGCGCGTCGAGCGCCGCGGCGTCCAGCGGGTGGTACACCAGCAGGTGGGAGGAGAGGGTCGGCCTCAAGGGGTTCCGGGTCCAGCCCGCTATCCTATAGACCTTCCATGGGAGTTTCCTGCCTGCTCGCCGCCGTCCTCCTGCCGCTCCTCCTTCCCCAGGAGGGCGACATGGTGAAGGACTTCAAGCGTTTCTACCGCAAGGAACGCGATCCGGCGATGAAGGTCGAGCTCGTCCTGTCCCTCCAGGGCGTCGAGGACCCGTCGGTGGCGTCCGTGATGCTGCCGATCCTCACCGACCGGGACCCGGCCCTGGCCGAGGCTGCCTTGAGGGTGGTCGCGGGCCTGGCGGAGCCCGAGAGCCGGGTCCCGCTGGCGAAGGTCCTCGAGGACGGCAAACCGAAGGACGCCATCGCCCCGATCGCGCGTGCCGCCGGCGACGGCCGCTGGGCCGAGTTCGGCGCCCTCCTGATGCCCTACCTCGAGGACGGCGACGATGCCGTGCGGCTGTGGGCGGTGCGCGCCCTCGGCGCCATCGGCCCTCCCGGCGCGCTCGAGGCCGTCGCGCCCATGGCGACCGGCGATCCCAACCCGATGGTGCGGGTCGCCGCGGTCGAGGCGCTGCAGGCGCTCGGCAAGGGCCACGAGGACGTCGCCGGTCCGCCCCTGGTCGCCGCTCTGGAAGACGCCGACGTCAGCGTCGCCGTCGCCGCCGCGCGCGCCCTGCACGTGGTGCGCGTCAAGGAGGCGGTCCCGGTCCTGATCGGCATCCTCGAGGCCGGTGAAGCGGGCAAGCTGCTCGAAGAGGTCTGGCCAACGCTGGTTGCGCTCACCGACGCGCCCTACAACGACGACCCCGGCATCTGGCGGCGCTGGTGGGAGCGGGTCGGCTCGCAGCCCGACTATCGTCTGCCGACCGACGAGGAGATCGCCGCGCGGCGGGAGGCACGCGAGAAGGCCAACGCCCAGTACCACACGCCCAAGACCGAAGCTGCGTTCATGGGGGTGCCCACGGCGAGTCGGAACATCGTCTTCGTCATCGACGTGTCGGGGTCCATGGAGGAGCTGGTGGTGGACCGCGACGCCTTCCGCCAACGCGGCTTCACCAGCTTCCACAAGCTGGACATCGTGAAGGAGGAGTTGATCCGCTCCATCGAAGGGCTCGGCCCGGAGGTGCGCTTCAACGTCTATGCCTTCGCCTCCAAGGTCCATCCCTGGAAGAAGGGGCTGGTGCCGGCCACCGCGTTGAGCAAGAAGAGCGCCATCGCCTGGGTGAAGAAACTGAAGCCCATCGGCGGCGGTCAGGCTGCGGCACGGGCCTCGGCCGGGCTGCGCGGCAGCTCCGGGCTCGAGGATGGGCGCACCAACACCCATGCCGCGTTGCTCGCCGGGCTCGGAGTGCCGCTCGACCCGCGCAAGCGGGCCTCGGTCACCGAGTCCGCGGCCGACCCGCCCGAGGGCATGGGCGACACCATGTTCTTCCTCTCCGACGGCAAGCCGACGGTGGGTGAGCTGGTGGACACCGAGGACATCCTCCAGGCGGTCGCCGACCTCAACCGCTTCCGCAAGGTCACCATCCACACCATCGCCATCGGCGACTTCACCAGCTCCTTCCTGAAGAAGCTGGCCGAGCAGAACGGCGGGGTCTTCGTGGACCTCGGCAAGTAGGGGCGAAGCGGGACGGGTTTCCCCCGCCGGGGTGGAAACCGCCGCCGGAAGAGCCGATAGGATGGGGGACGGCGGGAGGCCTCCCGGCCCCCGCCCCCTTGACCCGGAAGGCTGGGTACCGGAGAATGTCCCGCTCACGGGGCGTAGCTCAGCCTGGCAGAGCGCTGCGTTCGGGACGCAGAGGCCGGAGGTTCAAATCCTCTCGCCCCGACCACCTCCTCCTCGGGTCCCTCCGGACCGCCGCCCGTTCCCGACGGGTGGCCCGGAACCGCGTCGCGGTTCCGACGACGTCGGACGGCCTCTCGTCGTCCGTGCGGCCCTCCCGGCCGCGGAGACCCCTACCGAACCGATGACCGACCCCCGCGGAGACGGGCCGGCACCTCCCTCGCAGGCGCCCACCGAGGCCGGCGAGACCCAGAAGCGCTCCAGCGCCGCCCCCGAGGCGCCGCCGGTCGCCGACGGGAGCGGTGCCGGGTCCGAGACCCCTTCCCGCCGTCGGCGCCGTCGCCGGCGCCGTCGCCCCGGTGGCGTTCCGGCCACTTCCCCGAACGGCGGCGGCGTTCCCGCCGCCGGCGAGCCCCCCGTCTCCGCCTCCCTCCAGGGGACGGCGCGCGAGGGCCAGCGGCGCGAACGCCGCGGCGGGGGCCGAGCCGAGAGCCGCGAGGTGCGCGGCATCCTCGAGCTCGGCAAGGGAGGCTCCGGCTTCCTGCGATCCCCGGAGCACGACCTGCGCGAGCGCCCCGAGGACGTCCAGGTCCCGGCGGCGCTGGTCAAGCGGCTCGGGTTGAAGCCCGGGGCCGAGGTCGTCGGCCGCGCCGCCGTCCAGGGGCGGCAGGCCCGGCTCGAGTACGTGGACACCGTCGAGGGCATGCCGCCGGGCGAGTTCCGCAAGAAGCGGAGCTTCAAGCGGCTGACCGTCATCGACCCCGACTTCCAGTACCAGCTCGGGCCCTACGAACAGGAGGGACAGCTGTCCATGCGCATCGTGGACCTCCTGGCGCCGGTCGGCCGGGGCCAGCGCGGGCTCGTCGTGGCCCCGCCGCGCACCGGCAAGACCACCCTGATGATGAACGTGGCCGCGGCGATGCAGGGGTTGTATCCCGACGTCCACCTCATCGTCCTGCTGATCGACGAGCGTCCCGAGGAGGCGACCTATTGGCGGCGCAACGTGAAGGGGGGCGAGGTCTTCGTGTCCACGATGGACGCGCCGCCGAAGGCCCACGTGCGACTCGCCGAGCTGGTGCAACAGCGCGCCGAGCGATTGGTCGAGGCCGGGAAGGAGGTGATGATCCTGCTCGACTCCATCACCCGTCTCACCCGGGCCTACAACAACGTCCTCGGCTCCAAGAACGCGCGCACCATGTCGGGCGGGCTCGACTCGCGGGTGTTCCAGAAGCCCAAGCACTTCTTCGGCGCGGCGCGCAACACCGAGGACGCCGGCTCGCTGACCATCCTGGCGACGGCGCTCATCGAGACCGGGTCCAAGATGGACCAGGTCATCTACGAAGAGTTCAAGGGCACCGGCAACCTGGAACTGACCCTGGACCGTCGTCTCGCCGATCGCCGCATCTTCCCCGCCATCGACCTCGAGCGGACCGGGACCCGCAAGGAGGAGAAGCTCCTCGGGCGTCAGACCCTGCGCAAGGTGGAGATCCTGCGCCGGGTGCTGGCGCGGATGCGTCCCCGCGAGGCGATGGAGATGCTGGTGGACCGGCTCGGCCGCTATCCGTCGAACCAGGACTTCTTGGACGCGTTCAGTCTGGACGATGTCGAGTAGGGCCGCCGCGGATTCCGCCGCCGCTTCGGCGGTCGTGGTACGCGACCTCGTCAAACGCTTCGGTTCGGTGACCGCGGTGGACGGCGTCTCCTTCAGCGTGGCCGAGTCCAGCGTGACTGCGCTGCTGGGGCCGAACGGCGCCGGCAAGACCACCCTCATCCGGGTGCTGACCGGCTACCTCCTGCCCGACTCCGGCAGCGTCCGCGTCGCCGGGGTGGACGTGCTCGCCGATCCGCTCGAGGCACGGCGTCGCATCGGCTATCTCCCCGAGAACAACCCGTTGCCCCTGGAGTTGCCGGTGGACGACTTCCTGCGTTTCGCCGCCGGCGCCCGCGGGCTGCGCGGCGCCGCCGCCCGCGATGCGGTTCATCGCGTCGTGGAGCGGGTCGGCCTGGCCGAGGTCTGGCGCAAGCCCATCGGCGCCTGTTCCAAGGGCTATCGCCAGCGGGTCGGCCTGGCCCAGGCCCTGCTCGGCGAGCCGGAACTCCTGTTCCTGGACGAGCCGACCAACGGACTCGACCCGCTCCAGGTGGTCGAGATGCGCAAGCTCGTGCGTGAGCTTGGTTCCGAGCACACCGTGCTCCTGACCTCGCACGTCCTGCCCGAGGTCGCCGCGCTGGCGGAGCGCGCGCTGCTGGTCCACCGCGGAAGGCTGGTCGCCGACCAGGACCTGGTCGCGGCCGAGGATGCCGAGGCGACCCTGGAGGGGCTCTTCCTGGACCTGATGCGCGAGGAGGTGGCCGCGTCGTGACCCGACCCTCCCGCGCCGTCGTCGTCGCCCGCCGCGAAGTGCTCACCGCCTTCGAGACGCCGGTCGGGTGGATGGTGCTGGCCGCCCTGCCCGCCGCATCGGCCGCCTTCTTCTTCGTCCTCGGTCCGTTCTTCGCCATCGGTCAGGCCGACCTGCGCGGCTTCTTCTCGAACCTGCCGTGGCTCCTGTCGCTGGTCGGGCCGGCGCTGACCATGCGCAGCTGGGCCGAGGAGCGGCGCAGCGGCGCCGACGAACTGCTGACGACCTGGCCGTTGACCACCTCGGAACTCGTGGTCGGCAAGTTCCTCGGCGCAGCCGTCGTCCTCGCCCTCGCCCTGGCCGCGACCGGGGGCATCGTCGCCACCGTCGCGCTGCTCGGCGACCTCGACGCCGGGGCCGTCGTCGGCGGTTACCTCGGCGCCTTCCTCCTCGGCACCTGCGCCCTCGCCGTCGGCGAGTTCTTCAGCGCCCTGACCCGGAGCCAGGTCGTGGCCTGGATCGCGGCGGTGGCGGTGCTCGTGGCGCTGCAGTTGGTCGGCATCGCGGCCGGCGCCGAGGCCCTGCCGGAGGCGGTGCGCGCCGTCCTCCTCCACCTCTCGCTGCAGACCCACTACCAGCCGATGACCCACGGGGTGGTGGACCTCGGCGGTGTGCTGTGGCTGCTCGCCCTCACCGGGGGCTTCCTCGCTGCGACCGGCCTCGTGCTCGAGGCCAGGAGGGAGGGGTGACCGCGTCACCGCTCGAACGGGCCCGCCGCGAGCGCCGCCTGACGGTGGTCCTGTTGGTGCTCCTGGTCCTCGGCGTCCTGGCGCTGGGGCGGGGGCTTCGGGTGCGGTTCGACCTGACCGAGGAGCGGCTGGCCAGCCTGCATCCGGCGACGCACGACCTGCTCGACCGCCTCGACGACCGCCTGCAGCTGAAGCTCTACATGAACCGCGACGTGGAGGGGGCCGAGGAACTCCTTCCGCTGCGCCTGCAGATCGTGGACCTGCTCCAGGAGCTGGAGCGCGCCGGTGCGCCGTGGGTGGAACTGGACGTGGTGGATCCGACCACCGACCTCGTCGCCAAGCGCGACGCCGAGCATGCCGGGGTCCAACCGCTGCAGCTCACCGGCGGCGACGTCGCAGGGGTCCGGGTCCAGCTCCTCTACCAGGGGCTCGAGATGCGGTATCGTGACCGCACTGCGGTGATTCCCTTCGTGGTGCCGGGCGAGCTGGAGTTCGGTTTCGCGACCCGACTCGACGCCCTGCTCGCCGACGAGCGGCCGCGCATCGCCTTCTTCTCGCGCGAGCCGCCGCTCGGGCCGCCGATTCCGGGCGCTCCGCGCCACGTGCCGCCGGCGCGCGTCTTCGAGGG
>JALUVI010000180.1 GCA_027020785.1 Planctomycetota bacterium | reverse complement strand
GCCAGTGGTCGGTTTCGGTTGGGGCAGCTGAGCCCGCGGACGTCGACCTGGGTGAGGGGGTCGTTCGTGTAGGCGTAGAGGTTGAGCGCGCCCCTCAGCCCCCAGGGGTCGGTCTCGAGGTAGCGGCACAGGACCGGGTCGTAGTAGCGGAAGCGGTTGTAGTGCAGGCCGAGCTCGGGGTCGTGCCAGTGCCCGGGGAAGCGCAGCGGCTGGTGGAAGTCCGCGCCGACCTCGACGCGGGCGTACCCGTACGGGTCCACGCGCGCCCGCCACGCGTCGGCGCCGTCGTCGTCCAGGACCCGCTCGACGCACCCCCGCTGGTCGGTGAAGACGTAGTAGCGCGCGCCGCTCGCGGGCTCGGCGTCCTCGCCCTCGTAGTCCACGAAGAGCATCGGCACCATCGCGAAGGCGTCGGCGTAGACGTAGACGCGGCAGCGGCCGTCGGGCAGCACCTCGGCGGCCAGGCGGTCCGTGTCCCAGTAGTAGCGGTGCTGCCCGCCCCCGGCGGAGCTCTTGCGGATCCGTCGCCCGAGCCCGTCGTACGCCGCCTCCCAGCTCCACGTGCTCCCGTCCCGGCCCCACCAGCGGGCGGCCGTCAGCCGGTCGCGGCTGTCCCGCTCGTAGCGGACCTCCCCGTCCGGTCGGATCCGCCTGTCGAGGTGGTGGCGGGGCCCGTACTCGAAGCGCTCCCCGTTCCCGTAGCGCAGGACGTTCCCGCCGCCGACCGTCGCCTGCCGCAGCGTCGGCGACTCGAAGAGCGACCCGGCGCGGTTGTAGCCGTAGCACTCGCGCCGGCCGTCCGGGCGCACGGTGGCCTTCAGCCGGTGGGCCGCGTCGTGCTCGTGACGGGTCACCCCACGGTCGCTGTCGCGCACCTCCTCGAGGTCGCCCTCCCCGCTGTACGCGTACCGGCGCTCCCAGCGGGGGGTGCCGCTCGCGCGCTCGAACAGGACGCGGCGCAGCACGCGGCCGCCGCGCGGGTGGTACTGCGTCGTCTCGCTCAGGCCGTTGGCGAAGTCGCGGGTGAACACGCCGTGGCCGTGGCGGCGGATGCGGTGGGTCCCGCCGGACGGGTCCACCACCACGACCGTCCCGTCGGCCAGGTGCCGGTACGTGGTCCGGAAGCGCCCGAGCACCCGCGTCTCGGCGAGCCGGTCCCCGGCGAAGCGGTGCTTCACCCCCTCGCCGTCCCGCTCGTCCTCGACCCGGCGGCCGCGCCAGTCGTACGCGAAGGTGCACCGGTGCGCGTCGGTGAACGCCTCGACCAACCGGCCCCGGGCGTCGTAGCGGTAGTGCTCGTCCTCGCCGACGGCGAGCCGGCGGCCGAGGAGGTGGCCGAGCCGGTCCCACTCGAGCTCGAGCATCACCTCCCCGGACGCGTCGCGCTTCTGCACCAGCCGGTCCGCCGCGTCGTACGCGTAGGTCTCCCGGACGGTGCCCTCGCGCCGGACCTCGGTCACGCGGTCCTTCAGGTCGCGGCCGTAGAGGGTCTCCACGCCGCTCGGGTCGACGACCTCCGTCACCTCCTCGGTGGCGGAGTAGCGGAAGCTCGTGATGTTCCCCGCGGGGTCGACCTCGCGCTCGACGCGGTTGTCGCCCTCCACCTCGATGCGGTGGGTGCCGCCGTCGAAGTCCGTGACACGGCGAAGGCCCCCGTTCTCGTCGTAGCCGTACGTGCGCCTGCGCCCGTCCTCGAGCTCCTCGCGGAGCAGCAGCCCTTGCACGTCGCGCACCTGCCGGGCCGTCCCGCCGAGCGGGTGGTCGCTCCGCTCGAGCGCGGAGCGGACCGCGGGCGGGACCCCCGGCAGCGGCTCGTAGGGGTC
>JALUVI010000179.1 GCA_027020785.1 Planctomycetota bacterium | reverse complement strand
TCGGGTGCTCGAGGGCCGCCTCGGCCGTCTCGCCGCACCGCTGCGCCGGCTCATGCTCGCTCTGGAACGACGGGCGGTGCGCCGCGCGGACGCCCTCGTCTGCGTGAGCGGACGCGACCGCGGCGAGCTCGAGCGGCTGGTGGCGGCGGAACCCTTCGCCCGCGCCGAGGTCATCCCGGCCGCCTTCGACGCCGCCCTGTTCGCCTCCCGGCCGGCCGCGCCGCCGCCGCGGGAGCTCTCCCACCGCCTGCTCTTCCTCGGCCGTCTCAGCCATCAGAAGAACGTCGGCCTCGCCCTCGCCACCCTCGAACGGCTGCGGGAAGCCGGCGAACCCTACACGCTCACCATCGTCGGCGACGGCGAGGAAGCCCGCCAGCTCATGCGTCGCATCGCCCGCAGCCCCGCCGCCCACGCCGTGCGCTGGCTCGGCCGCGTGCCCCACGACCGGGTGGTCGAGCTCTACGCCGCCCACGGCATCCTGCTGCTGACCAGCCGCTACGAGGCCTCGCCGACCGTGGTCAAGGAAGCCCTGGCCGCCATCCGGCCCGTGGTCACCACCGACGTCGGCGACGTGCGGGACTGGATCGAGGAGGGGGCGACGGGCTTCGTCGCCGAGGCCGATCCGCGGGCGCTGGCGGCGGCCGTGCGGCGCGCGAGCCGCCTCATCGAGGAGGGACGGTGCCGCCGTTCGACCCGCCTCGACAGTCTCGCCGAACGGCACATCATGGAGCGGGTGCTGCATCTCTACCGCGAGCTCCAGGCGGGCTGAGGGGAGTGCGCCCGAAACCGTTCCTCGCCTCCCTCTGGCGACGTCTTTCGGGCCTCGCGTTCCTCGGCGGTGCACGGGCGGTCGCCGCCCTCTGCGGTTTCGCCGCCGTCACCCTGCTCGCCCGCCAACTTGCGCCCTACGAATTCGGTCTCTGGTCCCTGCTGCTGGCCGTCCACGGCTACGCCCTCCAAGGGGCCGAGCTCGGTCTCCGCTCGGTGGTGACGGCCGAGGCGGGGGCCTCGCCCGCCCGCGCCCGTGCCCTGCTCGCCCCCTATCTCCGCCTGCGGACGGCCGCGGCCCTCGCTTTCCTCGCGGTCGGCGCGACGGTCACCGCCTTCGCGCTGCCCGCCCTGCTGCCGGCCGTCGTCCTCCTCTTCGCGAGCCTGCTCCCGGCCGCGGTCCAGTTCGACTGGATCCCGCTCGCCCGGGAGCGGCCCGGCCTCGCCTCGTTGCTCTTCCTCGTGCGGCCGGTCGCCTATCTCGCCCTGCTCGCCCTCTGGTGGGCCGCGGACGGCGGGCTCCTAGGTCTCGCGACGGCCTATCTGGCGGCCTGGATGCTGGCCGCCGCGGTCTCGCTTCCGGCCCTGCGGCTCCTGCCGCGCGCGGCTTCCGGCGCCGGCCGCAGCGGGCACGGCCTGCTGCGTCGCGGCCTGCCGCTCTGCGTCGTGAGCCTCACCAGCCAGGCCCAGTACACCCTCGATCTCCTGGTCGCCGGGCTGGTCCTGGGCGCGGTGGCGGCCGGCCAGTTCTACCTCGCCCACGCCATCGCCATGGCCGGGCTGGTGTTCGCCAATGCCGCCGGTCAGCTCGCCCTCGCCCGGATGAGCGCCCTCGCGGCCGCGCCGGGGTTCGGATCGCGTCTGCGCGGCGAGCTCCGTGTCGTCCTCGGCACGGCGCTCGCGCTGGGCCTCGCCATGGTCCTCCTCGCCCCCTGGCTCGTGCCCCTCGCCTTCGGTCCGGCCTACGGTCTCACGCCCTCGCTGCTGCTGTGGCTGCTGCCCTGGTTCCTCCTCCAGCACCTCACGACGGTGCTGCAGGGCACGCTCGCCGCGGTGGGACGGGAG
>JALUVI010000178.1 GCA_027020785.1 Planctomycetota bacterium | reverse complement strand
CGTAGTCGCGGACCGCCTCCTCGCGGTCGATGAGCCTGCCCTCGCGCTCGCGACGCTCGATCTCCAGCAGCCTCGCCCGCTCCTCGAGGACACGGGCGCGGAGCCTCAGAATGTCCGGGCTCTCGCCACGCTTCAGGCTCGCCGTACCGACGGTATCGGACGCGCGGGCCTGTTCGATGGCCGTCCTGGTGGCCTCGACGTCCCACCCGCCGGACGGCGCGAGTACGGCCAACCCACGGGCCGCGTAGCGGCGGATGGTGGTTGGGGCAAGGCCAAGAGCCCCGGCCAGCTTCCGCAGGCTCGGCGCCGTCCGCTCAGGGACTTCCTTCCTGCGCCGCACCACCCTTTTCACACCCGCCGGCTAACGAACTCGCGCGCGCGTGGCGACCGCGTTCTCGGGACGTCCAGGAGGACCCGCGACGCCGCCATCTGGTGAACAGCGAGGAGACTTCCTCGCCCTCGATCCGTCCCAGCCGGTGGAGCCGGCGGGCGACGGCCGCGACGAAGCTCCGGTGCTCTTCCAGAAGGCGGCGGGTCCGCCGCCGCAGGTCCGTGAACAGCACCGGCCAGGGGCGCCCGAGGGCGGCCTCCAGCGGCCGCAGCATCGCCGCGACCAGCCGGAACTCGGCATCGTCGGAGCCCACCGGCGGCGGGAACCGGCACAGGGTCCGGGTCGCCAGCGGACCGGCGAGGGTGACAATCGCCTCGTCCCGCAGGATCGCCTGCGCCCTGGTCGGATCGCGCACCCCGTCGGCCGTCCATGCGGGTGGTTCGTAGCGCCGGGCTCTTCGCATCACCGCGGCATCGGGCTCGACGATCCGGGCCGGATAGGCGACCCCGCCCCCGTCCCCGTACAGCCGGGCGGCGGGCAGGATGCCGGCCCGCACGAACCCGAGCACGTGGCCGGCCTCGTGCCAGGCGGCCCATCGGCGGCGGCGGTCGAGCGGCACGCTCATGCCGGAGGCCTCCCGACGTGCCGCAGACCGGCGGCCAGGAGATCCCGGGCGAGCGCCAGCGCCTCGGCGCTGGTGAGGGCGACTTCGGCCACCACGCCGGTCTCCCGGTAGACGCGCACCAGGAGGCGCTCGCCCTCGTCGTGCACGACAAGCCACGGCCTCATCCTTCCGCCTCCCCGCGCAGGGTGGTCTCGGCCGGGTCGGCGGCGAGGGCGGGATCGAGGGCGCGGGCGCCCTCCGCCCGCAGCCGTTCCCCGGGGGTCGGCCAGACCAGCACCAGCCAGCCGGCGGCACGGAGATCGGCGAGCAGATCGACCGGCGGCGGCCCGTACTCGAAGCGGGCGACTTTGACCACGTGCAGCGGACGGCCCCGCGGTTCCCAGACGGCGATGCCCCCGGCCTCGACGATGCGGCGGGCGAGGGGATCGGGCGACCGGCGGTCGGTGAGCAGGCGCAGCAGCTCGGGCTTGTGACGCCGGATCTCGGCCCGCAGCCGATCGTCGAGGCGGGAGGCCGGCCGGACCAGGATGCGGTCGCCCGAGGGCTCGAGCTCGATACCCCGGCGCCGCACCTCGGCGAGCAGCTCCCGGACACGGGCGCCCATCAGATCACCTCCGTTTCGTGTTCCGGGTCTGTTCCGTCGGTTTCGCGTTCCCCGTCTGTCCCGGGGTCGTGAACCGTCACACCGTCACAAACCCGCGGCGCCGTTGGGTTTGCGCCAGATAGCGAACCGTCACACCGCGCCCCGTCCGTGACGGTTTGTGATTCGTCGGAATCCGCGGCCCCGTTGGGATCGTGATCGTGTGACGGTTCGTTTCCCCCGGTGTCGGGCAGGTAGCGCTTCCAGACCGCTTCCAGATCGGACCTCCGATAGACGTAGCCGGTGC
>JALUVI010000177.1 GCA_027020785.1 Planctomycetota bacterium | reverse complement strand
GAGCGCCTGGCGAAGCGCCCGCGCCGCCTCCTCGAGGTCGCCACGCGCCCGCGCGGCCTCGGCACGGGCGACCGCCTCGTCGCGCTGGCGCCGAGTTCGTTCGGCGGCGACGGCATCGAGCAGACGCCGCGCCTCGGCCGCGTCCACGCCCGTCTGGCGCGCGCGCCGCGCCAGTTCCTCCGCCTCGTCGAGCCGCCCGGCGTCGAGTGCCGCGCGTGCCTGTTCGATCCACGAGGACGTTCGCGCGTGCATCCGTGCGCGGGCCTCGTCGAGCAGCGCCGCCGTCTCGCGATCTCCGGGAGCGACCGCATCGGCGCGCCGCAGCCAGCGCAACGCCTCCGCCGGATCGCCGGCCGCGAGCCGCCCGTGGCCGATGCGCCGCAACACGACCGGATCTCGCCCGCTGCCGCGTTCGGCCAGGGTCCGATAGAGCGGTTCGGCCTCGGTGTGGCGGCCCAGCGCGTGCAGCGCGTCGGCCAGGATGCGCACCAGGTCGTCGCGGCCGCGCAGGTCCAGACCCGGTGACTGGAGCAACTCGACGGCCTCGTCGTAGGCCCCGTACGACTCGACGAGGAACCGCGCGAGCGCCTCGACCGGCCCCATCGCACCGTCGCTGCGAAGCACCGCGAGCCGGTAGGCCCCCAGGGCCGTCTCGTAGTCGAACGCCTCGAGGGCCTCGGCAGCCCGCTCCAGACATCCTGCTGCATCGAGGCCGTGACAGACCTTGCGCGCCGCCGCCCCCGGGTCCCGGACGCGGAGCCCCGCCTGCCCTTCCCTGTCGACGTGGAGCGTGATGCCGTACCGCTCGGCGAGCAGCGCGAGGGTGTCCCGCTCGATCTCCTCGCCCGACAGCGTGCACGGCCGCCCCTTCGGACCGGACCGCACTGCGATCGTCGGCGGGTCCTGCGCGACGACCTCGACGTGGAGGCGCACGTTCGGGTGGCGAAGCACGTGGTTGACGAGGCGCACCTTGAGCACGGCGCACTCGGCGTCGCCCTGTTGGGCGGCCTCCTCGAGCATCCGCACGACGGCCAGCACGCGCCCGACCTGCAGTTTCTTCTTCCCCGACAGAATCTTCTCGGCGTCTGCCTTGATCTTCATCGTGTCGTCGCCTGGTCGCCGGTCCGGCCACGGCCAGCACGCGCCGGGCCGCACCGGCGGCCCTCAACCGGGGAAGCGCTGCGCCATCTCGTGGACGAAGCGCTCGTACAGACTCGCCTGCCCGCGTCCCTCGAACTTGATGAGCCGCACCGTGTAGACCCCATCGGACTTGCGCCGCCGCACCTCGCCGTGGATGACCACCTCGGCGGCACGCCGTCCGCCTCGCACGGGCACGCTCAGTGTGATGCGGTCGTACATGCGCGGCGACTTGCCCCCGACGGGCGCCAGGCTGATGCTCGTCGAGGTCATCTTGACCACGCGCCCCTGGTAGGTGCGGTCGTGCGTGCGCACGGTCACCACGAGACCGTCCCGCTCGCCGAGCACCGCACTCGCCGCCTTGCGGGGGGCCGGCCGCGACCCCTCGCCCGGCTCGGCGCCGGCCGTCGCCGGCGTCTCGGGAGTCGACGCCGGTGGGGCCGCTGGGGCCGCCCCCTCGGCACGCGACACCCGCAGCACCTGCGTGATGCGCCGGACCAGACCGGGCCGCTGCCGGCGAGGCGGCAACCGAGGGCTGCCGGCCTCGGGCGGCTCGAGCGCCTCTGCCAAATCGGTCGGCTGACGAGGCACGCCGACGTCCGGGAAGTCGAAGACGTGCACGGGGTGACCCGAGGGCCAGGCCACCTGCCGGATGTGCCGCGGTGTCAGACCGAGGACCTTGTCGAGGAACTCCTCGACGGGGCGCG
>JALUVI010000176.1 GCA_027020785.1 Planctomycetota bacterium | reverse complement strand
GTACGCGCCGGATTAGGTCCTGTCTGATAACCTCGAGCACGCCCCTCGGCGGGCTTCGTCGCCGCTGACGGCGTCGCTCGTCGCTTGAATGGCTGGGCCATGCGGCGCTCCTCGCTCCTTGCCAGCGACGACGCGGCCTCGCCGAGGCTCGCACTCGGGTTACCAGACAGGACCTCGACGCGGTACGGCGACCAGTCCCCCTGCGCCTCCTCGCCCGGCGCGGTCTCGAAGCGGCGGAAGGCCGAGCGCTTCGGGCGCGGGCCGCGCACCTCGCGCAGGTACTCGACCAGGATCGTCCGTCCGCCGGTGTAGCCCAGCGCCCGGATCTCGCGCAGGATCCGGGGCGACGAAAGCCCCTCCTGCGCCTTCTCGCGAACCAGGTCCTTGAACGGGTCGAGCTTGGACGGTGTCGGCTGCGTCGCGGCGGTGGGGGCGCTGGCTTCGGTCAGCAGGCCGGCTTGACGCAGCACGCGGCGTACGGTCTTGCGGCCCATCTTGAGGCGTCTCGCGATCGGTCGGATGCCTTCGCCCTCGCGGTGCAAACGCAGGATCTCCTGCTCGGTCTCCGGATCCATGGAGGTCTCCTTTCTTCTTCTGGGTCAGGAACGACAGCGCGGGGAACCGCTCGGCGAGGCGCGCGGCCGCGTGCGTGGCGAGCGAAGCCACGCCGAGCAACCGGGCTTCGAGGAAGCGGCGCTCCCCATCGGTGAGCGCGTCACCGGGAGGAAGGTCGAAGCGGTCGAGGTCGGTGAGGGCGCGCTCGATCCGCGCGAGCACGCCTTCGAGCCGCTGTCCGAGGGGCCGGAGCGGCGAGGGTGACCGCGCCGGGCCGTCGATCACGGGGAGGGGGTCACGGAGCAGCGCCTTGCGGGCGGCCTCGTCCTCGAGGGTGGTGAACGCGTCGATGAGCGCGAGCGCCTGCCGCGAGGAGAGGCTGCGAGCGGTGACGACCCGGGCGAGGCGCCGCTGGTCGGCAGGCGCCAGCCGGCAGAGCGCGAGGGCGACCTGGAGCCCGAGACGGCCGCGATCGACGAGCGGGTGGAGCGCAGGAGCGAGGTGCTGGAAGAGCGTCAGCCGCTTCGAGACCCAGCTGCGCTTGCGGCCGAGGAGTCGTCCGATCGCACTCGGGCTGAGCCCGTCATCGCGGTCGAGCGAGGTGATGACACGGGCCTCGTCGAGCGGCGACAGCGTGCGACGCGGCGCGTTCGCGAGGAGGAGAGCGCGCTTCGCGCCCGGCGGGTCCAGGGCCTCCACGACCACCGGAACGGACGCCGCCCCTTCGGCGCGCCACCTCTCGAGCCGCTTGAAGCCGTCGACGACCTCGAGCGTGCCGTCGGGCAGGCGAACGGCGCGGAGCGGAAGCGGCGCGAGGTCGTCTTCGACCGGGCGTCCGGGCCCGCGCAGCGCTCGCAGCCGGACCCCGAGGTCGTCGGGCGCGACGTCGACGACGCGCGCCACCATCAGGCCGGTCCCTCCGCAGCGTGGCGGCGGAGCAGCTGGGCGATCGAGCGTGCCCCACCTTCACCGGGCGCCGCCCGGCCCGGAGCCGGAGGCGGCGGGACCGGCAGCACCTGGAAGACGCCGTCGGGATCGTTCGGCCGGTGCGGGCGGTACGCGACCAGACCGAGGCGGCGGAGGTTCGCGCACGCCAGGCGCACGTCGCCGGGGTCGAGGCCGATGAGCTTCCCGATCGTCGCGTGCGCGTACCACGACATGCCGACCCGATCGGCGGCGAGCACGAGGAACAGGTAGACCGCCTGCTCGTCCGTCGAGAGGTGGCGGAGCCACGGCCTCAGGCGGTGGTCCACCCAGCCGTACGTCGTTCCCCGCCACGTGCGGACTCTGTC
>JALUVI010000175.1 GCA_027020785.1 Planctomycetota bacterium | reverse complement strand
AGGGCGCGCTCGCCGCCGTAGACCTGGTCGGCCACGAGCCGCGCCGTGAGCAGCAGCCGCCGCTCCACGGCGCGCTCCCGGACGATGCGCGCGTAGTAGTCGAGGTTCTCGGTGCTCGGCACCTCGTCGGGGAGCTGCGTGACGTAGGTGAGCCCGCCGTATTCCTCGGCCTTGCCCGTGCGCCGGATCTGCTCGGCGACGGCCACCATCTCGGTCGGCTCGCCCCGCTCGCCCATCTCGAGCATGAGCTGGAAGAGCCGGGCGTGCTCCTCCCGGTAGAAGTCCTCGGGGCGAAGCGACTCGGCGACGTCGGTGAGCCGCCGGGGATCGAGCATGATGCCGCCGAGCACGGCGCGCTCGGCCTCGAGGCTCCGGGGCATGGGCCTGGCTTCGTCCACCGCTCCTCCTCCTCGCACCGAGGTTGCCACGGGCGAGCCCTGCACGCACGGACCCGCCGGCCCCGGCAGCCGGGGCGCGGCGGGCGCGGCGGCGGGCGGGCTACTTCTGGATCACGTAGACCTTGAGCCGAGCCTCGACCTCGCGGTGCAGGCGCACGGGCACCTGGAAGACGCCGATGTGGTGGATCGGCTCCTCGAGGACGATCGCGCGCCGGTCGAGCTCGAAGCCCTCGGCGGCGTAGGCCTCGGCGATGTCCCGGTTGGTGACCGAGCCGAAGAGCTTGCCGTCGTCGCCGGCCTCGCGCTTGACCGTCACCGGCACCTCGGCGAGCTTCTCGGCGAGTTCCCTCGCCTTCGCCACCTCGCGGCTGGCCTTGGCCTCGGCCATCGCCTTCTGGTGGGCGAGGCGGTTCTTGTTGCGCTCGTCGGCGATGACCGCCAGGCCGCGGGGCACGAGGTAGTTGCGCGCGTAGCCGTCGCGGACGCGCACGATGTCGCCCACCCGGCCGAGGCCGCTGACGTCCTGCTGCAGGATCACGTTCATTTCGCCCCCCTACTCGACCGCGAGGAAGGGAAGGAAGGCGATCTGCCGGGCGCGCTTGATCGCGACGGCGAGCTCGCGCTGGTGGCGGGCGCAGTTGCCGGAGATGCGCCGGGGCACGATCTTGCCGCGCTCGGTGATGAAGTGGCGCAGCAGCTTCGGGTCCTTGTAGTCGATGACCTGCGAGCTGTCGGCGCAGAAGCGGCACACCTTGCGGCGGCTGAAGCGGCGGTTGCGACTCATGTCGAGCCTCCTGGAAAGGGGTTGGGGATCAGTTCGCGCTCGGGGCTTCGGGCTTGTCGCCGGAACCCTCGGCGGCGCCGTCGGACTCGCCCTCGCCGAGACCGAGGGCCTCGGCCCGACGGGCCTTGCGCTCCTCGGCCACCGCGCGGCGCTCCTCGGGGTCGACGTGCTCGGCCAGGCGCACGGTGAGGAAGCGGATCAGGTTGTCCTCGAGGCGCAGCACGCGCTCGAACTCCCGCGGGAGGTCGGCGGGACCAACGTAGTTGATGTAGGTGTAGTGGCCGCTGTGGTGCTTCTTGATCGGGTAGGCCAGCTTGCGCCGCCCCCAGTCCTCGTCGGCGAGGATCGTGCCGTGGTTCTCGGTGATGATCGCGCGGAAGCGGTCGTGCAGCCGCTTCGTCTCGGCCTCGGGCAGCTCGGGCCGCGTGACGTAGATGGTTTCGTACTCGTGGAAGATCATGGGAGAACCTCTCAGAAGTGGATGAGCGCGCCGTAGTGGGCCAGCAGCGGGGCGATGACGAGCGAGACGACGCTCATCAGCTTGACGAGGATGTTGAGGGAGGGGCCGGCCGTGTCCTTGAACGGGTCGCCCACGGTGTCGCCGACGACGGCGGCCTTGTGGGCCTCGGAGCCCTTGCCGGCCATCGTGCCGTCGGCCAGCTTGAAGCCGCCG
>JALUVI010000174.1 GCA_027020785.1 Planctomycetota bacterium | reverse complement strand
AGCCCGAAGCCCGAAGCCCGAAGCCCTGTACCCGTTTGGGCGGCGAACCGGTTGGCCCTGTGGGGTGAGTCGCGACATCCTTCGAGGGTGGTTCGCTGGGCAGCCCGGCGAGAGTTGCCATCCGATGCCCCGTGCCTCGAGCACCTGCTCCGGAACTGCACCTCGTCGGGCCCGCCGCGGCCAGAGCCCCAGTAGGAAGCCCGTGCTGAAAAGCACCAGTACAGGGCTGGGCGCGTGCCGCGGCGAGCCAAGCGTTGATTCTAGAGGAGGATAGGCGATGACTGCTACAGATCCAACGCGATTCGTTGGAATCGATCTCGGGAGCAAGAACAACGACGTCTGCATCCGTGCGCCCGGTCAAGGACGGGAGGAAGCTGAGCATCGTCGGTTCGCGAACACGCCGGAGGGCATCGAGGAGCTGTGTGGCTACCTGTCTGACCTCGTGGGTGGGCAGGTGGAGCGGGTGCACGTCGGCGCCGAGCGTCCGCACGGGCCGGTGGTCGAGGGGCTGATGAGGCGCGGCTTCGCGGTGTTCGCGGTCAATCCGAAGCAGGTCGATGCGTTTCGGACGCGCTACACGGTGGCAGAGCAGAAGGACGACCGGCTCGACGCGTATCTGTTGGCACACTGCCTCGAAACGGACCCGCAGGTGTTCCGGAAGGTGAAGTTCCCCGACGCGCTGCTCACCCTGCTTGCTGGACTGCGGTCCATGCACTACGACCTGACGGTCGAGGTCGGGCGGCTGAGCAGCCAGATCCGAGCGCAGCTCGAGCGCTACTTCCCGCAGATCCTTCGCTTGGGTACGCCGCGCGAGCCCTGGATCCTGTCCCTGCTGGAGGCGGCCTCGACCCCTGAGAAGGCCAAGGCCCTCCAAGGGAAGGAGGTGGCCGACATCCTCAAGCGCCATCGGATTCGCCGTCTGAAGGTCGACGACGTGCTCTCGGTCCTGCGCACCACGCCGGAGCTGCTGCTCGCCCCGGGGACCGTTGAGGCGGCGTCCCGACACGTGCAGATGCTCATTCCGCGTCTGCGGCTTGCCCTGGAGCAGCAGGCGTCCGTCTACCGGGACATCCAGCAGACCCTCCGGCGCCTCGAGGAGAAGGAACGCGCCGAAGACGACGGGCGCCCGCAGACCGTGACGATCGTGCGCAGCATGCCCGGCGTCGGGCCTCTGGTTGCCGCTACACTGCTGGCCGAAGCGCCCCAGGCGATCGCGGACAAGGACTACAAGGTGCTACGCGCCCAGTCGGGCCAGGCCCCTGTCACGCGCCGTAGTGGCGGCAAGATTCGGGTACATCGTCGGTGGGCGTGCAACCCGATGCTCACGGAGGCCCTCTACCACTGGAGCCGGGTCGCGGTGCAGAAGGACCCCTACTGGCGCGCGGCCTACGCCGCACTCCGCGCCCGCGGCCACTGGCATGCCCGTGCCCTTCGCACCATCGGCGACCGGCTACTCCGAGTGCTCTGTGCGGCGCTTCGCGATGCAACCCTCTACGACCCCACGCGCCTCAAAGCGGCAGCCTGACCCCTGACCGCCTCGGCGCGGGCGTCGCGGTGCCTGGGCCATCGCGCCCCCTCCCCATGGCCCCGCTCCTCGAAGCGGGGGCACACCGGTGTCGTCCACCCTCACGCCTCCGCCACAGGTCCACCCCCGCCTCCAAAGAACGGTGCCCCCGCACCTTCTTTGGCCGACCCGCCCCTCGCCCCCCAACGGCGCAGAGCCCGTGACAGCCGCCAAGGGCGGCTGGCGCGGGATGTGCGCCGCTTCCTCCCTCGGGGCGGGTCGGCCCCCCGCGCCTCGCTGCTGGCGCGATCAACACGCCATCCCGTGCCCGCCCGCACCTCAGGTCCTCCAT
>JALUVI010000173.1 GCA_027020785.1 Planctomycetota bacterium | reverse complement strand
GCCGGGCGTGGCGGTGGGGGCGGCTCGACGGATGGCGACGGTGCCCGAGCTCCTGCGGTGGCGATGGCCGAAACGGATGCCTCCGGCCTTCCTGGTCCCGGGTTGGAACATGGATCGGGGCCAGTTTCCGGAGCGGGGGAAAGATCGGGTCGGAAGGCAGCGTGGACGGCATAGACAATACGGCCGCTCGTGCTCGGGCATCCCATCGTCCTTCAACCCATCCTTGCAGCCATCCTCATACCGATGATTCCGAGACCCTTGCCCTCCTTACTCCTCGCCTGGCTCGCCTTCGGCGCCGCATCCCTTCCCGCCCAGACGGTATACCTCCGCGAGGACTTCGACGGTCCCGTGTTCCCGCCACCCGGGTGGGTCCAGGACTCGCTGTCCGCCGGTTCCTTCCACTGGGAACTCTCCAGCGACTTCCGTGCCTGGCACGATCACCAGTACGGCGGCGTCTTCACCGCCGACGACACCCTGTGGACGACCGTGGATCTGTCCGCCGCCACCGTCGCCTACGTGCACTTCGATCTCGAGTTGAACTTCCCCACCTACCTCTACAACAACCCGACGCAGTACGGGGACGGTCGCACCGAGATCGTGGTGCGTCCTTCGGGGACCACGACCTGGACGGTGATCTGGGACGAGTGCCGCACCGACAATCGGCGCGACTTCCTCACCGCCCAGATCCCGGACGCCATGCTCGGTGGATCGGTGGACGTGGGCATCCGCTACTACGCCTTCTCCGGCCACGAGGAATGGCTGGACCGCTTCCAGGTGGACGACCAGCCGATGCCGCCGAACCGTGCTCCGCAGCCGTCGGTCCCCTGGACCACGATCAACCTGCCGACCACGCCGTGGAGCGGCACCTCCTACTTCCAGGACTTCGAATCAGGAGTCACTTCCGAGATGGCCTTCACTTCGCTGGATTCCGCGACCATGACGCCGGACCCGGACGGTTGGTGCACCATCGCCAACACCATGGGAACCCACTCCGGGAACGCCTGCCTCGAGATGGGGGTCCGTCCGGGAGGCCCGACCCACTACGCGTTCAACGCTTTCGTGCTCTACCTGGACCTCACCCAGTTCTCCGACCCGACCTTGGAGGTCTGGCTGTCCAATTGGGGCGAGGAGGACAACGACATCGACGGCATCTGGATCTCCGAGAACGGGGTGGATTGGCACCAGCTGTTCTTCGACTACGAGATGTTCCCGGCGGTCTGGGCCGACCTCCGCATCCACCTCGCCGAGGCTCCCGTGGCGTGGGACCAGGTCCCGGTCTACTTGATGTTCGGCGAGGAGGACAACTATGCCTTCGGCACCCTCGACGGCGTGAGCTTCGACGACGTCGCGATCTACGAGACGCCGCCTCCGCCGCCGTGCGACCTTCGCCTCGGTCTCGCCATCAACCAGTTCACGACGCCGGTGGTGTTCGTGCTGGACGGGGTCGTCCCCGGAGGCGCTGCGGTGATGCTCTATGGCCATCAAGGCAGCTTCACCCACTACGGTGCCGCCTGTTCCGGCCTGACCGTGGACCTGTCCCAACCGCAGCTGGCCGTGCTCTGGCGTCCGGCCAACCCGGTCAACTGCCTGGCCTTCGACCCATTGCCGAACCAGGCGCACGGCTTCTACGTCCAGGGGGTGGATCTCACCACATGTTGCACCAGCAACGTGGTCTACGTTCCCTGAAGGCCTTCCTCTGCCGACGACCGGGGCCCGTCCGCGCCGAGCGGGCGGGCCCTCGTCCCGTGGAGGTCAGCCGGCCTTCGCCGACTCGTCGCAGCCGCGGTCGGGATCGCGGCCGATGGTGAGCAAGAGCGCGAGCAGGGCGCTGCCGCCGAGCAGGAGGCCGACCCACCAGGGGATGCCGAACCACGCCACCGGGAAGTAAGCCAGCAGTAGGGCGGCGAAGGCGGTGACCATCGCGTAGGGAGCCTGGGTGCGGACGTGTTCGATGTGGACGCAGCCGGAGGCCGCCGACGACAGTACCGTGGTGTCGCTGATCGGAGAGCAGTGGTCGCCGAAGATGGCGCCCTCCAGGACGGCGCCGATGGAGAGGATCAGCAGACCGTGTCCGCCGAGCTCGGGGACGCTCTCACCGAGCTGCCAAGCGAGCAACACCACGTTGGGTTGCAAGATGGCCATCGTGGTCCAGGAACTCCCCGTTGCAAAGGCGACGAAACAGGCCGTGACGAAGAGGATGAGGGGCAGGAGGTGCGGTGACATCAGGTCCTGGAACACCGCGACCAGGTAGGCGGCGGTGTCGAGGTCGGTGCAGACTCGGCCGATGCTCCAGGCCAGGATCAGTACCAGGATGGCGTCCTCGAACAGGGTCCGGCTGCCGCGGATGGCGGTCCTCACCACTTCGGCGGGGGGCAGGAGACGACGGCCGAGGGCGAGGATCAGGGCCAGTCCGAGCGCGAGCACGCTGCCCTGGAAGATGGCGAAGGCGCTGTCGGTCGCGCCGAGGACCGCACGCAGCCACGACATGCCGCCGGAGGAAATCGCCTCTTGGGCCGCAGCGTCCCCTCCGGCCGCCAGAGCATCCACGTTGCGGCTGCCGTGCCAAAGGATGAGAGCGAAGGTGCCGAAGACCATGGCCGCGATGGGGACCACTCCGTTGAGCCAATGGGGTCGGGCCTTCGGCCAGGGTTCGATGCGGGCGGTATCCACGCTGGTCGGGTCGTGGAGCTCCTTGCCGCGGCCGCTCCGCGCCAGGCGCTCGGCGGCGTACATCGGCCCGAAGTCGCGCTTCAGGAACACGACCATGCCGACCATGAGCAGCGCAAACATGCAGTAGAAGCGATACGGGATGGTCTCGAGGAACACCGCATAGCCCTGTCCGGGATCCATTCCGATGGTCGGAAGCTGCGGTGCATAGGTCGAGATCTGGTACGCCACCCAGGTGGACAGCACCGCGATGCCGGCGACCGGCGCCGCGGTCGAGTCGACGACGTAGGCCAGCTTGGCGCGGCTGACGTGCTGGCTGTCGAACAGCGGTTTGCACGAGTTGCCGACGACGATGGTATTGGCGTAGTCGTCGAAGAAGATGCCGAGGCCCATGAAGTAGGCCACCGCCTGGACCGACCGTGACGAGGCGGCGAAGCGCAGGAGACCACGCACGATGCCCTCGATGCCGCCCATCCGCGTGACGATGGCGATGGTCACGGACAGCACCAGGACGAAGCCGAGGATGGAGAGGTGGAAGGAGTCCGACAGGATGTCGTGCCACAGGATGTCGCCGAAGAGGCGGCGGAGGAAGGCGCCGACCCACCCGACCACACCCAGCCCCGAGGGCAGGGACAGGCCGACCCCGAGCAGCACCCCGAACCCGAGTGACATGAGCACGTTCCGGGTCAGGAAGGCGAGCAGGATGGCGGCGATGGGCGGCACCAGCGACCAACGCGACCCGAGCGGCCGCTCGGCGAGGGCCGCGTCGCCCTCGCGCAGGACGAGACGTCCGTCCTCTCGGGCGACGACGACGCGTCGTGGGGGCGCCCCAGGGTCGCGGACCGCGACCAGCAGCCCCGGCGCCGGGCTCTCCACGCTGCGGTCGGGGGGCAGCCGCAAGACGATGCGGAGCACGTCCTCCCGCGCGGTGCGCTCCTCGGGAGCAGTCCAGGGCCACGCCACCTCGAGGGCCCCTTCGGCCCCGAGGCCGGCGTCGCGGAGCAGGCCCTGGGCCGCTTGCGCTTCGAGCCGGACCGGATCGGCCGGCAGGAGGAACACGGGGAGGACGACCAGGAAGAAGGCCGCAGCGAACAGCAGTCGGTTCCGCATCGGAGCGCGCATGGTAGGACGGCGGTCCTCGCCGCTACCCTGGGCCCCACCGATGGACGCCCCAACCCTGGTGCTGGTCGCCGCCGTCTCCGCCCTCGTCGGCGGAGGGGGCGTGTCCTGGTGGCTGTCGCGCCGCTGCCGCCGCATGGAGGAGCGTTGGACCGCCGCCAGCGACGCGCGCTTCGCCAGCCTGCCCGATCACTCCGAGGAGCTGGAGCGCCAGGAAGGGCGCATCGCCACCCTGCACCACCGCATCGAAGCCCTCGAGGACCTCGAGGCCGCCTCCCGTCTCGCCGCCGTCGAGCATCGACTGGAGGAGCTCGCGGCTCGGCTCGCCGAGGTCGCGGTCGGGGTGGGGGCCCCCTCGGCTGGTCCGCGCCCGGAGCGCCTGCGCGCCGCCGCCGAAGACCTGCTGCGGCGCGAGGGCCTGGTCGAGGTCCGGATCCTGACTGCGCCCGAGGAACTCGCTGCAGCCGACCGCCTCCACGCGCGCGGATTCCGCGACGGCGCCCTCGTCTTCGCCGAACTCCGCGTCGGCGACGACGATCGCCTCGAACTCGTCGCCCTGCGCCCCTCCTACGCCGCCTTCCCCTGACCGACTGCATCGTGGCCGCCGCCTCCCAGGACCTTCCCGCCGACCTTCCCGTGATCCGTGTCCGCGACCTGTCCCGCCACGTCGGCGAGCGGGTCGTGCTCCGCGGCTGGCTGTGGAACCAGCGCGGCAAGGGCCGGCTCTGGTTCCTCCTGTTGCGCGATGGCTCCGGCATCGTCCAGTGCGTGGTCAAGCGCGACGCCGTTGGCGACGACTGCTTCGAGGCCGCACGCTCGCTGACCCAGGAGAGCTCCTTCTCGGTGTGGGGCGAGGTCCGCGCCGACGAGCGCGCCCGCGGCGGGCACGAGCTGGTCGTCGAAGGGCTGACGGTCCACCAGCGCGCCGAGGGCTACCCGATCACGCCGAAGGAGCACGGCGTCGGCTTCCTGCTCGACCACCGCCATCTGTGGATCCGCAGCCGCCGCCAAGCCGCACTGCTGCGGGTGCGCCATCGCGTCGCCATGGCGATGCGCGAGTGGCTCGACGCGCAGGGCTTCGTCTGCGTGGATGCGCCGATCTTCACCCCGAACGCCTGCGAGGGCACCAGCACCCTGTTCGAGGTGGACTACTTCGGTCGACCCGCCTACCTGTCGCAGAGCGGTCAGCTCTACGAGGAAGCCGCGGCCATGGCGCTGGGTCGCGTCTATTCCTTCGGCCCGACCTTCCGCGCCGAGAAGTCCAAGACGCGGCGTCACCTCACCGAGTTCTGGATGCTGGAGCCCGAGATCGCCTTCGCCGACCTCGACGAGGTCTGCGCCACCGCGGAAGGCATGGTGCGCCACGTGCTGCGCGAGGTGGTGGACCGCTGCGAGGCCGACCTCGCCGACCTGGAGCGCGATCCCGACGACGTCCTGGCCTGGGACCGGCCGTGGCCGCGCCTGCGCTACCACGACGTCGCCCGACAGCTCGTCGCATGGCAGGAGGAAGAACGCTACCAGAGCGAGTTCACCCCGGGGGACGACCTGGGCGCCCCCGACGAGACCGTGCTCGGCGAGGAGTACGGCTGCCCGGTCTTCGTCACCCACTGGCCCGCCGAGGTCAAGGCCTTCTACATGAAGCGCGACCCGGAGGACCCGTCGTTGGCGCTGGCGCTGGACGTCATCGCCCCGGTCGCCGGCGAGATCGTCGGCGGCTCGGTGCGCGAAGAGGACGAGGCCGAGCTGCGCCGCCGCATCCGCGAGCACGACCTTCCCGAGGAGAGCTTCGAGTGGTACCTGGACCTGCGCCGCTTCGGCAGCGTTCCGCACGGCGGCTTCGGCATCGGGTTGGAGCGCACCGTGTCCTGGATCACGGGGGTCGAGCACGTGCGCGAGTGCATCCCGTTCCCGCGTACCATCCAGCGGCTCACGCCCTGACGGGGTCAGCGGTCGGCGAAGGCCGGTCCCACCAGCGCGAGCGCCCGGGCCGCCTCCTCGTCGGACGCCGCCGCCCGGCGCAAGCGCTCCAGGGTCTCGACCGGCGGAAGGCGCGGCGTCTCCAGCCTCGGCACCACCGCATCGAGGGCGTGGACCCGCGCCGCCTGTGCGGCCCACGACGCATTCGGCTCGAAGTCCGACGGCGGCAGGCCGTGGCGCTGCAGCAGACGGTCGAGGGCCAGGAGCAGGATGCGTTTCGGCAGTTCGTAGCGTCCGGTGCGCGGCCAGTCCCAGTCGGGGTCGCCCCGGTCCTCGGCGGTCCCGGTCAGGAGGACGGCGCGCACCAGGGGCCAGGCCGAGACCACTCCGGCGTCGAGCAAGAGCGAGCAGGCCGCGGCGCGGGTCTCGAGGGGGGCGTCGCGGCGGACGGCCAGCCGCGCCAGCGCCGGCAGCCACTCCGCGGGCACCGACTCCACCGCGAGCAGGCCGGCCAGCGCGTCCTCCGGCGTCGGCGCGAGGACGCCGAACCGCAGGAGCGCCGCGCCGAGGGCGGTGTCCCCGGCAGTCCCGGCGCCGACGAGAGCCGCCAGGCGGCCCTCGGGCAGGTCGCCGCGAAGCAGCAGTTCGGCGAGCGCGTCGGCTTGCCTCGGCGTGGCGGGACGCAGGGCCGCGATGCGAGCGGTCGGCCAGGGATCGCTGCGCGCGAGGGCGCGCAAGGCCTCCAGGTGCCTCGGGTCGGGCGCAGCGGGTGCCGGCACGGCGGGCAACAGGCCGGCCTGGAGGAGGAGCGCGAGGGCGAGGGGCACGGCCGCCCAGCATAGGGGGCCGGCCCGATGGATTCGTCCACGATCGTGACCGACGGCGGGCCCGTGCGTCTCCAAGGGCATGACACTCACCCTCGCCCTGTCCCTCCTCCTCTCGGCGCCCGCTGCCTGGCCGCAGGCGACCGGACCGTTCCCCGAGGCCGTCCTCGTCTCCATCACCCGAGACGCCGCCCACGGCCACGACGGCGTGGTCGGGGATGCCGCTCTGTTGCGTCGCGAACCGGGTTCGCTCGGCCATCGCGCCTGGCCCGAAGACGCCTGGGCCGCACTGTTCGGCGACCTCGACGGCGACGGCGTTCCCGACCTGCCGGACGGGGTGGACGCGCTCACCGAGGTGCGCCGTCCGTGGCAGGAGCAGGCCTGGATGACGGACCTGTGGTTCTCGATGGATCGCGATGCCTTCGGCTTCTCCGACGGCGACGTCCTGCGCCTGACCCCGGCGGGGCCGCCGGAGGTCGTCCACCGCGAGGACGAGCTGCGCGCCGCCCTCGGGCTGTCCGGCGGAACCTTCGACGTGGACGCTCTGGCCTTGCGCAAGGACGATGGTGCGCTCTGCTTCTCGCTGCGCGACGGCGCCACTGGCACCGTCCTCGGCGACCTCGCCGACGGCGACGTCGTCGCTTGGCTGCCCGACTCCGGCGAGGTCACGATCCTCGCCCGCGAGGCGGACTTCCAGGCCTGGGTGGAGCACGCTCTCGGTCGCTCCCCGGGCCCCATCGGCGACGTGAAGGGAATCGCCTTCCGTCCGGCGGACGGCGCACTCTGCTTCACGGTGCAGGCGCCGAGCGACCAAGACGCCACCGTGTTCACGAACTTGGGAGGCGGCGAGGTCGTGGCCGGCCTGGAGGAGGCCGGATGGGGGTTCCGCGACGCCTTCGAGCTCGACGCTCTCACCTTCGCAGGCGCGCAGGAGGGGCCGACCCTCACGCTCACCGTGAGCGATCGCAACCCTGCGGCCGGCGAGGTCCTGCGCGTCACCGTGCGCCATGCGACCCCTGGCGCCCAGCTGACGGGTTGGATGTCGCCGCGGGCCCGCGTGCGGCGCCTCGCGCTCGGCGGGATCGGTTGGGTCCTGCCCGACGCGGGGGCCGGCTTCCGACCCTGGCCCTTCGCCGGTGACGACTTCGCCGACGAGGAGGGCGAGTTCCACGGTTCGCTCAAGGTCGACGTCCCCGGTCCCGGAGCCACCCGCGAGTGGGTGCTCCAGGTCGTGGACGTGGACGGCTACGGCCTGTCCACCCCGGTGCGCATCCACGTCCGCTGAATCCGCTAAGGTCGGGGGGTGCTGACTCTCGCCCTCGGTCCGTTCCTCTCCGTGGCCGCGCTCCAGGAGCCCTCGCCCTCCCTGGAGCGCGACCTGACCGCTCCTTCCGCGTGGGTGCGCCAGGAGGCCGCCCGCGAACTCGCGAGCGGCGACGGCGACGCCGAGGCGTGGTTGCTCCACGAGCTCGACCGCGGCTCTCCGCCCCGGCGGCGCGCCCTGCTCTACGCGGCCGCTCTCCGCGGCAGCGACGACTGCTTCGCCGCACTCGAGCGCGCCGCGCGTCGGGAGCGTCGGCCCGAGCCGAACCACGCCTTCGCGCTCCTCCTCTACGGGACCTTCCATCCCGATGCCGGCACCGATCCCGAGGCCGACTGGAAGCGCGCCGCTTCCGACGGTGAGCGCGCCTTCCTGGTCGCGGGCCTGCTCTCCCGTCCCGAACGTCTCGGCGCCGATGCCTGGCGTCTCCTCGCTGCGCGCCATCCGAACCGGGTCGTCCTCGGTCTGCTCGACGCCGGCGAACTCCTCCTCGGCCGCAGCCTGCCGGCGGGAGGAGACGAACCGGTTCGCGCCTCCGCCCGTCTCCTGACCAGCGTGCTTCCCCAGCAGCGGCCGCTGTCCGGCGACGAGGTGGACTGGACCAGCGACCTCACCCTGCCGCTGTTGTGGCGGGTGGCCGCTCGTCGCGACCCGCCGCGGACCCTGGACGACCTGCGGGGTTCGACGCCGGTCGGCGCGTGGCGCGGGCTGGCCCTGGCGCTCTACGAACTCCCGGCGGACCAGCGCCAGGAGGCCTTCCTGTGGTTG
>JALUVI010000172.1 GCA_027020785.1 Planctomycetota bacterium | reverse complement strand
GGCCTTTTCCGCTTGAGGTTGGACTGACCGCCCGGTGGGCATCGACACGGTGCGCACCCGCATCCACCGGGTCACCCGCCGCGCCGGGCTCCAGCGCACGGTCACTCCCCACGACCTTCGGCGCACCTACGCGACCTGGTTGCTGGAGGCCGGCGTCGATCTGCGCACCGTCCAGGTGCTGCTCGGTCACGCCAGCCCGAACACCACGGCTCGCTACACCCGCGTGCGGCCCGAGCTCATCCGCCGCACGCCCTCTCCGCTCGACATGCTGTAGGCGCGCGTGAGCGCACCCGCCCGGCCTTGCCGGGTCGGGCCCGACGCGAAGCCCTCGGTCGTCATCGAGGCGCTCCGGCGCCACGTGGACGCCTACGTGGCCCGCCACGGGTACGACCCGGCTCGGATGCACGTGCTCCGCCAGCTCCTCGCCTGTCGCACGGCGAAGCTGGGGGCGCACCTGTGCGTCTGCGAGAGCTGCGGCTGGAAGGCGCCCGCCTACAACTCGTGCCGCAATCGGCACTGCCCCCAGTGCCAGGGCCACGCCACCGCCCTGTGGCTGGAGGCGCGCACCGAGCGCATGCTGTCCACGCCGCACTTCCAGGTCGTGTTCACCCTTCCGGCGCAGCTGCGGCCCGTCGCTTTCGCCAACCAGAAGCTCGTCTACGGCCTGCTGTTCCAGGCCGCCAGCAGCGTGCTCCGAGACCTCGCCGCCCAGCGCCTCGATGCTCGCCTCGGCATGACCGCCGTGCTGCACACCTGGACCACCGAGCTGTCCTACCACCCGCACGTCCACTTCCTGGTCAGCGCCGGAGGGCTGTCCCGCGACGACGAGCGCTGGGTCGCCTCGCGCGAGAACTACCTGTTCCCCGGCCGCATCATGGGCGCGATGTTCCGCGGGCGCTTCCTCGAAGCCCTGATCGACGCCTTCGACCGCGGTGACCTCGACGTGGGCAGGGGGGTCGGGGCAGCCAAGGCCTTCCGCGCGACCGTACGCACGCTCTCGAAACGTCACGCGCGCTGGGTCGTTCACGTCGAGCCGCCCGAGGGCCGGCCCGTCGAGACCGTCACCAAGTACCTCGCCCGCTACGTCAAGCGGGTCGCCATCGCCGACGCGCGCATCGTCGCGGTCACCGACACCGACGTCACCTTCCAGAGCCGCCGAGACCTCCTCACCCTCGACGGCGCCGAGTTCGTCCGACGCTTC
The DNA here is from genome assembly GCA_027020785.1 of Planctomycetota bacterium. Lineage (GTDB taxonomy): Bacteria > Planctomycetota > UBA1135 > UBA1135 > UBA1135 > JALUVI01. The sequence goes on along the minus strand of JALUVI010000172.1, from coordinate 663 downwards.
CTGCTCCACGTCCTGCCCAGGGGCTTCCGGAAGGTCCGCCACTACGGGCTGTACGCCCCCGGCAACGCCAACGACCGCCTCGAGACGGCACGGGGTCTCCTCCCCCGCCAGTCCGGCGAGTCAGCGGGCCCCGAGGACGTCGGCGCCGTCGCTGCGGATGCCCCCACGGGCGCGCGCTTGGAAGTCTGTCCGCAATGCGGCGAGGCCGGCGTACGTCGCGTCGTCCCAGTGCGCCGATTCCTCGAGCGGCCACGAGGTCCGCCGTGAACGGTTCGACGACACGTGTGTGTGCGACGCCCGGTGATCGGGTGTCGGCGCATTCGTACGCCCTCTCATCGCCGTCACCGCTCGGACCGGCCCTCGAGACCCCGCTCGCCGTCACCGACGCGTCCGCCGCACGCCGGTCACGTCGAGCAGAGGCCCACTCCCGGCGCCTCTCGCCCGCCGCCCATCGGCACCGCCAGCCTTTGACTCCATAGCCAACGCCGGGGCGCGCAGGCGTTCCGTTCAACGGCGGAAAAGGCCGGCTCGCTGTCTCGTGTCATCCGGCGGTCGCGGCGAGCCGGCCTTTTCCGCTTGAGGTTGGCGCTGCTCTTGACGTTATCTCGGTCCATGCCGCTGCTGCTTGGCGTCTTCATGCAGCAGCGTGGCGTCACGCTCGCT
>JALUVI010000171.1 GCA_027020785.1 Planctomycetota bacterium | reverse complement strand
CGCCGTCCACGAACCAGTCCGAGGCCAGCGCCAACAGTACGAAGCCGCCCAGGGCGGTGACGGCAGACAGGCCGAGCGGCCGCGGCGACGGCGGCATGACCTCGCCCGGAGTCGGGTGGGGCGCCACCCGTTCCTCGCGGGCCGCCGAGAACACCATGACGCCGTAGCCGGCGAGGAAGAGGAGGCCGACGCCGACGAGGGGCAGCTCGCGGTGGAAGGCCCAGAACGCGAGCCCCGAGGCGACCGCCATCGGCAGGAGGACGCCGAGCGAGACCGAGTGCGCGTCCAGACTGCGGGTACCCTTCAGGAGGAGGGCGGCGCCGAGCACCAGCCCGACGTTGCAGGCGTTGGAGCCGAACAGGTTGCCCGCGGCGAGCCCCGGGTGGCTGGGAGCCGAGGCGATGGTCAGGAACAGCTCGGGCAGCGAGGTGCCGAGCGCCAACAGGAACAGCCCGGCCACCCAGTTGGGCCAGCGCAGGCCGTGGGCGACGCCGAGGGCCCCGCGCACGGCGAGTTCGGCCCCGAGGACCAGGCCGACGAGCCCGCCGAAGAGGTGGAGCAGGGCCATCGGCGGCCTAGTATAGACCCGATGCCCGCCGGCCCCCGCGCGCCCGTCGTCGCCCTCACGGTCGAGGTCCTGGACCGGCCCCACTACGAAGGGCAGCGCCGCTACCAGCTGTTCACCGACTACGCCGAATGCCTGTGGCGGGCCGGGGCGACGCCCTTCCTGGTGCCCGGCGACACCCCGCCCGAGCGCCTGCCGCAGCTGCTCGACCGCTGCGACGCGGTCCTGCTCACCGGCGGCGACGACCTCGACCTGCGCCACTGCGGCGGCCCCGCCCCCACGCCGGAGTGCAAGCCGGTGCCGGCCGAACAACAGCGCACCGTGTTCGCGCTGGCGCGACTGGCGCTGGAGCGTCACGTCCCCGTCCTCGGCGTGTGTCTCGGGATGCAGGCCCTCGGCGTCATGCACGGCGCCCCGCTGTGCCAACACCTCGAGCAAGCCGAACGACACCTCCGGGGGCGGCGCCACCCGGTGCGGCTGTCCCGCGGCAGCCGACTCGCCCGCGTCCTCGGGCTCGACGAGCTGGAGGTGCCCTCCTTCCACCACCAGGCGCTGGTCGGCGGCGGCGCCGGCCTCGACCCCGTCGGCTGGTCCGACGACGACGTCCTCGAGGGACTGGAGGTCGCGGACCATCCGTTCGCGCTCGGGGTACAGTGGCACCCCGAACGCACCGCCCCCGGTGACCCGTCGCGACGCCTGTTCTCCGCCCTGGTCGCCGCCGCGCGGGGCGAACCCTCCTGACCGACCCGCTCCCACGGCCCACGAACATGCCCAGCGAACGACTCCAGCAGCTCCAGGCCGAGATGGCGCGCCGCGAGAAGCGCCGTCTCGTCACCATCGTCGTCCTCGGCGCGTTCGCCCTGGCACTGCTCTTCCAGCTCGACCTGTTCCGCAAGGAAGGGGCCGACGAGGCGCCGGTCCAGGAGACGGTCGGTCAGACCGAACCCCCGGTGGCGCTGCCGGAGGTGGACCGCGACCTGCTCGCCAGCGTACGCGACGCGACCCCCGAGGACAGGATCGAACTCGAACCCGAGCCCTTCGCCCACCTCTCCAGGCTCGCCCTGTCGCTGTTGCCCTCGCACCTGGACGCCCTCGGCGAGCCGCGCTTCCCCTTCGACGAGGCCCCCGCCGGGTGGAGCGCACGGCGCGGCGAGCCGTTCCGCTTCCGCGGACGACTGACGAGCTTCGACGAACTGGTCCGGGTCGAAGGGCAGTCCCCCGAGTTCTGGGCGCTGATCGAGACCGAGGACGGCCACCGCGCCTGGTACGTCACCCTGCTGCCCCCGGAACGGCTCTTCGAACCC
>JALUVI010000170.1 GCA_027020785.1 Planctomycetota bacterium | reverse complement strand
ACCCGGGGGAGTGGCCGGTGGGGCACCGTCCGGCGAGCACGAGCGTGCGTCACGACGCGCTCTACCGGGTGGTCGGGGCGGAGCTGGACTACACGCAGGCGGACGGTGAGCGTTGGCCGTCGGACGGGCCGACGGACTGGCGGGTGGGGTTCGTCGCGACGCGGTCGGTGGACCCGATGCGGCGGGAGCCGGCGCCGATGGCGCCGTCGTTGCCGGCGGCCCGGGTGGCGAGCCTGGTGTGGAGCTGGGACTTCCTGGGCAACGCGACCGAGTGGACCGACGACGCGGGGAGCTTCTACGAGCGCTCGCTCGGGCGGCTGACGAACGGGCTGGAGCTGCCGGGGGGTCGTCCGAGCGCGCTGTACCTCGCCAGTAACCTCCCCGGCTCTGCGGGCGCCGCGCTCGACGGCGGCAGCGGGTGGCTCGAGCTCGAGTACGGCGAGTCGGGGAACCTCGCCTCGATGACCGTGCACGCGCGGTGCGCGGACGCGCCGGGGGGGAGCTGCGCCGAGCCTGCGGGGGCCGGCCTCGAGGCGCGCCGTGCCGCGCTCGGGGCGGGCTGCGCGTGCGCCGTCGAGCAGCGCTACGTCTACCGGTGGGACGAGCTCGGCCGGCTGGCCGAGGCGCGCCGCTACGACCGCCTGGCGCTCGGGGGAGGTGCCTGGCGTCGGGTGGTGCGCCGGCGGTACCGCTACGACGCCGCGAACGGTCGCACGGTCGCCCAGACGCTCGCGGAGGGGGGCGGTCTCGGCCGGCCGGCGCTCGACGAGCGGGTGGCGCTGTACGTCTACCCCGGGGACTTCGAGCGGCGCGGGCTCGGGCGTGAGCTCGACGCGTACGTCGGCCTCGAGGGCTCCGAGGCGCAGTACCTCGTGGCGGGCGCGCGCCTGGTCTGGCGGCGCGGCCGGCCGCTCGAGGGCTTCGACCGTGCCCACCGGCTGACCGTCTCGGTCGCGGACCTTCTCGGGACGACCACCGCCTCGTTCGACGCGCGCAGCGGGGCGCTGCTCGAGGCGTCGAGCTACTACCCGAACGGCGCGCGGGAGACGTACCTGAACGACGAGGCGGCCCTGTCGCCTCCGGAGCCGTCGGGCTTCACCGGCAAGGAGTCGGACGAGGGGGTGGGCCTCGTCTACTTCGGCGAGCGCTACCTCGTGCCGCGGCTCGGCCGGTGGGCCAGCCCGGACCCGCTGCACGTCCACGCCGCCGGCGGCGGCGAGGCGCTCAACGCCTACCACTACGTCGCCGGCAACCTCCTGCAGGCGCGGGACCCGTTGGGGCTGCAGTCGGACGCCGCGGGGACGCCGGGGACGGAGCGGGCGCTGTCGAGCGCGATCGACGTGAGCACCTTGCCGACGGGGTCGAACGGCCAGCCGCTGGTACAGGCGCGGGAGGGGGACTTCTTCCTCGGCGGCCCGGGTCCGGTCGGGTCGCGCGGCTCGGGGGGGGACCGGACGCGGTTCGTGCAGGCGGCGAACGCGTCGGAGGTGCCGATCTTCCGCTACATGCCGGGCAGCGGCGCGCCGACGTTCGAGGAGGCGGTGGCGTCGCGTCGTTCCACGGCGGTCGGCATGGCCACGAACCTGATCGGCCTGCTCGGGGGGGAGGTGCCCGTGCGGGACGGTGTCTCCGGGGGCGTGCCGGGCGGGGCCGGGGACGACCCGAGCCGCGCGCTCCCGCCGGCGCTCGCGCTGTCGGTGGCGGTGGTCGGCGCGCTCGGCGGCCGCCTGTCCCGGCTCGGCCGGCGCCTCTACCGCGCCGCCGCCCGGCGCCTGCGCACCCTGCCCCCGCGCGCCCGAAGAGCCCTCCGCAGAGCCCTCAACCGCGCATGGGGCGGAAGAGGAGCCGCCTCGAGGGGAGGAGCGGGCCCGGTTC
>JALUVI010000169.1 GCA_027020785.1 Planctomycetota bacterium | reverse complement strand
CCCAAAAGCGGGGCGAGGCGCTGGACCGGAATCGCAGGGCGTCCGCAAAGGGGAGGGCATCCCACAGCCCTCGACGACATGAGAACCCTCCCCAAACACCCCGAGCGAGGCACCGTCCTCCTCATCACCGTATTCCTGGCCGCCATCACCATGGCGGTGACCTACTCTCTGACGGGGGCCGTCCAGGACCGACTCGGAAGCGAACTCGACTCCAAGGACTCCCTGAAGGCAGAGCTCGCCGTCGAATCCGGGGTCGAATACACCCGCCGCCGCCTCCTCCTCGATCCGCAGTGGCCCGGGACCGACGCCGCAGGCGTGGACCTCGGCGACGGCAGCAAGTTCTTCGTGACCGTATCGCAACAGGGCGGACAAGGTGGCGGTACCCACCTGGTCGACGTCCAGGGAACCTACGGAGACGGGTTCGCCCACGTCTCCGGAGACCTCGCGGTCCACCCGGGAAGCTCCGAGAACGCCGACGGGTTCGCCTTCATCTTCCTCGGTGACGACTGTCACGTCGCCCACGGCATGATGTACGGAGACGTCCTCGTCACGGATCGCGCCTGGGTGGTGGACGACTGGCTCTTCGACGAGAACGGCCAGGGCTACTACGCCGAGTCGAACGGTCCGGACGAAGACGGCATCGTCAAGTTCGTCTGCACCGGCGTGGACGGCACGCTGTACAAGTACCGTGACGACCTCGGCGACTACCAATGGCTCGGCCCGGAGGAGGTCCTGACCGAGAACTCGAGGATGCCCTCCTGGGACCTCGAGGAGTTCCTCCAACCCGGCCCGGGCAAGGTCATCATGCAGAACCCCTACACCGACAGCACGCGCTGGTTGGTGAAGTGGGCCAGCTACGAGGAAACCGTGGTCTTCGTGCTCAACGAGGGCCAGCGCCTCGACCTGTGGGGCTGCGACTTCCCGGGAGGCGTGATCGTCTACTCGCCCACGAGTTGGGATCCCCGCCAGGGCCCGCGCAACGTGGTGTCCCTGAGGAAGGGTACGTGCATCGGAGGCGGCACGGGCGGGGCGTACCCGAACATCGGCCTCGTCGCCCCCGGCGCCATGGTCAGGAACGACTGTTTCGGCAACTGGATGTATGGCTTCCATCTCGTCCAAAGCCTCGGCCGCTTCCGCAACTCGACCATTCTCGGTCAACTGGTCGTCCTGGACTACGTCCAGAACCTCAAGGACTGCGAACTCGAGTACGTGCCCGACGTCGGAGAGAACCTGCCGCCGGTCGTCGGATTCGGGTCCTCCACCGGCTGGACCGACCTCCTGACCCTGCGCAAGGACTACGACTGATCCTCCCCCCTGGAGAGACGAACGCGGCGCCGGCATCCGGCGCCGCGTCGCTTCCTGCTCGGGCGTAGAATCCCCGCCATGGGCCGCCCCGAGCCCCCCAGGTCGCACCCCGATTCCCGGCGCCCCCTCGTCCACCGACCGGTGCACGAGACCGACACGCTGGAGGCATTCCTCGAGGGCGCCCACCCCGCCTTCGGAGGCGGCTTCCTGCGCCGCGTCTGGGAGCTCCTGGACGAAGCCGTCGGCCGCGGCGTGCCGATGAGCCTCTCGGTCGCCGGTCCGGTCACCGCCAGCGGCCAGCACTACGCCTGGCTGAACCCGCTGCTCGACACCGGCTGGTTCGCCTGGATCTCGGTGACCGACGCCATCTGCTACCACGATGCGCATCGCGCCCTGCGCTCGGTCCAGGAGTCCGACTTCACCGAGGCCCCGCTGTTCGGGGACGACGCCGAGCTCCGTGAGGAGGGTGTCATCCGCATCGCCGACCTCGGCTTCCCCGAGGACGTCCTGCTCGACACCGACCGTTGGCTGCGCGAGCTCCTGGCGCGCGACGAGTTCCAGCGTCGGATGGCCGGCCCCGAATTCCGACACCGACTCGGCGCCCACCTCGCCGACCTGGAACGGGCCAGCGGGGCGCGTGAGGGCCTGCTCGCCCTGTGCCGTCGCAAGGACCTGCCGGTCTTCGTCGGCGCCCCGGCCGACGGGTCCATCTTCCTCAACTCGATGCGGCTGTGGGCGGAGGGCCTTCCGAACGGCCGTCCCCACCGCTTCGAGCTCGACCTCCACGCCGAAGTCTTCGAGTCCTGCGCGTACCACGCCTGGGGACTGTTCGAGTCCGAAGCCCGCAACCTCGGCACCCTGGTGCTCGGCGGCGGTGTGCCCAAGAACTTCAACCTCCAACCGGAACCGGCGCTGGGCCAGGTGTTCGAACTCGCCGGCGTGCGCGGCTATCTCTACGACGTCCAGATCACGACCGCTCCGGTCACCGACGGTTCGCTGTCGTCCTGTCCGCCGGCCGAGGCGGTGACCTGGGGCAAGGTGGACAAGGACCACTACCGCAAGACCACCGAGAGCTTCCAGTGCGACTACTCGGTGGTGATGCCGCTCCTGACCAAGGCGCTGCTCGACAAACGCGAGCGGCTGCGCCGCCGCCACGAGGTCGAGGGCGACGCGCTGTTCGAGACCGTGCCCGAGGCCCGCGGCTACCTGCGCCCGAACGAGGGCGAACGCCTGTTCGCGCGGCGCGAGGAACTCCTGGAGCGGCTGCGTGAGCGGCTGGCCGGGCGCACCCCCAACCCTCGGACCCCGGAGACGCCATGCTCTCGGTCGTGATCCCGGCCAAGGACGAGGCGGAGAACCTCCCCGAGCTCATCCGTGAGGTCCACGAGGCGCTCCGTGAGGTCGAGCACGAGGTCGTCGTGGTGGACGACGGGAGCACCGACGCCACGCCCGAAGTCCTGGCCCGGCTTCGCGCCGAGGACGAACGGCTGCGCGTCCTGCGCCACCGCGTCTCCTGCGGCCAGTCCGCAGGCCTACGCACCGGGATCAAGGCGGCGCGCCATCCCTGGATCGCGACCCTGGACGGCGACGGCCAGAACGACCCGGCGGACCTGCCCAGGCTGCTCGCGGCGCGCCCCGAAGGCCTGACGCCGGACCGCCCCTGGCTCGCCATCGGGCACCGCGTGGACCGCCACGACAGCGCCTGGCGCCGCTTCTCCTCGCGCTTCGCCTTCGGGATGCGGCGGCTGTGGCTGCGCGACGACACGCCCGACACCGGCTGCGGCATCAAGGTGTTCGGTCGCGAGATGTTCCTGGACCTGCCCTGGTTCGACCACGTCCACCGCTTCCTGCCGGCGCTGGTCCGGCGCGCCGGCGGCGAGACCGTCTCGGTGCCCGTCCGCCATCGGCCCCGCCTCCACGGACGCAGCAAGTACGGCACGCTCGGCCGGGCCTGGGTCGGGCTCGTCGATCTGTTCGGCGTGCGCTGGCTGATCGCCCGCAACCGCAACCCCGAGGTCGAGGAGCGTTGACCCCCACCCCCCAACAAGGCCTCACCACCACGGAAATCGTCTGGCTGGTCCTGGGCTTCGGCGGCCAGATCCTGTTCTCGCTGCGCTTCCTGGTGCAGTGGCTGGCGTCCGAGAAGGCGAAGCGAAGCGTGATGCCCATCGCCTTCTGGTACTTCAGCATCGGCGGAGCCAGCCTCCTCCTGATGTACGCCATCCACCGCCGCGACCCGGTGTTCATCGCGGGACAGTCCTTCGGCCTGTTCGTCTACCTCCGCAACCTCCACCTCATCCGCCGCGCCAGGCGCGGGTGACCCCATGCGGAGCGACCTACGCCCTTTCCTGGTCCTGTCCGGCCTCGCTGCGGTCGCCGTCTGGCTGACGCGGCCGCTCCTGCTGCCGGACGAGCTCCGCTACCTCACCGTGGCCTGGGAGATGTGGGATCGCGGCTCCTTCCTGGTCCCACTGCTGAACGGCGAGCCCTATTCCCACAAGCCGCCGTTCCTGTTCTGGGGCTTCCACGCCGGATGGGCGGTGTTCGGAGTGAACGCCTGGTGGCCGCGCCTCTTCTGTCTGCTCGGCGGCGTCGCCTTCGTCACCGCCACCGCCCGCCTGGCCCGCCGCCTCGCCCCCGACCTGCCCACCGCCGGGACGACCTGTTTCCTCCTGCTCGGCGGCACCTTGGCGGTCCAGGTCTACGCCTCCATGCTGCTGTTCGACCTCTGGCTCGCCGCCTTCGTGGTCCTCGGCTGGCACACCCTCCTCGATGCCGCCGAGCCGGGGCGCGCCCTGCGCGGCTGGGCCGCCTTCGGCGTCGCTGCCGGCCTGGCCATGCTGGTCAAGGGACCTGCCGCACTGGTCACCCTGCTGCCCCCGGCCGTACTGGCGGCCTGGTGGCGTCGCGGACGCCTGCCCCGTTCGTGGTGGCCCGGCCTCGCCGCCGGTACCGCGCTGGGAGCCGCCATCGTCCTCTCCTGGGCGCTGCCTGCGGCCCGCGCCGGCGGCCCCGAATACGCCGACGCCATCCTCTGGGGCCAGACCGCGGGCCGCGTGACGCAGTCGTTCGCCCACTCTCGCCCCCTCTGGTGGTACCTCCCCCTGTTGCCAGTGATGACCTTCCCCTGGGTCGTCTGGCCCGCCGTCTGGAGGGGACGCCCGATCCTCCCCCATCCCGACGCGACCCGCGCCCTGACCCGCTTCGGGCTCGCCGGCTTCGTCCTGCCGCTGTTGGTGTTCTCGCTGGTGGACGGCAAGCAGCCGCACTACCTGGTGCCAGCCCTGGCCGGGCTCGCACTGGCCGCCGCTCCCCGCCTCCTCCCACCGACCACCGGGCGCCGGCGCTGGTTCGCCCTCGCCTTCGTGCCCGCTGCCGTCCTGTTCGCCTTCCTGCCCCGCATCCTCGAGGCCGAGGGCCTACGCCCCGACCCGGAACTCGCCCCCTACCGTCTCCACCTGGTCGCGGCGGCCGTGGCGCTCGGTCTCTCCCTGTCCGCCCTGCTCGGCGAGAGGAGCGGACGCCGCACGGTCCATCCGGCCGCCGCCGCACGATTCGTGCCCACGCTCTTCCTCCTCGCGGCGGTCGGAGCCGTCCCCCTCCTCGCCTGGCGCTACGACCTGACCGAGCCGGCCGAGGCCTTCGCCCGGGCGGAACGCCTGGGACGCGACCGCGCCGTGGTCGGCATCGAGTACCACGGCGAGTTCGGCTTCCTCGCCCGGCTCCGCGAACCGGTCGCCTCGCCACAGACGCCGGCCGCGATCCGAGCTTGGCTCCGCGCCCACCCCGAAGCGCTGGTCGGAGTGGTCCACAAACCGGACGACCCGAACTCGCCCGGCCCGGGGCCCGAAGGCGACCATCCCTTCGGCACCAAGACGCTGTCCTTGTGGCCGGCCAAGGAACTGGCGGCGACCGGTTATCCGGCCGCCGCCCGTGAGGACGCAACGGGCGTCTCGCGCTAGAAGAACACGGCCAGCCCGAGGAACCACTCGGTCAGGTCGCGGTTCACGGTGTCGAGGCCGACCGAGGAAAGGCGGACGCCGAACTCCGTGGCGACGTCGTCGGTCACGAACTGGGTGGCGCCGAGGCCCACGGCGATGGGGAAGCCGTCCTGGTTGTTGGAGCCGGCGAGGTCCACCGAGGTGTAGCCAGTGCCCACTTCCAGCCAGGGGCGCAGCGAACCGATGTTGACGGTGTAGTAGCGCAGGAAGAGCAGGAGGGTCTGACTGGTGGTGTCCGAAGCCCCGGTGTCCACCGAGTCGTAGGCGAGACGGGCGCCGAGCTCGATCTGCTTCCAGAACAGCTTGCCCACGTCGAGCGACGCCGAGAGGGTGTCGGTCTTGGTCGAGGCGATGTCGTCGTTGCGGAAACCGAGGCTGCTGGAGCCGCCGACGCGGTAGGTGCCGGGCTCGAAGGCCGAGATGCCGGGGTGGGTCTCCAGCGAGGTGGAGCAGCCGACGAGCGGAGCGAGGAGGAGGAAGACGAAGGGGAGGCTTCGGATCATGGTCGCATGGCCCGGGCGCACGGCGCGGGACCGGTGCAGGGAGGTTAGGCCCCGCCCCGGGGAGCGTCAACCGAGTCGGGGCGGCTCCGGAAGCCCGGTCCGGGTCAGTCCAGGACCCGCCGCACCCCGTCCAGGGTGGTCCCGTCCACCCACTGGATGGCAGCCACGAACTCGTCGCCGAGTCGGGGCGGCGCCGGGGGGCCGCCGCAGAGCCGTTCCACCCGCTCCTTCAGCTCGTGGATGTCGAGCAGGGGCACGTCGGACCCCCGCATCGCCTCCTGGAGGTCCTCGCGGCGCGGGTTGATGCACAGACCGTGCTCGGTGGCGACCACGTCCACCAGCTCGCCGGGGCCGCACAGGGTAGTGACCCGGTCCACGATCACGGGGATCCGGTCGCGCACGCTCGGCACGGCCAGCACCGTGCATTTGCTGAACAGGCAGTTCTGCCAACCGCCGATGCCGTGCAACATGCGGCCGTCGCTGTGGGTCGCCACGTTGGCGCCGAAGTCCACGTCCACCTCGGTCGCGCCGAGTACCACGACGTCCACCATGGAGGCGAAGTTGCCCTTGCCGTGATGGTTGTAGCTCGTGAACGGCGAAGTCGCGACGTGCCCCGGGTTCTCGCGCATGGACCGCACCCCCTCCAGGTCGAAGGTCTGGCCGTCGAGGATGTACGGCGTCAACCCTTCCTCCAGCATCTCGACCAGGATGCGGGTGGACCCGCCGCGGACGAACCCCGCCTTCACGCCGGCGTCGCGCATGTACTCGCGCAGGAAGGATGCGAAGGCCAGGCTGATGCCGCCGGCGCCGGCCTGGAACGAGAAGCCGTCGCGCATGATGCCGGCGTCGCGCACGAACCGCGCCACGTATTCGGCGATGAGCAGGCGGTCGGGCGAGCGGGTCACCCGCGTCGTCCCGCTGACGATCTTCTCGGGGTCGCCGACCCGATCCACCACCACCACCTGGTCCACGTTCTGGCCCTGGATCTGCCACGGCACGCAGGGGAACGGCACCAAGTGGTCGGTGACCACGGTGACGTGGTCGGCGTAGAGCGAATCGGCCAGGGCGAAACCGAGCAGGCCGCAGGCGCTCGGCCCACGGTCGCCGGTGGCGTTGCCGAAGGCGTCGGCGGTCGGAGCCGCGACGAAGGCCAGGTCAACGCGGAGCTCGCCGTCCTGGATGGCCTGCCAGCGCCCGCCGTGACTGCGCAGGACGCCGAGGTGCGGCAGCATCCGTCCCCGCGAACAGTAGTCGCCGAGCGGCCCGTTGAGGGACCCCTCGACGTGGGAGATGGTGCCGTCCTCGAGGTACGGCAGGAGGTGGGCGTGGCACGGGAAACTGGCGCTCGGGTACCACCGCAGCCCCTTCAGCCCGAGTTCCTTCGCGGCGTCGAACAGCGCGTTCGCCACCAGGTCGCCGTTGCGGAAGTGGTGGTGCGTGCCGATGGACATCCCGTCCTTCGCTCCGGCCGCATCGAGGGCGCGCTTCAGTCCTTCCTTCAGCGGCAGCACCTCCTTGGCCACCCGCTTGTCGCCGTCGGGCGGGTAGTCGGCGCAGCTGCGGATGGGCGGGCCGGCCTTGCGCCCGCTCGGGCGATGACCGCCGACGCCGGCGTAGGGGACGGTCCTGCGACCGTTGACCTCCGCCGGCACCTCACGGCCGGCGGCGTTGACCAGGCTGTCCGACGTACTCATCGTCCTTCCTCCACGGGCAGGAGCCCATCGCGACGCGCCTCGGCGACGATGCGCAGGGCCCGCTTCACCACCGGCGGGTCGATCATCTTGGAGCCGAGACTGACCACGCCCGCGCCGCGCGCCTCGGCCTCCTCGAAGGCGCGGGCGATGGCCAACGCGCGCTCGACCTCCTCCGGGGTCGGCGCGAACTCTTCGTGCACGACCCGGATCTGACGCGGATGGACGCAGCCCTTGCCTTCGAAACCGAGCGCCTTGGCCTCGCGCACGCTGCGGCGCAGCCCCTCCTCGTCGGCGACGTCGCCGTACACCGAGTCGATGGGCTGGACGCCGACGGCCCGCGCGGCGTGGACCACCCGGCTGCGCGCCCACAAGCTCTCACGCCCCTCCTGGGTCTTGGCCACGCCGAGGTCCGCGGTCAGGTCCTCGAGCCCCAAGGTCAGAGCGACCACCCGCGGCGACGCAGCAGTGATCTCCTCGGCGCGCAACACGCCGCGCGCGGTCTCGAGGATGGGCATCAGCAGCACCTCGGTACCGTCGAGCGCGGCCGCAGCGGCACGGACCTCGTCCGCCGACTCGACCTTCGGCAACAGCACCAAGTGGAATGGCGCGTCCTTCAGCGCCGCGATCTCGCGCAACCCGGCCTCACCCTGCTGGACCCGCACCATGCGCTCGCAGTCGCCGAAGTCCATGGTGTGGAGCGCGTGGCGCACCACCGCCAGGGCGTCGCGCTTCGCCGCCGGCGCGACCGAGTCCTCGAGGTCGAGGATGACCCCGTCCGGGCGATGCAGGGCTGCGTTCAGGAAGTAGCGCGCCTGGTCGCCGGGCAGGTAGAGCCGGCTGCGCCGCCGGCGCTCGCGCTGCGGCGGCCCCGCCGGCGGCCCGAGCGGCGGCTCCGGCGCGACCCGGAAGCCGTCGTCGCCGAGGACGCGCTGCAACAGGGCCTCCATGCGGGCCCGCAGCAAGAAGGGGTAGGCTCCCGAATCGTCCACGTGGAGGACGCCGTGTTCGACCCCGGCTTCCTGCAACAGGCCCTCGAGGAGCTCACGCGTGGCTTCGCCGTAGAGGGCGGCGACGCGGCTGCGCAGCCGCACCTCGAGGCCTCCGGCCGACCGCGGCTCGAACCCGAGCCAGACGTCGCCGCGGACGCGCTCACCGCGCCGTCCGGCCTGGAA
>JALUVI010000168.1 GCA_027020785.1 Planctomycetota bacterium | reverse complement strand
CGACGCCGGAAGAGTTCGCCGCGGCACTGGAGGAGGAGGGGTACCCCTCCTCCTCCCCCGGGGCTGGGGCCATCCAGTCCGCAACACTCAACCCACAGCAACGATAGACTGAATATGCACCATTCGGATTGGCCCTAAAATGGGGGGCACGTCAGCACGATGTATCGTTGCTTCGAGCGCAAGGTGGCCGGGAAGATGACTTCTTGGCGCTTCTGGGTTTCGCGTGGGTCACCGCCCCTCTTCGTCGGGCATCCGTAGACCGTGCTCGTGGTATGCACGATGGCCGATTCCCCAAGGGGCCGCCGACCGGAAGAGTGCCGCGGGGCGTCCCTGCATCGAGGCCGATGCGGTGCAGGTGCGGGTGCGCGGGGGTCAGCGGCCGAATAGGGCGCGGAGGATGGGGACGCGGGTGGCGCGCAGGGCCGGGACCAGGGCGAAGAGCAGGGTGGCGGCGAAGGTGGCGGCGACGAGCACCAGGGTCGAGGCCGGGTCCACGTCGGTCGGGATCTCGGTGAAGTGGTAGACCTCGGGCAGGAAGATGGGTTTGCCGCCGCCGAGCAGGAGCTCGACGCGGTGGATGTCGTGGACCAGCCAGGCGCCGAGGGCCAGACCGACGGCGATGCCGACCGCGCCGACCACCGCGGCCAGGCCGACGAAGAACGAGACCACGCGCAACGGGGTGGCGCCCAGGGCGCGGAGCACGCCGAGGTCCCGTTTCTTCTCGGTCACGGTCAGGAGCAGGGTCGCGAGCAGCTGGTAGGCCGCGACCAGCACGATGAGGAAGAACACCGTGCCGAGGAGGCCGCGCTGGTCCTCGGCGGCGCGCAACAGCTGCCCGCCGAGGTCGCGCCAGGTGCGGACCCGGGGGCGCTCGTGCGACGCCAGTGACGCGGAGGCGAGGGCCTGCTCGATGCGCGCGGCCAGCTCCGCGGCCTCGACTCCGGGCTTGGCGCGGACCACGAGGTCGCTGAAGCCGCGGGGGCGGTCGGCGAGCCGGGCCACGTCGGCGCGGCGCGCCAGGGCGCGGTCCATCTCCTGGTCGAAGCGGCCGGTCGCGAAGGTGGCGGCGAGGCGGAAGCTCGCGCGCCGCGGCTCTCCGCCGCTGAAGCCGACCACCTCGAGGACGTCGCCGACCTCCAGTCCGAGGCGTTCGGCGAGGGCGCGGCCGAGCACCAGCGGGGGCGGCGGTGACGGCGCAGCGCGGGCCACGTCTGCGTCGCCGGGCGGCGGCCGCAGCGGTTCCGAGGTCTCGGCGAACAGCGCAGGGTCGGCGCCGAGGGCCGGAGCCTCGTCCGGGTCGATGCCGACCACGACCAGGCCGGTCAGGTCCGCGGTGCGCAGGTCGGCCACGGCGCGGGCGCCGCGGCGGCCGACCATGCCGAAGGCGACGGCGCGGGGGTGGACCGAGGCCACCCCCGGCACCGCGCGCACCGGCTCGAGGTAGTCCGCCAGCGGGCGTTCCGAACGCTTCGGCACCTGGACCACGACGTCGCCGGCGAAGTCGCGGATGCTCGACTGGAGCGCGCCGAGGAAGCCGTTGAACACCGCGAGCACGGTGAACAGGACCGCGACCCCGAGCGCCAGCCCGCCCGCCGCCGCGATCAGCACCGGGCGGCGGCGGAACCACTGCCAGCCGAGGTGGAGGAGACTCATGGCGTCGGCGCCACCTCGGCGTCGGGCGGGACCAGTTCCCCGTCGGCCAGCCGCAACACGCGGTCGCAGGCCTGGGCCACCGCGGGGTCGTGGGTGGCGAGCAGCACCGCGGTGCCGTGGGCCCGGGCCAGGTCGAGGAGCAGGGTCAGCACCTCGTGGCCGGTGCGGCGGTCGAGGTTGCCGGTCGGCTCGTCGGCGAGGAGCACCGCCGGGCGCGACACCAGCGCCCGCGCGATGGCGACCCGCTGCTGCTCGCCGCCCGACAGCATGGTGGGGCGGTGGCGCAGCCGCTCGCCGAGCCCGACCGCCTCGAGCAGGCGGCGGGCGGCGGCGGTCTCGGCGCGGCGGCGGCGCCACCACAGCCGGCCGAGGGCGAGCCGCCGCGGCAGGAGCACGTTCTGCAGCGCGTTCAACTCGGGCAGGAGCTGGAACTGCTGGAACACGAAGCCGATGCGCCGGGCGCGGACCCGCGCCGCCGCGCCCGCGCCGAGACGGTCCACCCGCTCGCCGTCGAGCAGGACCTCGCCGGCGTCGGGGCGGTCCATCAAGCCGAGCAGGTGGAGCAGTGTGCTCTTGCCGCTGCCCGAAGCGCCCATCAGGGCGACCAGCTCGCCCGAGCACAGGACCAGCGAGACCCCGCGGAGTACCGGCAGGCGGCCGCGGCCGACGCGATACGCCTTCTCGAGACCGTGCGCGACGAGCGGCGGGACGGAGGAGACGGGGGCGGTGGGGGTCATTCGTAGCGCAGGGCCTCGACCGGGTCGGTGCGCGCCGCTCGCAGCGCGGGCATCAGGGTGAACAGCAGACCGAGCAGGAAGGTGGCGAGGGCGAGGCGCACCGCGCCGCCGCCGTTCCACACCGCGGGCAGCCCGTCCACCACGTAGAGCTGGGCCGGGAAGATCTGGATGCCGAAGCGCCGGTCGAGGAAGGCGGCGACGGCGTCCTTCTCGGCGACCAGCCAGCGGGCGACGCCGAAGCCGAGGGCGGCGCCGAGCGCGCTGGCCAGCGCACCGAGTCCGAACACCAACCCGCCGCGGGTCCACGGCCCGGCGCCGCAGGCGGCGAGCACGCCGAGGTCGCGGACCTTCTCGCGGACCAGGGCGGCGAGCACCGCGAACAGCCCGAAGGCGGCCACCAGGACCACGAACGACAGGACCAGGGTGGTCATGCGGCGCTCGGTGTGGATGGCCTGGAGGAAGGTCGCGTTGCGCTCCCGCCAGGTCACGAGCTCGCCGCCCGCGGCGCCGCCGGGGCGCGGCAGGCCGGCCCTCGACAGGGCCTCGAGCACCGCGGCCTTGCCGGCCTCCGCCGAGACCCCGGGCGCCAGCTTCAACAGCGCCTCGGTGAAGTCGGCGGCCTCGCTGCCGAGGAGGTTCCAGTGCAGTCCGTTGGGGCCGGTGCGCTCCAGGAACACCACGTCGAGCGCGGTGCGGAAGTCGAGCGGGGCGTAGGTGCCGGCGATGGTGAAGACGCCGTTGACCGGCACCAATCGCTCGCCCGGCGGCGGCAGCCGCCACGGCAGCGCCGCGAGCTCGACCTTCTTGCCGCCGTGCAGGTCCTCGCCCTGCGCCAGCGGCACGCCGCGGGCGAAGTCGTCGCTGACCAGCAGACCCGGACGCGCGAACGGCCCCGGCGGCACCGCGAAGGGGCGGCTCGGATCGGCCACCGGCGCGACCTCGGCGCGCGCCAGCGCCTCGCCGAAGCGGTTCACGCGCGCCTCGGCCTCCGGGTCCACGCCGACCAGCCGCACCTGCTGGGCGTCGGAGTAGCCGGTCTGCGACAGCTCCATGGTCCAGCCGGGGAAGCTGGACAGGGCGTGGGCGACCAGGTGGGGGGCGGCGGCCTCGACCTCGGCGACGTCGGCCAGGGCCGCGGCGTAGTCGTCCCAGCGCGGCGGCGTCTCGCCCACCGCGGGCACCAGGTGGAGGTCGCCGGAGAAGGCGCGCACCGCGGCCTCGTTGGTCTCGATGAGACCGTTCATCACCGCCTGCACCAGGAGCAGCGCGGCGAGCCCGACGGCGACCCCGAGGATGGCGAGGGCCTGGACCGGACGGCGGAACAGCCAGGCGAGGACGAGCCGGCTCACGCCCGCAGCCTACTCGGGCCGGAGATGGGGGAACAACAACACCTCGCGGATGTTGTCGCGGCCGAGCAGCACCATCGCCAGGCGGTCCACGCCCAGCCCGCAGCCGCCGGCCGGCGGCATGCCGTAGGCCAGGGCCCGGACGTAGTCCCAATCGATGGCGCTCGGGGCCTCGGGGTCGCGGCTTGCGACCTGCTCCTCGAAGCGCGCCAGCTGCAGCCGCGGGTCGTTGAGCTCGCTGAAGGCGTTGGCGAGCTCCATCCCGCCGAGGAAGAACTCGAAGCGCTCGGCCCAGGTCGGGTCGCCGGGCGTCGGCTTGGCCAGCGGGCAGATGGCGGCGGGGTAGTCGGTGACGAACACCGGTCCGGCGAGGTGCGGCTCCACCTCGGCCTCGAACAGGTCGTTGACCGCCTTCCACCACGGCAGGCCCTCGTCGCCCGCGGCCTCGATGCCGGCGCGCTCGAGCAGCGGCCGCACCGCGTCGCGGTCGGTCGGGTCCACGCCGACCCGCTCGCGGAAGGCATCGGCCCAGCGCACCCGCGGAAACGGCGGTTCCAACACGTAGTCGGCGCCGCGGAAGCGCGCCACGCGCCGCCCCTCGGAGTCGCGCTCGAGCCCGACCGCGTCGGCGGCGGCGACCACGACCTCCTCGGTGCGGTCCATCATGGTGCGGACGTCGCCGTAGGCCTCGTAGAACTCGAGCATCGTGAACTCGGGGTTGTGGCGTGGCGACAGGCCCTCGTTGCGGAACACGCGCGCGAACTCGAACACCCGCTCGATGCCGCCGACCAGCAGCCGCTTCAGGTAGAGCTCCGGCGCGATGCGCAGGTAGAGCTCCATGTCCAGCGCGTGGTGCCGGGTCACGAAGGGACGGGCGAAGGCGCCGCCGTAGATGGGGTGCAGCACGGGGGTCTCGACCTCGACGTAGCGGTGGTCGAGCAGGGTGCTCCGGACGGCCTGGACCAGGTCGGCCCGCTTCAGGAACGCTTCGCGGACCTCGGGGTTGGCGAACAGGTCCACGTAGCGGCGTCGCGCCCGCAGCTCGGGGTCGGTCAGGCCGTGGAACTTCTCGGGCGGCGGCAAGAGCGACTTGGCCAGCAGCGTGAAGCCGGTCGCGAACAGGGTCGGCTCGCCGACCTTGGTGCGGCCGAGCACACCGCACGCCGCCACCTGGTCGCCGAGGTCGAGCCGCTCGAGCAGCGCGAAGTCCTCGGCCGGCACCGCGCCCTTCTGGACGCAGACCTGGAGCCGCCCCGACTGGTCCTCGACGTCGAGGAAGGCGAGCTTGCCGAAGCCGCGGCGCGCCATGACCCGGCCGGCGACCACCGCTTCGGCCTCGGACCGCTCGCCGGGCGGAACGTCCAGGGCCTCGACCTCGGCGCGGACCTCGGCGGTCGGACGGCGCGCCTCGGGGGAGGCGACCGGGTAGGCGTCCACCCCGGCGGCCTCCAGCTCCTCGAGCTTCCGCAGCCGGTCGGGATGGAAGCGCTCGGTCGGCTTCGTGGACACGCTCGAGGTCGGGCTGGGGCGGCCCGCGGCGGGCGGGCGTCGACCGGGGGACGCGCCGGAAGCGCCGGGCGCGCGGAAGGGCGGGAGGGGGGTGGTGGAGCCAGGGGGATTCGAACCCCCGACCTCTACAATGCCATTGTAGCGCTCTCCCAGCTGAGCTATGGCCCCACTCGGGTCCGACGGCGGCGTCGCCGCGTGGGCTCCGGCGCGCGTCGGGCCGCGAATCATAGCGTCGGCCCGCGGCCGGGGGAAGGCCCTGCGGTGGGGCGGTCGCCGGGGCTCTCCGGTAGGATTCCCCGCCGCCCTCGCGCGGCCCCGACGCCCGTCCATGCAGGAGACCTACGACCCCGCCGCGATCGAGCCGCGCTGGCAGCGACGCTGGCTCGACGAGCGCACCTTCCGGGCCCCCGGGCCCGGCGACCCGGACTTCGACCCCGACCGGCCGAAGTACTACGTGCTCGACATGTTCCCGTACCCCAGCGGGGCCGGGCTCCACGTCGGCCACCCCAAGGGCTACACCGCCACCGACGTGGTCGCCCGCTACAAGCGGCATCGCGGTTTCAACGTGCTCCACCCGATGGGCTGGGACGCCTTCGGGCTGCCCGCCGAGCAGTACGCCATCCAGACCGGGACCCACCCCGCCGAGACCACGCGCAAGAACGTGGCCCGCTTCCGCGAACAGCTGCAGCGGCTCGGCTTCTCCTACGACTGGGACCGCGAGATCGACACCACCGACCCGCGCTACTACCGGTGGACGCAGTGGATCTTCGAGAAGCTCTACGAGCAGGGGCTGGCCTACCAGGCCGAGGTCCCGGTGTGGTGGTGCGAGGCGCTCGGCACCGTGCTCGCCAACGAAGAGGTCATCGACGGCCGGTCCGAGCGCGGCGGCCATCCCTGCGTGCGGCGCCCGCTGCGGCAGTGGATGCTGAAGATCACCGCCTACGCCGAGCGGTTGCTCGCCGGGCTCGACGACCTCGACTGGCCGGAGAGCGTCAAGGCGATGCAGCGCGAGTGGATCGGGCGTTCGGAGGGCGCCGAGATCCGGTTCCGCGTGGACGGCTCCGAGCTCGAGTTCCCGGTGTTCACGACCCGGCCCGACACCCTGTTCGGCGCCACCTTCTGCGTGCTCGCCCCCGAGCACCCGCTGGTGGACCGCATCGTCGCCCCCGACCGCGCCCGCGAGGTCGAGGACTACCGCGAGGCGGCGATGCGGCGCTCGGAGCTGGACCGGGCCCGCGAGCAGAAGGAGAAGACCGGGGTCTTCACCGGCGCCCATGCGGTGAACCCGGTGTTCGCCGAGGGCGACCCGCGGCGACTGATGCCGATCTGGGTCGCCGACTACGTGCTCATGGGCTACGGCACCGGCGCCATCATGTGCGTGCCGGGCGGCGACGAGCGCGACCACGCCTTCGCCGAGCGCTTCGGGCTGCCCATCGTCCGCGTGGTCGAACCCGCCGACCCGCTCGAGGCCGAGCGGCTGGCGCCCCACGACTGCTGGACCGGCGACGGGCGGATGGTGAACTCGGGCTTCCTCGACGGCCTCACCGTGGCCGAGGCCAAGGAGCGGATGACGGCCTGGCTCGAGGAGCACGGCCACGGCCGCGGCAAGGTGACCTATCGTCTGCGCGACTGGTTGTTCAGCCGGCAGCGCTACTGGGGCGAGCCCTTCCCGGTCCTCCACTCGCCCGACGGCGAGGTCGCCCTGGTGCCCGAGGACGACCTGCCGGTGACCCTGCCGACCCTCGAGGACTTCCGCCCCGACGCCGAAGGGCGGCCGCCGCTGGCGCGCGCCACGGACTGGGTCGAGGTGGTCGGCCCCGACGGCCGGGTGTGGCGGCGCGAGACCAACACCATGCCGCAGTGGGCGGGCTCGTGCTGGTACTACCTGCGCTTCACCGACCCGCGCAACGACGAGCGCGCCTGGGGCGAGGAGGCCGAGCGCTATTGGATGCCGGTGGACCTCTACGTCGGCGGCGCCGAGCACGCCGTGCTCCACCTGCTCTACGCTCGGTTCTGGCACCAGGTGCTCCACGACTGCGGGCTGGTGAGCACGCCGGAGCCGTTCCAGCGCCTGGTCAACCAGGGCATGGTCCTGGCCTACGCCTATCGCGACGAGCGCGGCGCGCTGGTCCCCGCCGACGAAGTCGAGGAGGGACCGGAGGGACCGGTGCGTCGCTCGGACGGCGCCCGGCTGACCCGCGAGGTCGCCAAGATGTCGAAGAGCCTGCGCAACGTGGTCAACCCCGACGACGTGGTGGCCCAGTACGGCGCCGACACCCTGCGGCTCTACGAGGCGTTCATGGGGCCGGTCACGGCGAGCGCGCCGTGGAACCCGCGCGACCTGCCCGGGGTGCACCGCTTCCTGCAGCGCAGCTGGCGGCTGTTCCGGCGCGGGCTCGCCGACACCCCGGACCCGGAGGTCGAGCGGGCGCTGCACCGCACCGTCGCCAAGGTCACGGCCGACCTCGAGGAGCTCGGGCTCAATACCGCCATCGCGGCGATGATGGAGTTCGTCAACGTCGCGACCAAGCGCGAGGCGACGCTGACCCGCGAGCAGGCCGAGGCCTTCTGCGTGCTGCTCGAGCCGTTCGCGCCGCACCTCGCCGAGGAGCTGTGGGCCGGGCTCGGCCACGACGAGAGCTGCGCCTGGGCGCCGTGGCCCGAGGCCGACGCCTCGCAGCTGGTCGAGGACACCATCGAGGTCCCGATCCAGGTCAACGGCAAGGTCCGGGCCAAGGTCGAGGTGCCGGCCGACGCCACCCCCGAGGCGCTCGAGGCCGCGGCCCGCGAGGCGGCGGCGGCGCAGCTCGCCGGCAAGGAGCTGCGCAAGGTCGTCCTGGTCCCGGGCCGGCTGGTCAACTTCGTGGTCTCGGGGTGACGCCATGACGCGCCGTCCGCACCCGCCCGCCGACCTGCGCGAGTGGATCCGCGTCCTGGACGAGGCCGGCGAGCTGCGGCGGGTGCGCGAGCCGGTGGACCCGCACCTCGAGATCGCGGCCGTCGTGGACCGGGTCTCCAAGGAGGCGGACGGCGCGCCCAACGTCGCCCTGCTGTTCGAGGACGTGAAGGGCCACGACGTCCCCGTGTTCGTCAACGCCTTCGGCTCGGAGCGGCGCATGGCGCTGTCGCTCGGCGTGGACCACGTCGAGGACCACGCGGCGCGGCTGCGCGAGCTCCTCGACACCGCGCCGCCGGAGGGGCTGATGGACAAGCTGCGGCTGCTGCCGAAGCTCGCCGAGGCGGCGCGGTGGGGGCCGAAACGGGTCGGCTCGGCGCCGTGCCAGGAGGTGGTGCACGAGGGCGACGACGTGGACCTGGGGCGGCTGCCGGTGCTGACCACCTGGCCCGGCGACGCGGGGCCGTTCATCACCTTCCCGCTGTGCGTCACCCGCGACCCGGAGACCGGGCGGCGCAACCTCGGCACCTATCGGTTGCAGGTGTTCTCG
>JALUVI010000167.1 GCA_027020785.1 Planctomycetota bacterium | reverse complement strand
CCGACGCCTGAGAGGCTGTGAGTTTTTCCCCCTGGGTGCTTGCGCAGACGGGCTGGGGGTGATCTTCGAGGCACATGAATGACGAACTGTTCCCAGACCTCGAACGCATCACTCCCCCACCGAAAACGCATGCGGGTGCGGCACCGCGCGTGGCGCGCGCCAACCGGCGGCAGACGGAGCTGCGGCCGACGGATCTGGAAAGCCTCCTTCCTGAGGATCACCGCGCGCGCATCGTTTGGAGCTTTGTTGAGCAACTGGACCTGACGCCTCTTTACGCGGAGGTGCGGGCGGTGGCGGGCGGCGCGGGACGGCCGGCGATCGACCCGATGATCCTGATGGCGCTGTGGCTATACGCGACGCTGGATGGCGTGGGGAGCGCGCGTCAAGTGGCACGGCTTTGCAGGGAGAGCGATCCGTACCGCTGGATATGTGGCGGTGTGGGCGTGAACCACCACGCGCTTTCGGACTTTCGGGTGGGACACGAGGCTTTTCTCGACGGCGTTCTAACCAAGAGCGTGGCGTCGTTGTTGGCGGTGGGGGCGGTGACGCTCAAGCGCGTATCCCAGGACGGGATGCGGGTGCGGGCGAGTGCAGGGACTGGATCGTTTCGCAGGAAGAAGATCCTCAAGCGGTGCCTGGCGGATGCGCAGGCACAAGTGAAGGCGTTGAAGCGAAAGCTCGAGGACGGGGTACAGGGGGCGTCGAAGAGCCGAGTAGAGGCCGCACGGCTGCGCGCAGCAAAGGAGCGCGCCAAGCGGGTGAAGGCGGCACTGGAGGAGATGCCGCAGATTGAAGAGGTCAAGGAGCGCAACCGCAAGAAGGCCCCCGGTCGGCACACGTCGAAAGATGGCGGCCCGTCGGGCGATGAAGCCGGCAGCGACGACGACAAGAAGACCGCGGCGCGCGCATCGACGACGGAACCTGACGCGCGGGTGCGGCACACGTCGAAAGATGGCGGCCCGTCGGGCGATGAAGCCGGCAGCGACGACGACAAGAAGACCGCGGCGCGCGCATCGACGACGGATCCAGACGCGCGGGTGATGAAGATGGCGGACAACGGTTTCCGCCCCGCCTACAACGTGCAGTACGCGACGGACACGGAGTCGCTGGTCGTCGTAGGCGTGGATGTGACCAATGAAGGCAGCGACGCCAAACAGATGATCCCGATGCTGAAGCAGCTAAAAAAACGCTACGGCAGGCTGCCGGACGAATACCTCGTGGACGGCGGCTTCGCGACGGTGCAGGCGATGGCGCAGGTGCCGGATGGATGCACCGTGTATGGACCTGTGCCGCCCCGGAAGAACAAGAACCGAAACCCCTATCTGCCTCTTCCGAATGACCCAGAGAAAGTAGCCAAGTGGCGGGTGAGGATGGGCACCACGAAAGCCAAGGAGATCTACAAGCAGCGCGCAGCCAGCGCCGAGTACACCAACGCGCAAATACGAAACCGGCAGCTCCAGCAGCTCCGGGTGCGCGGAAGGGCCAAGGCAAGGTGTGTGGCCTTGTGGCACGCCTTGGCGCAGAACTTCACGCGTCTACCCGCGCTGACGCCCACGTAGCGGATCGTCCGAAGCCAGCTCCGGGCCCCCGTACCCGGGAACGACCCCCCAAACCCTCACAGCCGACAACGTGAATTGGCCTTCCCCCGCGGCCGCCCCGTGCAGCCCATCAGTTCGCTGCCGCCGATCCTCGCCGGAACTGTACGCGCGCGATTTATTCACAGCCTCTGAGGCGCCGACCTCGACAGCGGACCCGCCAAAGCCGTCCGCCTCCTGAGCGAGGCGAGGCACGTCGTCGTCACAGCCCCGCGGACGCGACGCCCATGAAGACGGCGCGAAATACGATAGAGGTCCTCTGCCCCCTGAGCGGGAGCGCGCCCGCTCTCATCG
>JALUVI010000166.1 GCA_027020785.1 Planctomycetota bacterium | reverse complement strand
GGCATCGCCACCACGACGACGACCCTCCTACCGGGGAAGCGCCGCCGCCAGGAACCCCGCCAGGGTCGGATGCTCCCAGCGGAAGCCCGCGGCGGTGAGCACGGCGGGGCGGGCGCGGACGTCCTGGAGCAGGAACTCGAGCGCGGGGCGGCCGAAGGCGGCGGCGAGGACGGGGCGCGGGATGGACCACGGCGCGGGACGGCGCAGCCGGCGGGCGACGGCGCGCGTCCACTCGGCCTGGGTGGGGAAGTCGTCGGTGGTCAGGTCCACCGGGCCCTGGAGGTCGCGCGAGAGCAGGAAGCGGATCGCGGCGACCGCGTCGCAGAGCGCGATCCAGCTCACGTGGTGCCGGCCGCCGGCGAGCCGGGCTCCGAGCCCGAGTCTGAACAGCGGCAGCAGGCGGCCGAGCATGCCGCCGGCGGGATCGAGGACGACGCCGAGGCGCAGGGTGGCGACGCGGGCGCCGAAACCGGCGGCGCGGAAGGCCTCGGCCTCCCACAGCCTGCAGGTCTCGCCGAGGAAGCCGGGGTCGGGCGGCGCCGACTCGTCCACGGGGTCGGGGCGCGAGCCGTACCAGCCCACCGCCGAGGCGCAGAGGAAGCGGCGCGGGGGCCGGGGCAGTGCGGCCAGCGCGTCCACCAGGACGCGGGTCGAGCCGACCCGGCTGTTGCGGATGCGCCGCATCGCGCGCCGCGTCCAGCGGGTCATGACCGGGCTGCCGCCGAGGTGGACGACCGCATCCGGAGCGAAGTCGGCGAGCGCGTCGTGGTCGAGGGTGGCGGCGACCGGGTCCCAGGCGATCTCGTCGGCAGACCGGGTTGCGCGCCGCACCAGCCGCGCCACCGCGACGCCGTCCGCGACCAGGGCGCGGGTCAGCGCCGAACCGAGGAAGCCGCCGGCGCCGGCGATGGCGACCCTCATCGGCCGAAGTGGAGGAGTCGATCCTCCCACAGGCGGGCCACCACGGCGCGGACCTCGTCGGGATCGAGCTCCCATTCGCGCGCGAAGAAGGCGACCAGGTCGCCGAGGGCCTCCTCGCCGTCGGCCGCTTCCAGCAGCGCCACCGCCAGCGGGTCGGCGTCCACCGTGCGCCCGCGATGGAGCAGGCGCACGTCGAGGACCTCGCCGCCGTCGTCGGTGACGGTCTCGGCGCTGAACGGTCGGTCGGCGACCGGACGCAGCGCGTCGTCGCCGAGGTCGGGGAGCGGACGCGTCCGCACCAGACGGTCGTCCAGCACGAGCAGGTCCATCCGCGTGCGCAGGAAGGTCCACAGCGCGTCGCCGGCGGTCTCGACGATGGGCTCGCCGCGCAGGTTGAACGAGGTGTTCACGAGCATCGGTACGCCGGTGCGGTCGCGGAAGCGCTCCACCAGCCCTCGCAGGCGTCGGCAGCCGGCGGGGTGCTCCGGCGCATCGGCGGCGGGCAGGGTCTGGAGCCGCGCCGTGCCGTCCACGTGGACCACGGCGGGGGCGCGCTCGCGGGCGCGTTCGCGGGCCCGCGCCACGAACGACATCCACGGCGAGGGGACGACGCCTTCGAACCAGGCGTCGGCTTCTTCGGCCAGCACCACCGGCGCGAAGGGGCGGAAACGCTCGCGTTTCTTGACCACCTCGTTGAGGCGGTCCACCACGTCGGGGTCACGCGGGTCGGCGAGGATGCTGCGGTGGCCGAGCGCGCGCGGCCCGAACTCGCTGCGGCCGCGCCACATCCCGACCACCGCGCCGTCGGCGAGGGCGTCGGCGACGGCGTCGAGGAGCGCGTCCTCGTCCAGGGAGGCGCCGACCTCCAGCCACGGCTCGAACGCCGCCAGGTCGGCCTCGGTCGCGGCGGGGTCGGGGCGGGGGCCGAGGAAGGGGCGCAGCGGATGCGCCGGTCGCGGCGCGTCGGGGGCGAGCCGGCGACGCGCGAAGGCGGCGCAGCCCACCGCGACCCCCTCGTCGCCGGGATGGGGAGGGACGAAGACCCGCTCGAACCCGGCCTCGTGGGCGATGCGGCCGTTCAGCACGCAGTTCAACGCGACTCCACCGCACAACGCGACGTTGCGCGCACCGGTGGTGCGGCGCAGGCGGGACAGGAACTCCAGCACCACCTCCTCGAGCGACGCCTGGAGGTCGGCGGCCAGCGCGGCATGCGCCGGGCGGAGGGCGGCGTCCTCCCAGCCGCCGAGCGGATGGCCGGCCAGGCGTTCGCGATCGACGAACAGCTCCTCGAGCGGACCTCGGAGCAGCGGCTGCGGCGTGCGCTCGGGGTTCCAGGCGGCGTCCCACGGCGCCAGCCCCATCACCTTGCCGCAGGCGTTCCAGTCGCCGAACACCTGGCTCGCGACCCGCGAATAGACCGCGCCGAGCGATTCCATCTCGTGGAAGCCGTGGTTGTGGACGAACTCCGGGAGCGGCACCGGCGTCCAGCGCTTGAACCGAAGCCGCAGCGTCTCGCCGGAGAAGACGTAGACCGACTCGGCCTCGCGCCAGCCGTGGACCGGTCCCGCGGCGGAACGCACCTCGACGAAGTCCGGGGCGCGCGGCAGGTCGCGGTCGGAGTGGAAGCGTTCCCCCGCCGATTCCCAGTCGGTCAGGAGCTGGCCCATCCCGTCCATGACCACGATCAGCCCGTCCTCCCAAGGAAGGAAGGGCAGCACCGACCAGGCATGGGCGAGGTGGTGGGTCAGGACGTGCTTCTCGACGCCGGGGAGGAGGTTGGCGTCGGACAGGAACGCCGGCCGCCACGCGCCGAGCGCGACTTCCAACGGCAGCGCCGCTTCGAAGCGGTCCACCCGCACCAAGTGCGAGTTGGCGGCGGCCAGCGCGAGGGCGCCGGGTCCGACCCCGGCCTCGGCGAGCACGGCCTCGACCGCTTCGGTGACGTCGCCGCCGTCGTGTTTCTTGCGGGTGGCGCGTTCCTTCTGGAAGGCCGCGACCACGGCGCCGTCGCGGTCCATCAGACAGGCCGCCGCCGAGTGGCCGTACACGTCGAGGCCGAGGACCAGGTCGCGACCGTTCATGCGGCCCCCGCGCCACGTCGTCGAAGGCGCTCCTCGCGCGCGCGCAGCGCGCGGCGGTACAGCGACACGTCCGCGGCGTGCCAGACCGCGGCGCGTCGTTTCAGCTCGGGGTCGTCCTCGAAGTAGCTTCGCGGCGCTTCCGGATTACGGTTCCGCGCTTCCGGCTCCGCTTCGTGCCCGAGGAAACGGCGGCAGAACTCGCGGAAGTCGTCGTCGTAGTGTTCGGTGATGCCGACGAAGGCGAACCGTCGGAACGGGAAGCCCCAGAACAGGCGGTGGTAGGCGTTCCGCATCTCGGGGCCGAGGACGAAGCGTTCGAAGCTCCAGTCCTCCTCGACCATGCGTCGGTGGAGGGCCCCCGAGCCGTCGCGGAGGGTACGCCGCCAGTAGTGGTACTGCGAACCGAGGCGTTCCAGGGGGTCGCGGAGCCAGGTGGTGAAGATCGCGCCGCGGACGAAGCGGTACTTGAGCGGGAGGAAGTGGCCGTGGACGCAGTCCACGGCCTGCGGCGGGCGCCAGGCGTTGCGCACCGCATCGCGCAGCGCCCGACGGCGCACCTCGGCTGGCGGCCGGTTGAAGGGGAGGTCCTCGGCGTCGCGCCGGAACCGCGGACCGAAGTGGTCCTGGAGGGTCCAGCGCAGGTTCATCCCTCCGGTCTTCGGAACGTGGACCGAGACCAGCACGCCCCGATTCTAGGCGCGCGCCGGGGCGCGGCGATGGCTGCGCCCCGGCGGTCGCGCGCGCGGGCGATGGGTCAGGTGGTCGAGACGACCAGGTCCACCCGACTGGTGGCCCCGTCCTCGACGAAGGCCAGGCCGAAGTCGAAGGACTGGGTGAGCGGGAACGTGGTCACCACGACCGTCAGCCCGATGGGCACGTCGTGGAAGGAGTAGTTCCCGAACAGGTTGGTGGTCGTGGTCTCGGTCTCGAGGATGGGCCAGGACAGGCCGATGGTGATGCGCTGGACCGGCAGGAAGGGCAGCGGCAGGCCGCGGGTGTCGTGGACCGAGCCGACGATCGAGCCGCTGGGGAGCGCGGCGCTCGGGGCGGCGTCGAGGGCGGGCGCAGCGGCGCCGCCGATCACCAGGGGGGCGAGCAGGAGGAGGAAGGACCAGGTCTTCATCGTGGGTGGGGGAGAGGGGGGGGGTGCGGGGGCGGCGAAGGATAGCCCGGAACACGCCGTCGTCACGCCGTTCCGAACGGAAACCCCGCCCGTCGCCGGAAGGCGACGCGCGGGGCGAGGGAGACCGTGGTCGGGGACTAGTGGAGTCGGAGTCGCACCTCGGAGCGGTGCCCGGCGACCACCAGGGTGCGCGTGCGATCCCGTCCGACGTGCAGCTTCTTGGCGGTGACGATCGCGGGACCGGCGGGAACCATCCGGAACAGGAAGCGCCCGTCGCGCGCGGTGTGGGTGCGGGCCAGGAACGGGCGGGGGTGGCCGGGGACGTTCACCTCCAGCTCGACGACGGCGCCGGCGACGGGGTGACCGTGGGGGCCGACGACGATGCCGGAGACCGCGCCGGTGTGGGTGGCGGCGTCGTTGGCGGTGGCGTCCGTCTGGAGCGCGAGGCCGAGGGCGAGGACGGCGCAGAGGGAGAGGACGAGGGTCTTCATGATGGATGATGGATGGGTCGTGGCGGCGGGATTGCCGTTCCTCCGAGGAACCCCGGACGCCGGCTCCGGTTCCGTGGATTCCGCTGCGATCCCGTTAGCATGGGGGCATGAGCCCGTCCTCGTCCCTCTCCGACGTCGGCGCGGCGGTGGACCGGGTCGTCCGCGCGCGCCGCACCCGCAAGGTCCTGGACGGCCCCTGGCTCACTCCGCCGGGTGGACCCGAGACCCCGGAGGCGCGCGCCGCCTTCGACCGCGCCGTGCGCGAGGCCCTCGGCGTCGCCGGGTGGGCGCCGTTCCACTTCGCCCGCACCGAGGAGGTTCCGGAACCCTGGCGGTTCGCGTTGCTCGACCGCGAGGCGATGGACGCCTTCGTCGCCCGCTTCCCCGAGGTCCTGGTCGGCAAGCTGCCGCGCATCTTCGCGGGGGCCGGCGCCCTGGTCCAGGCGACCTGGGTGCCCGAGGACGACCCGGCGCGCGCCGGCCGCGACTGGGAGCACGCCGCGGCAGCGGCCGCAGCGGTCCAGAACCTGCTCCTCGCCTGTGAGGCTCGCGGCATCGGCAGCTACTGGTGCAGCGCCGCGCCTCTCGGCACGCCCGAGGTCCTGTCGTGGTGCGGGGCCGCTCCCGGCGAGCGCTGGCTCGGCGCCCTCTTCCTGGGGCGGCCGTTGCCGGCCGAGCGCGAGGCGGTCGAGGGCATCCCCGGCAAGCTCCGCGACCGTCGTACTCCTCCCGAGGCGGGATGGCTGCGCGTGGTCGGCGGCGGCCGCGACACCGCCGAGCGCTGAAACGACGAACGGAGCGCGCGGAATGGGAGCCCTGGACCAAGCCCTCGGACGCCGACTGGCGCGCTTCCTGTCCCGGCCGCGCCGCCGGTACGAGAACCTGCGGCTCGGCGACGCCGAGGCGTTGGCGCGGACCCTCCGGGTGCCGGACGTCCTCCTGGTCGAGGGTGATTCGCGCATCAGCACCGCCATCCAGTACCTGACCCAATCCACCTGGTCGCACGCCGCCCTCTACGTCGGCGACCACGCGCAGCGCTACGGCCGGCCCGCCGACCACGTGTTGTTGGAGGTGGACCTGGTGGAGGGGGTGGTCACCGTGCCGCTGTCGAAGTACGGCGAGCTCAACACCCGCATCTGCCGGCCGGTGGGGCTGACGCGCGAGGACCGCCGGGCCATCGTGGACTTCGCCCTCGGACACCTCGGGCAGAAGTACGACCTCAAGAACGTCTTCGACCTGATGCGCTACCTGTTGCCGACGCCGCCGGTGCCGCGACGGTTCCGGCGCAGTCTCCTCCGTTTCGGCAGCGGCGACCCGACCAAGGCCATCTGCTCCACGCTGATCGCCGAGTCCTTCCAGCGGGTGCGCTATCCCATCCTGCCACGCTATTCGTGCGTTGAAGGCGAGAGCCTGGAGAGCGACGAGGTCATGCTGCGGCGTCGCCACCACACCCAGTTCACGCCCCGCGACTTCGACGTGTCGCCGTTCTTCGCGGTCGTCAAGCCGACCCTGGAGCGCGGCTTCGACTACCGGAAGCTGCGCTGGCTCGAGGAAGGGGAAGCGTGCCTGCCGGAGTCGTCAGGGGGCCAGTCGGACCAGCTCGGGACCGCCGACGAAGCGGGCGCCAAGGGCGTCCTCGGCGACGAAGGCGAAGGCGAACTCGCGCCCGACCAGCGGGGTGCCGACGGCGTCGCCCGGGGGTAGCGTCCAGGTCGCCGTGGCCCGGCCCTGGGCGTCGAGCACGCCGCTGAAGCCGACCGCGTTGGCGGCGTTGGCCGGGTCGTCGAGCCAGCGGGCGATCAGCGGATCGCGCTCCACCGGCAGCACGGCTCCGCCCGCGGTGAGCGTGGCGCCGGGAGCGCCCGCGACCAGGCGGTAGGCGGCGCCGGCGAAGTCCGGCCCGGCGTCGAGGGTCAGGACCACGACCCCGCCGGCCGCGGCCGAGACCTCGTGGACGTCGGCGTCCAGGGCGCCGGGGACGCGCGGGTGGCGGGTCAGGATGCGGCCGGCGCCGAGCGGGTCCTGGCGGTTCATCCACAGGGAGCCATCGGCGTCGTCCACCGCGAGGAGCAGGGGGAGCGGGCCGGGCGCGGGGATGCCGCTGGCGGCGCGCGGCGCCTGCCAGGTCGTCGGATCGTCACGCTCGGCGACCAGGATCACGTCCTCGCGGCCGTTCGGGTCGCGGCGGGTGAACCAGAGCCGCGTGTCCCCGGCCTCGAGCAGCGGCGAGCCCTCGGCGCGGTCGTCCCGGGACAGGGCGTCGAGCTTCTCGGGCGGGAACCAGCGCGCCTCGGGGGACAGCCGTCGGGCGTGCCACAGGTCCCAGCTGCCGTCGCGCTGCGAGGCGAAGAAGATCTCCATCTCGTCTGACGACAGGAATGGCGCGGTGTCGCCGGCGCCGCTGTCCAGGTCCACGACCAGCACCGGGTCGTCGAACGGGCTCAGGAGGTCGGGGCGGGAGGTCTCGTAGAGCCGGTGACGGTGGATGGTCGGGTCCCAGGCCGAGAAGGTCATCCGCAGACCGTCGGCCGAGACCCACAGGTCCTGGACGGCGTTCGTCGGAAAGGCGCCGAGGGCGACCGGGGTGGCGGGGCCGAAGGGCTGGTTGGTCGCCGTCCGGGTGGCGGTCAGGAGCTCGCGTCCGTTGCCGACGTCGCCGACCAGCCAGGCGGTGAGGCCGTCGCCCTGGAGGAAGGCGGCGCCGGGGTCGGCGACCGCATCCAGGCCGGTGATGGCATGGCCGACCTCGAGCGCAGCGGTCGGGGCGGCGCGGCGCACGAGCGGGGTCGGCGGCCACAGCGTGACCGGGTGGACGCCGTCGTCCACCACGAAGCGGAGCAGGTCCATGCCCGCACCCGTTCCGGTGTCCACCTCGACGGTGTAGGTGCCGTCGCCGTGGTCGAAGACCTGGTGCAGGGTGGCGACGCCGTCCCCCCGGGCGTCGTGCACCAGCGTGATGGTGGCGCCTCCGGTGGTCACCGAGTTGCCGTCCAGGTCGGCGAGGTCGAGCACGAAGGACACGACCTGAGCGGCGTCGGCCGGGACTTCGGCCCGTTCGGGCCAGACCGTGGAGTGGTAGGCATCCGGCCTGCCTGCCTGCGACAGCCGCCAGGCGTCGTAGTCCTGGCGCAGCAGGACGACCGGGTCGGGGTCGTTCTGGTCCTTGAAGGCCTCGTTGATGGCGAGGTAGAAGTCACCGCCGGCGCAGCCCCAGGGGTTGCAGTTCACCTCTTCGCCGGGGCGGGCGATGAGCATGAAGCCGACGTGGGCGGTCTTGGTGAAGGACGGCGGCGGCGAGCCGCAGCCGTCGGGGTTGAACTGCGAGCACGAGCAGCGGCCGTCGCCGCCCATGGCGTAGGCGGCCTCCATCGCAACCATCAGCTTCTCGGCGAGGTCGCCGGGGGTGCTGATCAGCGCGGCCTCGGCCTCGGTCAGCACCGGCAGGCCGGTGATGACGTTGCCCTGGATGGAGTACACGTAGTCGCCGAAGCTGCCCGTGACGTGGCCGGCGAACTGGCCGTCCAGCGAACCGGTGAAGGCGGCGGCGCGGCCCTGCAGATCGACCAGCCCGAACTGTCGCGCCTCCCAGAGGGTGTCGCCTTCG
Source organism: Planctomycetota bacterium (assembly GCA_027020785.1). GTDB lineage: Bacteria > Planctomycetota > UBA1135 > UBA1135 > UBA1135 > JALUVI01. Next base: position 544 of record JALUVI010000166.1, on the reverse strand, counting down.
GAGATGATGTCGAGGATCTCGGCCGGCGGGACGCCGAGCACCATGAGGTCGTGGATCTCCATCCGTGTCAGCGCCGAGGCGACGGTGGCCTGGGCGGCGCCGGCTCCGACCTCGGGGGCGACGATGCCGATGGTCTGCCGCAGGTTGATGTTCTCGACGCAGGTGGCGGAAGCGATGGCGACCTCGCCGGTCCGTACGTTGACGACGACGATGGACCAGGTGGCGAGGGCCTGCGAGGCGAGGAGGGCTGCGGCGAGGAAGAAGGCGAGGGGACGGCGGTAGGCCATACCCGAGCATAGCCCATGGGGCAAGCGCCCTCCTAGAATCGGGGCCCGGGAGGCCTCCGTGCCCCCTGGAGCCCGCCATGGCCGATTCGGACCCCCAATCCACGCCCCCCTTCCAGGCCGGACGGCGCGGCGAGCGCGTCCGCGGCGACGTCTGGCTCGGGTTCGAGCCGCGGTCGGCCGGAGGCCTCGAGGTGCGGCTGCGCAGCCGCGTCGCCGCCCTCTACGGCGAAGCCACGCGTGAGCTCCTCGAGGGCCTG
>JALUVI010000165.1 GCA_027020785.1 Planctomycetota bacterium | reverse complement strand
GGTGGGGGGAGGGGGGGCCCCCAGCCTATCACGCACCCGCGAAGCGCTCGGCGGGCGGCGGCGCAGTGCGCGGGGCGCGATGCGAGGCCTCGGCCTGGACCTGGGTGCACGCCAGCGCGGTCAGGTGGACCACGTCGGAGACGCCGCACGAGTGGGGCTGCAGGACGTAGGCCGGCTTCTCGAGTCCGAGGATCATCGGCCCGACGGTCGGCGCATCGGTCAGCATGCGGACCAGGTTGAAGCCGATGTTGGCGGATTCGAGGCTCGGGAACACCAGCACGTTGGCCGGGCGGTCGCCCAGGATGCACTCGGGGTAACGGCTGCGGATGGTCGGGTCGAGTGCGCAGTCCACCCGCATCTCGCCGTCGATGAGCAGGTTGGGGGCCTCCTCGCGGGCCAGGCGCACCGCGCGACGCACCAGGTCGGTGCGCGGGTGCGGGGTGCCGCCGTAGCTCGAGAAGGACAGCAGGGCGACCACCGGCTCGAGCCCGAAGGCCTGGACCTGTTCGGCCGCGAGCAGGGCGATCTCGGCGAGCTCGTGGTCGGTCGGTTCGACGTTGACCGCGGTGTCGGCCATGAACACGATGTCCGAAGCGGTGAACGCCATGCTCATGCCGCAGGCGAGGTGGGCCCCCTCGCGCAGCGGAACCACCTTGAGCATCGGCGGGATGGTCTTGCGCACCCGCCGAGAGACGCCCGCGACCATTCCGTCCGCGTGTCCCATGCGCAGCATCAGGGGCGCGAACCACATCGGGTCACGGGCCATCTCGAGGGCCATCTCAGGGGTGACGCGGCGGTGACGGCGCAGCGAGTGGAGCTCCTCCGCATAGGCGGCGAGGTGCGGCCACTCGGCCGGATCCACGACTTCGACGCCTTCGAGCGAGACCCCGACTTCGGCGGCCTGGGCCTGGACGGCGTCGGGAGAGCCGAGCAGCACCGGCCGCGCGATGCCCTCCTGGACCACGGCTTCGGCGGCGATGAGGATGCGCTCACTCGTGCCCTCGGGATAGACGATGCGCCTCGGGTCGCGCCGCGCCTGGGCCACGACCTTGCGCATCAGCTCGCGCTCCTCGCCGAGCCGCTCGCCGAGCTCGCGCACGTAGGCGTCGAGGTCGAGCTCGCGCCGCGCCACGCCGGTCTCGATGGCGGCGCGCGCCACCGCCGAAGCGACACGGCGGATGACGCGGTGGTCGAGCGGCTTCGGGATCAGGTAGTCGGGCCCGAACGCCAGTTCGTCCGGGCTCTGCCCATAGGCGGCCGCCACGTTCTCGGGCACGGGTTCGCGCGCCAGCTCGGCCAGCGCCTTGGCGGCGGCATGGAGCATGGCGTCGTTGATGGTGCTGGCGCGGGCGTCGAGCGCGCCGCGGAAGATGAAGGGGAAGCCGAGGACGTTGTTGACCTGGTTGGGGTAGTCCGAGCGCCCGGTCGCCATGATCACGTCGGATCGGGTCTCGTGCGCCAGCTCCCAATCGATCTCCGGGTCCGGGTTGGCCATCGCGAACACGATGGGTCGGTCGGCCATCGTGCGCAGCATCTCCGGCGTCAGGACCCCTCCGACCGACAGGCCGAGGAAGACGTCGGCGCCCTTCACCGCATCGGCCAGGGTCCGCGCCGCGGACGGCACCGCGAACCGTTCCTTGTAGGGGTTCATGTTCTCGGTGCGGCCCTCGTAGACCACTCCGGCGCGGTCGCACAGGAGGACGTGTTCGCGCGGAACGCCGAGGCCGATGAGGAAGTCGGTGCAGGCCAGTGCGGAGGCGCCGGCGCCGTTGACCACGACCCGGACCTCGTCGAGCCGCTTGCCGGCGATCTCCACGGCGTTGAGGAATGCGGCGCCGGTGATGACCGCGGTGCCGTGCTGGTCGTCGTGGAACACCGGGATGTCCAGCTCCTCCTTGAGCCGTCGCTCCACCTCGAAGCAACGCGGCGCGGCGATGTCCTCGAGGTTGATGCCGGAGACGGTCGGGGCAATGGCCTTCACCGTGGCCACGATCTCGTCCACGTCGGTGGTCGCGAGCTCCACGTCGAAGACGTCGATGTCGGCGAAGCGCTTGAACAGCACGCCCTTGCCCTCCATCACCGGCTTGGCCGCGTCGGGGCCGATGTCACCGAGCCCGAGCACCGCGGTGCCGTCGCTGACCACCGCCACCAGGTTGCCCTTGGCGGTGTACTCGAACACCTTGTCCCGGTCCTTCGCGATCTCACGGCAGGGCGCGGCGACGCCCGGCGAATAGGCCAGTGACAGGTCGAGCTGCGTCAGGCAGGGCTTGGTGGGGCGGACCTCGATCTTCCCGGGGCGCCCCCGGGTGTGGTACTCGAGGGCCTCTTGGTGGAGGTCCTTCTTGCGGCTCATGACCCCACCATCCTATCCCGCCCCTGCGCGGCCGCAGTGCGGGCCGGGGCCCGCGGTCAGTTCCCGTCGCGCGCGGCCAGGAAGGCGAGGACCTTCTCGTGGACGTGCTCGCCGGCGGTGGCGAGCACGCCGCGGTTGTCGGTCAGTTTCTTGCCGCGGGTGAAGTCGAGCGGGCGGCCGTCGAGGTCGGTCACCTTGCCGCCGGCGCGCTCGCAGACCACGACGCCGGCGGCGTGGTCCCACACGTTCTCGCGGTAGTCGGGCCGGCTGCGCGGACGCACGTAGATCTCGGCTCCGCCCGCGGCGACGACCCCGTACTTGACCTGCGAGTCGTAGCGCACGAAGCCGCCGCCGACGCCGGCGCGTTCCATCATCTCGAGGACGAGCTTGGGGTCGCCGTGGCTGGACTCGACGCTGCCGAGCACGCGCCACTTCGCGGGGTCGGTCTCGCCGCTGACGCGGACCTCTCGCGGCGCGCCGCCGTCGAGCGGTTCGAGGTGGGTCGGATGCCCGCCGCCGCCCCAGAACAGGACGCCGCGCGGCCCGTCGGGGCGGTCGAGGTCCACCGGCAGGTTGGGGCAGGCGAGGACGCCGATGGCGGGCACGCCCTCGTGGAGCACGCCGATGGCCACCGCGTACTGGTCGCGCCGCAGGAAACCCTTGGTGCCGTCGATGGGGTCGATGGTCCAGGTCCACGGCGAGCCGGCGCCGCCCTCGTGGTCGATGGCCTCGCACACCTCCTCGAAGGTCAGCGGACGCTCGAGCACTTCCGACACCAGGCGAACGATCTGGTCGGACCCGGCCTCGCCGACGTTCTCGCGCAGGTGCTCGGCCCCTTCCTCGGAGATGACGGCGTGGTCGGGGAAGGCCGCGGCCACGGCGTCGAGGATGACCGCCTGCGAGCCGTAGTCGGCGACCGTCACCGGTTCCTTCCCGAGCTTGGCCATGGCGTCGGGTTCGGCCGGGGCTTCGGCGAGGACGGCGCGGCACAGCGCGGCGGCGCGGCGTCCCGCCTCGCGGGCCACCTCGAGGATGCGGTCGGCTTCGGCGGACATGGGCGGCAAGTCTAGCCCCGCCCCGCGGTCCCCGGCCCCTGGCATGATGGGGGCGTGTTGCGACGCCTCACGGCCCTCTTCCTGCGCGGCCTCTCCGTCGTCCTCCCGCTCGGTCTGACGGCCTACCTCCTGTGGTGGCTCGGTCGCGGCAGCGAACGTCTGTTCCGCCGCGTCTGGGAGGCGCTCCTGCCCCCCGACTGGTACCTGCCCGGTCTCGGCATCGTGCTCGGCCTCGCGGCCATCCTCGCGGTCGGCGTGTTGATGAACGCCTTCCTGGTGCGCCGTCTGGTGCGCTGGATGGAGGCCGTCATCGAGCGCGTCCCCCTGGTCAAGACCATCTACGGCTCCATCCGCGACCTCATGGCCTTCTTCGGCCCGGCGCGCGAGGGAGCGATGAACCAGGTGGTCTGGGTGGAGGTCCAGGGCATGCGCCTCGTCGGCTTCGTGACCCGCGAGCCCGCCGGCGACCTCACCGGCCTCGCCGAGGACGCCGACAAGCTCGTCGTCTACCTGCCGATGAGCTACCAGCTCGGCGGCTACATGGTGGTCGTGGACCGCGACCGCGTCACGCCGAGCGACCTCTCGGTGGAGGACGGCCTCCGCCTCGCCATCACCGCCGGCGCCAGTCAGCCGGGCGCGACTCCGAACGACGATGCCTGAACTCCTCCTCCTGCTCGCCGCGCTCCTGTCCCCGCAGCATCCCACCGACCGCGAGGCCCTGCTCGACGGGGTCGGGCCGCTGCCGCAGCGCGGCTTGCCGGGTTCGCTCGCCGTCACCGGGGACGACGCCACGGTCGTGCTCTGCGGCGGCCGCGACCGCCCGCTTCCCGTGGTCGCCTGCGCCCGCGCCGGCGAAGGTCGGGTCTTCGCGGTCGCTCACGGCGCCTACCTGGACCCGGGAGTCCTGGGGCCCGACGCCGACGGGCCGGAGGCGCGGCTGTGGCGCAACGCACTGGCCTGGGCGACCGGCGACGACGGTGCGCGGCGCATCGTCCTCCTGCGTCCGCACGCCGCGCACGCCGCAGCGTTGCGTGCATCGGGGCACGAGGTGCGAGACGGCGGACTGCCCGACGACCTCGCCGCGTGGGACGCCGTGGTGCTCCTCAACGAGCCGCGGCTGGACGACGCCACCGTGACGCGGCTGCAGGACTTCGTGCGCGCCGGCGGCGCGGTGCTGTCGGCGGGCTGCCCCTGGGGCTGGCTGCAGTTGAAGCCCGACCCGACCTGGACCCTCGCCGACCAGGGCGACGACCAGGTGATGGCGCCGTTCGGGCTGACCTACACCGCATCGACCGCGGCGCCGAAGGACGGCGAGGCCTATCGGGCCGACGACTGGGCGCCCGAGGACGCCCACGCCGGTCGCGCGCTCGCGGCGATGGCCCGGAAGCGCGAGGTCGCCTTCCCCGGGGTGGTCGGCGACGCCCTCCAAGCAGTGCCGCCGGGTTCGCCGTTCCTGGAACGGGCGCGGCAGGCGCTCGGCCGTTTCGACGAACGGCGCGCGCCGACCGAGGCGCACCCCCTGCGCGCGAAGGAGGAGCCGCGCGAGCGCCTCGCCCTGGTCCTCGCCTTCCGCGAGTTGCGCGCCGCGCCGGTCGGCGGGCGCCCGGCCGCGCCCGGCGCCGAGGCGTTCCCGGGCGCCGTGCCGGCACGGGCCGAGCGGGTGACCCGCACCGCGTCGTTCGCGCCGCGTCCGGGCTGGCAGCCGACCGGGCTCTACCTGGCGCCGGGCGAACCGCTCACGGTGGAGGTCGTCGAGGGCGACCCCGCCGGCTGGACGTTGCGCGTCGGCATCCACGCCGACCGTCTGTGGCACCTCGCGCGCTGGCATCGCTGGCCCGAGGTGACCGAGGCCTTCCCGCTCGCCGGGCGCGCGTTCTCGACCCCCTTCGGCGGTCTGGTCGAGCTGGAAGCCGGTCGCGACGCCGGTCCGGTCACGCTGCGCCTCGGCGGCGCGGTCGAGGCGCCGCTCTTCGTCCTCGGCGACGACGACTCCGCCGCCGACTGGGAGCGTCGCCGTGGGGCGCCGGGCCCGTGGGCCGAGCTCGTCGGCGAGCAATTGGTCCTCGCCTTCCCGAGCGAGTCGGTGCGCGGGCTGGACGACCCCGCCGCCGTGGTCGCCTTCTGGGACGAGGTCGTCCGCCGCCAGCTCGAGCTGTGCGGCGACCCTCCGCTGGCCCGTCCCGAGCGCTTCGTCCCCGACGTCCAGATCAGCGCCGGCTACATGCACGCGGGCTATCCCATCATGACCTGGATGGACGTGGCGCGGCCGCGAGACGGGCGGCCGGCCGTGTTCCTCGACCTGGACGAGCTGCGGACGAAGGGCAACTGGGGCGCCTTCCACGAGCTCGGCCACAACCGCCAGAAGCCGGAGTGGACCTTCGGCGGCACCGGCGAGGTCACGAACAACCTGTTCTCGCTCTACTGCGGCGAGGTGATGTGCGGCATCGAGCCCTGGCGCAACCCCTGGCTCGAGGGACAGAAGGAAGCGGGGCGGAAGTACCTGGACGAGGGCGCCGACTTCGCGCAGTGGACCCGCCACCCCGGCGTCGCGTTGCTGACCTATGCCGAAGTGCAGCACGCCTTCGGTTGGGAGCCGTTCCGCGCGACCTTCCGCGCCTACCACGACCTCGCCCCGGGGGCCCGGCCGCGCACCGACGGCGAGAAACGCGATCTCTGGGTCCGCCTCCTCTCGTTGGCCTGCGGCCGCGACCTGCGCCCCTTCCACCTCGCCTGGGGCTGGCCGCTCGGCGACGCCCTCCTCGCCGACCCCGAACTCGCCGCCCTACCGGTCTGGGACGCCGACCCCCGCGCCCTGTTGGACCAGGAGTAGGGGGCGCGGGGGGCTCGAGCGGGTCGGAGCCCGGTTCGGGGTCAGCCGTCGGCCAGCGGGAGGCGCGCCTCCTCGACGCGCAGCTCCATGCGGCCGGAGGCCTCGTTCTCGGTGGCGACCCGGAAGGGAACGCGCAGGTCGGGGCCGACCTCGCGCCAGTCTCCGAAGGTGGTGGTGGCGGGGAACGAGCCGCCGAGGGTCGGCGACAGGATCACCAGGTCGAGTCGCAGCGGGTCGCCGGTCTCCCGGTCCACCCAGAGGAAGTGGTCGGGCACGTCCGGCATGGCGAGTCGCAGCACCCAGCACGGCCGTCCGTCGTGTTCGTCGGCCCGGTCCACCGAGACCTCCCATCCCGTCAGGTCGGTGAGGAGGTTGGGCGCGGCGAGGCCGAGGGCCTGTCGGAGCCGCTTGCCGGCGAGGACCTCGGAGGGCTCCAGGGTGGAGACGGTGTGGGCGCGTCCGGCCACGGGGTCGGTCTCCTCCTCGCTCCAGCCGAAGACCCCGAGGTCGGTGCGCCGTTGCAGGCGTCCGTCGGGGCGCCACACCTCGCGCACCGTCCCCTCCACCCCCTGGTGGACGAAGCGGACGCGGCCTTCCAGGACGAGGGGGCCGAGCTCGCGCAGCGCGGCGCGGCGCGCGTCGGTCCGCATCAGGGAGCGGACCTCCTCCCAGGTGGGCAGGTCCTCTGCCGTGGGCGCATCGCCGACCCGGGCCAGCCGGAGCTGCGCACCCGGGCGCAGGAACTCGAGCGCGGTGGGCGGCGCGTCGCCTTCGCGCAGGAAACGGACCCGGACTGCCGGGACGGTCGCGAGCCGCCACCAGCCTTCCTCGTCGGGGGGCAGGAGTTCGTAGCGGGTTTCACCGGGGATGTCGAGGAGGAGCCGCCCGCCCTCTGCGGTGACGGTGAACTCGAGCCCGCGCGCTTCCAGGGCGTAGCGACCGGTCAGCCCACGCCAGCCGTCGGGGTAGTCGGGCCGAGGACGTTCCACCCCGCGGCGGGGCAGGACGAACTCGAGCCCGGCCTGGCGCATGTGGAGGGCGACCACACGGCCCGAGTCGTCGCGCTCGAAGCGGACCGCGATGGCGTCGGTCAGCACGAACGGACGCCAGCCGTCTTCGTCCGGTGGGCCCAACGCATAGACCGTCTGGCCGGGGACGTCCACCGCGAGGCGGCCGTCGTCGCCCACGGTCACCTCGAACACCTGGTCACGGAACGGGCCGAAGTTCGCGTCGTACTCGCCAACGAAGTCGGACGGACCTCCCGTCGGGGTGGCCGTGTCCCCCGCGGGTTCTCCGAGCAGGTATCCCCAGGCCATCCCGATGGCTTCGTTGCGCATCGGCGCCGCGCTCGCGGCGACGCAGAGGGCGAAGCCCCAGCCGTCGTCCGGTGCGAGAGCGACCAGGGTGGAGTAGCCGTCGACGTCGCCGCCGTGCTGGACCACGAACCGTCCTTGGGCGTCGTCCTGGACGAACCAGCCGAGGCCGTAGTGCACCGGACCGACCCGGATCTGCGGACGCCACGTCTCGCGCAGGGATGCCGCCGACACCAGGCGTCGGCCTTCCCATTCGCCCTCGGCGAGGAGGAAGCGGAGCCACCGGCCGAGGTCTTCGGCGGTGGACCACAGGGCGCCCGCGGGCGCGACGATCTCGGTGTTGCGCATGGGCAAGCGGCGCAACTCGCCGCGGTCCTCGTCCCAGAGCCAACCGGTCGCGTGGTCGGAGTCGGCGAGGACGTCGGCGCGTCGGGTGGTCGTCCGCGCCATGCCGAGCGGGTCGAGGAGGCGCCGTCGCAGCAGGGCTTCCCACGACTCGGCTCCCGCCGCCCGGGCTTCGGCTTCGCCGGCGGCGAGGTACATCACGTTGTCGTAGAGGAAGCGCTCGCGGAAGGGCGCCCAGGCTTCGGCGCGGGTCGCCGCTGCGAGCACCTCGGCCCGGCTCGCCGTGCCCGAGGCCCAGGCCGCGCCCATGCGGGTGAAACCGGTGCGGTGGGCGAGGAGGTCGCGGAGCAGGACGTCTTCGGGTTCGGCGTCCCGGACCCGGAGACGGAACTCGGGCAGGTGGGCGACGATGGGGTCGTCCCAGTCGAGCGCGCCCTCGTCCACGAGCATCGCCGCCAGGGTGGAGGTGAACGCCTTGGTCGTCGAGCCGATGGCGAACCGGGTCGCGGGGCCCACGGGGCGCCCGCTCTCGGGGTCGGCCGTCCCCCAGCCGCGGGCGAGCACGACCTCGTCCCCGTGGACCACGGCCAGGGCGAAGGCCGGGGCATGGGTGGCCTCGGCGCGCTCGGCGAGCGCTTGGAAGAACTCCTCGGCCCGCGCCGTGTCGGCCGCGACGTCCCTGGCGCCCGGCTCCTGTAGGGCCGTGGCGAGGGGAAGGGCCAGGAGCAGGAAACGATGGGGGCCTTCGAGCGGGAGCATGGGCATCACTCTAGGCTGCTGCTCGTTTGGAACGGAGACAGGCGAAGGAGACAAGCCTTTGCCCTTGTGGCCGTGGAGGGAGCCCCCCCATGAGTGGATGATCCATGTCATAATCGCTTTCATTCATGGTGGTCGCGCCGATCGACCTGGAAGTCT
>JALUVI010000164.1 GCA_027020785.1 Planctomycetota bacterium | reverse complement strand
ATCGCCCTGGAGATCCCGTCGAAGATGCTCACCACCACCGGCATGATGCCGCCGGCGGGCGTCTCCGCCACGAACACCCTGGGCGTCTGGGCCAGCGCGTCGCGGCCGCAGTTCGCCATGGGTGCGGGTCCGTTGAAGGGACATCATGAGGGCCTGGGTGGTTGGTTGTGTGCGTAGCGGGATGCGTGGACGCGTTGGTATTCTTGGCGGAGGTGGAAGCGCCAGTAGTCGTCGAAGTCGCCGTTGGATCGCAGGGCTCGCAGCTTGAGGATGGCCTCGGCGCCGGGGAGGCTCCAGCGGGCGCCGGTGATGGCCATGCGGTCCTTGACGAGGTGGCGGCAGGCGCCCTCGATGACGCCGGTGGCGATGGGCCAGCCGTTGGCGAGGGCGGTGGCGTAGTCGAGGTAGGGGCGCTTGTTCATCAGGTAGCGGGCGCACGTATCGGCGTTCTTACGCTGGGACGGCTTGAGGTGGCGGCAGGTGGCTTTCCGTCGGATGGCCGCCGCGACATGGCTGCTACGGCCGTGGAGGATCTTCGTGGCCTGGGTATGCACCCACGTTTCCGCGTCGGGGCTGCCCTCTTTGAAGAAACACCAGGCGGCGCCCCAGAGGTATTCGAGGACGTGGACGAAGTCGAGGACGATGTGAACCTTGAGCCCGCGGGCGGCCGCCTCGGCGTGGATGCAGTCGAGCTGATGGCTGTGGCCGTCCACCAGCACGACCCATGGCCGCCGCTGTTGGGGGTCGCGGCGCTGCGCCTCGTCGAAGAGCTTCGCCACGACGGTCCGTGCATCGTCGACGACGCTCGCGGTGAGCCACTTGCCGCGCGCCTTGGGGCGTTTGCGCCGACGGCCGCCGCCGTCTTCGGCGCGGGCGAGGACGTCCTCCGGGGTGCGGACGACCGGCGCGCAGTCGTAGACGGCGCCCACCTCCGCCATCCGCTTGCGATGGCGCTTTTCCCCCTTGGAGAGCCGCGTTTGCAGCTTGGTTGTCGCCCTGGCTGCCGCCTGACGGGTCGCCCGCCGCAGCGCCTCCGGGCGCATCACGATACCCTTGCCGTCGCAGGTCAGCACCAGCACGTCGTCGGTGGCGCTCAAGTGCGGCCGGCGCCACGCGTAGAAGGCGTCGAAGTCCACCGCGGTGCGCTCCGCCAGCTGCCGCACCTGCCGCTTGCCCAGCGTGCAGCCGGTCGCCCGCTCGGTGGCCTTCGCCGCCTCCGCGAACGAGCCCCGTGCGCTCTCCTCCGCGGCCAGCCGCCGCATCCCGTGCGAGTGCTTCTCCGCCGGCAGGTTCAGCGCTGCGTCCAGCGGGTGCAGGTTGCCGTGCCCGGGCGCGCGGTAGGCCTTGCGGGCCACCGTCACCTCCCCAAACACCGTCGCCAGGCCCCGCGCGTGGCCCCCCTCCACGTTCCCGCGCCGCGCGCCGTCCGCCCCGACCACCTCGTCCAGCCGCTTCTCCCGCACCGCCCGAAGCGCCAGGTGGTCCTGCATCAGCTGCCGCAGCACGTCGCGTCCTTCCCTCGCCAGCCGCGCTTCCAATGCCTCGTGCGTCAGCTCCGCCGCCTCGTCTCCCCCAAGCCAGGCCACCATCCCCTCGAACCGCTCCCGCGCCTCCGAAAACGCACCCGCAGGCTGCTCCACCGTGTATGCTCGCACCGGGCTCCTCCCTTGCTGTTCTTGTGTTTGCACCTCGAACATAGGGGATCGGAGCCCTTCTTGCGACCCCTTTCGTCGCTCAACCTCCCAAAATCACGCCACTCTTTGGTCCCTCCAGTGGATCTGCACCCAGTTCATTACGCGTACGCATGGAGCCCGTTCTCGACCGCCTGCAACAGGCCGGGTCGAGAGGCGTTGGGGTCCGGGGCCTCGTGCAGGATGGTGCGGACGACGTCGGCCTCGATGTCACGCACCTT
>JALUVI010000163.1 GCA_027020785.1 Planctomycetota bacterium | reverse complement strand
CGAGGCACCACGGTCGCGAGACAGACCGGGCACAACGGAGGCCCGCCGAAGGCGAAGGGCTCGTCGCAGCCCGCACAGCGCGGGCCCAGGAAGGCGTCCAGGAAGGTCTCCAGGGGCACGCAGGAGCAGACGATCCGAGGCCCTCGAGGTCACGGATGGGCCCGGCCGCGCAACGGCCCGACCGCGCCCTCGTCACCGCAGCATGGATCGGCTGCGGGGCGCTCCCCCAGGACGCTCTTCCAGGCCCAGCTCGGCCCGCAGCCGCGTCACGTAGCTCTCCATCGTGTCCTCCGGCCGGGTCACGACGCCGAACAACGCACCGATCTCGCGGGTCAGGCCGACGTTCTCCTCGAACGGGAAGGCGGTGTTGCGGAGGTAGGCGGCGAGATAGCGGCGCATCGCCGTCGCGACGTAGCCGCCGAGCAACAGGCGGAACGCGGCCGCCGCCAGGAACAGCAGCACCGCGAAGGTGACGAAGAGGAAGCCGCCGAGGTCGAACGGGGTCAGCGCACCGACCAGGAGGAGCGAACTCCCGAGCAGGAAGAGCACGGCTGCCGCCTGGGCACGGGCCTTGGCGAGCAGGGCGCCCCGCAACGGCGCCAGGGTGGCGACGGCCCCCCCGAACAAGGCGCCGATGCGCTGCCTCGGCCGATCCCGGCCGACCGAGGACAGGAAGAAGAGGCTGGCCAGCACGAAACAGAGGAACCCGAGGGCGGCGACCTCGGCGTCGGGCAGGTGGGCGACGTCGTCCATGGCGGGCGGCAGGACGGCCATGGTAACCGTGACGGGGGTCATTCCCATTCGATGGTCCCGGGCGGCTTGCTGGTCACGTCGAGGACGACCCGGTTGACCCCGGGCACCTCGTTGACGATCCGCGACGAGATGGCCTGGAGACAGTCGCGGCTGGGATACACCCAGTCCGCGGTCATGCCGTCCTGCGACTGGACCACCCGGATGGCGCAGGCCTCTTCGTAGGTGCGGGCGTCGCCCATCACCCCCACCGAACGCGCTCCGGTCAGGACGGCGAAGTACTGCCACACGTCGAGGTGCTCGTCACGGACCTCCATCTCCTCGCGCACGATGCGGTCGGCCTCGCGCAGTCGAGCGATGCGCTCCGGCGTGCACTCGCCGACGCAACGCACCGCCAGCCCGGGCCCGGGGAACGGCTGGCGCGCCACCATCGCCTCCGGGAGACCGAGGTGGCGACCGAGCTCGCGGACCTCGTCCTTGAACAACAGCCGCAGGGGTTCGACCAGGTCGAACTCCAGGTCGTCCGGCAGGCCCCCGACGTTGTGGTGGCTCTTGATCACCGCGGTCGGCCCACCGTGCGCAGCCACCGACTCGATGACGTCGGGATAGAGCGTGCCCTGGCCGAGGAAGCGCGCCTTCGGAAAGCGCCGGGCCTCCTCACGGAAGACCTCGACGAACTCGTGACCGATCCGCTTGCGCTTCTCCTCCGGATCGGTGATTCCGGCCAGCCGCGTCAGGAACCGCTCAGCCGCGTCCACCACCGTGAGGTCCAGGTCGAAGTGGCCGCGGAAGGTCTCCTCCACCAGCTCGCGCTCGCCGGCCCGCAACAGACCGTTGTCCACGAAGATGGCGTGGCAACGCCGCCCGACCGCCCGCTCGCAGAGCGCCCCCACCACCGAGGAGTCCACGCCGCCGGAAAGACCGAGCACCATCTCGCCGTCGTCCCCGAGCTGGGCCCGTACCGCCTCGATCAACTCCTCGGCGAGGTCCCCGGGCGTCCAGTCGCCGCGGCAACCGCACACGTCGAGGAGGAAGTTGTGGAGCATCCGCGCCCCTTCCTGGGTGTGGCCCACCTCGGGATGGAACTGGACGCCGTAGAAACGGCGCCGGTCGTCGCCGACGGCGGCCTCCGGACAGGACTCACTGCGGGCGGTACGGCGGAAACCCTCCGGCAGCCTCGCCACGCGGTCACCGTGGCTCATCCACACCACCGTGGTCGGCGACACCCCGGCCAGCAACCCGTCCGGAGCCTCGACCTCGATGCGGGTGAAGCCGTACTCGCCGGCTTCGCCGGGGACCACCTCGCCGCCGAGACGTTCGCACAGCCACTGCATGCCGTAGCAGATGCCGAGCACCGGCACCCCGAGGTCGAGGACCTCCCGCGGAAGGTCGGGCGCACCCTCCTGCCAGGCGCTGCCCGGGCCCCCGGAGAGGACGATGCCCTTCAGCCCGGGCGCGCGCGCCGCCTCCAGGGCGCGATGCGGCGGCACCACCTCGGAATAGACGTGGTGCTCGCGGACCCGACGCGCGATCAGCTGGGTGTACTGCGAACCGAAGTCCACGATGACGATGCGTTCGTGGCCCGCGGCCGCGAGCGGCTGCCCCGCGGCCTCGGGCGCGCGAGCGAGCGCTCCCTCGCCCTGCGTGTTCGCCGCGCCGCTCATTCTCCGTTCCCTCCCCAGTAGTTCGGCGCTTCTCTGGTCACCCGCACGTCGTGCGGATGGCTCTCGGCGACGCCGGCACCGGTGATGCGCACGAATCGCGCCCGCGCCCGGAACACCTCGAGGGTGTCGGCGCCGAGGTAGCCCATCCCGGCGCGGATACCGCCGACGAACTGGTAGACGAACGGAGCCAACGGCCCGCGGTGCGGCACCATGCCCTCGACTCCTTCCGGGACCAGCTTGCTCGACTCGGCGACCCCGCCCTGGCCGTAGCGCGCCTTGCCGCCCTCGACCATGGCGGCGAGCGACCCCATGCCGCGCACCGCCTTGAAGGTCCGCCCGCGGTAGAGGAAGGTCTCGCCCGGGCTCTCGTCCACCCCGGCGAGGAGGGAGCCGAGCATGACCGAGCCGGCCCCGGCGCCGAGCGCCTTGACCGCGTCGCCGGAGTGGCGGATGCCGCCGTCGGCGACGACCGGGACGTCTTCGGCGTTGCACACCTGCGACACCTGGTACACCGCGGTGAACTGGGGCACGCCGACCCCGGCGACGACCCGCGTCGTGCAGATGCTGCCGGGTCCGATACCGACCTTGACGCCGTCGGCGCCCGCCTCGATCAGGGCCTCGGCGCCCTCGGTGGTGGCCACGTTTCCGGCCACCACGTCCACCCAGTCGCGGCGCTTGAGCTCGCGCACCGTGTCGATCACGCCGGCCGAGTGACCATGTGCGGTGTCGACCACCAACACGTCCACCCCGGCCTCGACCAGGGCCTCGGCGCGTTCGTAGTCGTGGACGCCGATGGCGGCGCCGCACACCAGGCAGCCGTCCTCGTCGCGCGCTGCCTGGGGGAACTCCTCGTCGAGCCGGATGTCGCGCATCGTGATCAGGCCGACCAGGCGTCCCTGGTCGTCCACCAGCGGCAGCTTCTCGACCTTGGCCTCGAACAGGATCGCCTTGGCCTGGTCGAGTGAAGTGCCCTCCGGAGCGGTGACCAGGTTGCGGGTCATCACCTGGTGCACCTTCTGCTCGTCGCGTCCCTGGAACTTCAGGTCGCGGCGGGTCAGGATGCCGACCAGGCGGTCCCCCTCGAGCACCGGCAACCCGCTGATGTGGTGCTCCTCCATGATGCGCCGGGCATCGCGGATGGTGTCCTCGGGCGACAGCGTCAGCGGGTCGCCGATGACGCCGTGCGCACTGCGCTTCACGATGTCCACCTCACGCACCTGCTCCTCGACGGGCAGGTTGCGGTGGATGACGCCGATCCCGCCCTGCTGCGCCAGGGCGATGGCGAGACGGCTCTCGGTCACGGTGTCCATCGCCGCCGAGGCGACGGGGACGTTCAACGGAACGTTGCGCGAGAACCGCGTCGCCGTGACCACCTCGGTCGGCAGGACGTCGGACTCCTGCGGCACCAGGAGGACGTCGTCGAAGGTCAGGGCCAGGGGCAGGTCCATGAGGCATTCTACCGCCGCGCCCCCGGGCTTCGGCAAGCCCGGGCGGCCTATACTGGCGGGGCACGCCGGTGCCCGCCATGCCCTCGCAGCCGCTCGCCGAGACCCCCACCCCCGGCCTCGACCCGGACCGGGCCGAGACCCTGGACCGCATCGCCCGCCGGGCGCTGGCCCAGATGGCCCACATGGTCTGGGAGGCCAACCATCGCCCCGACGCCGACCCCACCGATCCCAAGGTCGGCGGCCACCCGGCGGCGTGCGCGTCCAGTCTCCACCTCGACACGGCGCTCCTGCTCGAGGTGCGGCGGCCGCAGGACTTCTGGTGCGCCAAACCGCACCTGGCGCCGCTCGACCACGCGTTGAACGCGCTGGCCGGCGTCTTCCGCCGCCCCGACGGGTCGTGGATGTCCGACGACGAGGCAGCGGCGGTGCTCCACCGACTGCGCAAGTACCCGGGCGCGCCCGACGAGGTCGTCCTGCAGAGCTACCACGCCGACAGCGACCCCGACTCCTGGCGGGTCCTGCCCTCGGGCACGCTCGGCATCCCGCCGGTGGCGAGCGGCTACCTGGCGCTGGCCCTGCGCTACCTGCGCGACCACGGCTGGGCCGACGAGGAGGACGTCCACTTCTGGTCGCTCATCGGCGACTCCGAGTTCCGCGAGGGCTCGCTGATGGAAGCGGTCACCGACTTCGCCGAGCGCGGCCTGCGCGAGGTCACTTGGATCCTCGACTACAACCGACAAAACCTCGACGGCGAGCGCATCGTCAACGACGCCGCCCTGCCCGAGGCCACCGACGCCGACCGCATCGAGGAGACGTTCCGGGCCAACGGATGGGACGTGCTCCACCTGCGCCACGGACGCAAACGGATGCAGATGTTCGAGCGACCGGGAGGGGACCTCCTGCGCCGGACCCTGGAACGCGGCTTGACCGACTTCGAGACCCAGGCGCTGTTGTGGAAGGCCGAGGCGACGCCGCTGCGCGAGCACCTACTGGCCCGCGAACCGGGACTCGGAGCCTTCCTCGACGAGGTCGAGGACGACGAGCTGGTCGCCGCCTTCCTCGACCTCGGCGGCCACGACCTGGTGGTCGTCACGGCCGCGCTCGAGCACGCACGCCGCAGCGAGCGGCCGACCCTGGTCCTGGCCCACACCATCAAGGGCTGGGGGCTGCGCTGCCAGGCTGCACCGGGCAACCACTCGACGGTGCCCGACGAGGACGAGGTCCGCGAGCTCCTGGCCGCCGAAGGGCTGTCGCCGGCGGAACCGTACGGCCGCGGCGACTGGGCCCCGGACGGACCGGAAGCCGCCCTGCTCGAAGCGCGCCGCGAGGCGTGGCGCGCCGGGGTCGCCGCCGAGGAGGCCCGGGTCGCGGCGCGACGCGACGAGTGGGACCGGCGGCTGGAAGCGGCCGGCGAGTTGCCGCACGAGGTCGGCATCGACCTCAAGATGATGCCCGTCGCCCACACCCAGTGGATGCTCGGGCAGGTCCTCGGCCGCCTGGTCCGCATCGCGACCTGGGACGAGTATCGGGCGAGCGGTCGACCGGCCGGGCCCGAGCCCGACGCCGAACAGCGTCGCTTCGCCGCCGCCGGCGACCTCCTCTTGACGATGAGCCCGGACGTCGGGACCAGCACCAACATCAACCCGACCATGGACGGCAAGGTGTACGGCGCGGTGCCCGAGGACGACTGGGAGAGCGAACTCGGCTACGAGGAGCGCGGTCGGCCGCACCTCTATCCGACCACCCGTCCGTGGACCCGCCACGTGCGCTTCGAGATCGCCGAGGCAGCGGCGATGAGCGCGATGGGCGCATTCGGCAAGGCCGGCGACTTCTACGGCGTCCCGCTGTTCCCAGCGATGACGGTCTACGACTTCTTCGTCAAGCGGGCGCTCGACCAGCTGTACTACGACGTCTACTGGGGCGGCCGTTTCCTCCTGGTCGGCACGCCTTCCGGCATCACCCTGTCGCCCGAGGGCGCGCAGCACTCGTGGAAGAGCGACGTCCAGATGCCGAACCTGGTCACCTGGGAGCCCTACCATCCGCGCGAGATGGAGTGGATCCTGGTGGACGCGCTGCGTCGCCGAGCCGCCGAGGACGACGACGACCGTCGTGGGGTCTACGTGCGCGGCGTCACCCGAGGCGTGCGCACCAAGGAGTGGACGCGCCGCCTCATGGCCCAGGCCCGCCACACCGGGCGC
Organism: Planctomycetota bacterium; assembly: GCA_027020785.1. Lineage (GTDB taxonomy): Bacteria > Planctomycetota > UBA1135 > UBA1135 > UBA1135 > JALUVI01. The sequence continues at coordinate 2,789 of JALUVI010000163.1, read as the reverse complement.
TCCGAGGCCGAGGTCCTCGCCGAGGTGCGTCGCGACGTCCTCGCCGGCGGCTACTGGCTGGTCCACCGCGAAGGCGAGGCGGGCTACGCGCCCGGTGAGAACGTGGTCGTCCTGCTGGTCATGGGCGCTCCGGCCACCGAGGCCGCGCTGGCCAGCGACCGACTGCTCGAGCTCGGCATCCACGCGAACGTCCTGGTGTGCACCTCGCCGGAACTCCTCCTCGGCCGGCTCGCAGCCAAGGACGGGCATCGCCACCTGCGTGAGCGACTCGGGGTGGACGGAGCACTCCACCTCACCGCCCCCGCCACCGAGGTCATGGATCGCGCCGACGCGGTGCTCCTCGGAGCGCGCCAAGTGCCCATCGTCGGCATCGTGGACGGCGAACCCGGCATCCTCGACAACGCCGGCTCGATGCTGGGCGTACCGCAACGCACCCTGGCGGTCGAGAAGTTCACCAAGTCGGGGCGGCCCATCGAGGTCTACGGGCGCCAGGGCTTCGACGTGGAGGGCATCGTCCGCACCGCCGGACGCGTCCTCGCCGAATCGGCCCTGCGCGAGGTCCGCATCGAACCCCGTGCCGCCGCCGACATCGCTGCCGGGCGCCGCCCGACCCCGCCGCCGCGCGACTGGCGCGAGCTCTGGCCCTACTGACCCGGCGTCGGCCTACGACCCCGGGGCCGAACCGGACCCCGCCCCGGGTCCGGAGCCGGATGCGGCGTCGTCTCCGCTCGGTACCGCACCGGGATCCGAGGGCGGTGGCCCGCCCCCACTTGCGGCGCGGGCTTCGGCTGCGTCGCTGGTCACGACGGGGACGGTGGTCCCGCTGGAAGGACGGCGGAAACTGCGGAAGAGCTGGAAGACGACCGACGCCAGCACCAGGGCGGCCGCGACGACGGCCCACCGCAGGAGGCGCTGCGCGAACACGGAGGCGCCGTCGGGGTCGAGAGCGCCGTCGGCCAGCGCCGAGACCACGCCCACGGCGTCGAGGACGAGGCGGACGCCCACCGGCGCCCAGACCACGGCGCGCAGCGCGGCGGCGGCGCGACCGACGCGAACCCAGGCGAAGGCGGTGGTCAGCGCCAGGAAGACGCCGGCGAGACCGACCAGGACCAGGCTCAAGGCGTCGCGCTGGACCAGGGTCCATTCGCTCGAGCGCTCGGGCGGCGCGGCCCGACGCCACGGCGCGAGTTCGTCGTGGAGGAGCAGCACGGCGTAGAGGGCCAGGCCCGCCACTGCGACGAACAGGAGGGTCTGGAGCCAGGCGAGCCGACGGCGCGGCCTGCCCTCGCCGACGACGAGCCCGAACACCGCGAGCGTCCCGCCGACGAAGAAGGCGGTGACGGCAAGCAGACCGACCAGGAAGAAGAAGGGGACGGGCAAGCTCATCGTTCCCCCTCGCCATGGTCCTCGATGGCCCCCGGCCCTCCCCCGTCGGACGCACTGGGGGCCTCCAGGTCGGGTGCGTCACCGTCGTCGGGAGGCGGCAGCATGTCGGCCGTCGCCTGGCGCAACTGGTCCACCGTGAAGTCGTCGAGCAGGTAGACCCACGGCAGCCGACCGACCCGCAGGTAACGATGGCCTGCGCCGTCCGAGCCGCCGAGTTCCAGCGTCAGGACGTCGTCGCCGACGCCGACGCGGAAGCGGTCGCGGGTGAAGCCCATGGACTCCGGAGGCTCGGCGTCGGGGTCGAGCCGCTGCGCTACGTCCACCGCACGCAGACCGATCAGGGTGTAGACCAGGGAATCGCCGGCGAAGTCCCAGGCCGGACGACGCGGCGGAGGGGCGGCGAGCCACCACTTCGGCTCGTCGTCCCCAGCGCCGCGCTCGATCCTCCAGCTCTCGCCGCCGACCAGGTCCTGACGCTCCACCCAGTCCACGTCGTCGTCCTCGACCGCAGCCAGGAAACGAGTGTCCAGCCAGTCGGCAGGATCGGTCGGCGGCTGGATGGCGTCGCCGCTCAAGTAGACCTCGTCGCCGTCGGCGCGCCGCATGTAGAACTCGAGGACCGGGACCGCTCCCGACTCCACCTCCTGCGACCGCAGTTTGCCGAGGATCCAGTCGGCGACCACCCCGCCCTCGGCGTCGAGCAGGGTGACGCGGGTCCCCTGGCCGGGGCCGACGTCGTACACCGAGAAGTTCTCCGGATTGACCGACACCGGGTCCCGGGTCTCGAGGTTCTGCAGCGATTCGGTGAGCTGGACCAGGCGCAGCGGGTCGGCGGGATGCTCGCGCTCGTCCACCCACCAGCGACCGCCGCGGGCCGAGAGGTGGGTCAGCCCCCCGTCGGGACCGCGGACCTCGATGCGGACGACCTCCTCGAGACGATCGGGGAGATCGGGGAACAGGGGGCGCACCGCGGCCGAGGTGCGCTCGTGGGCGCCGCCGCGCCAGGGTTGGAGCAGGGCCAGGGCAGCCCCCCAGACCAGGGCCGCGGCGACGAGGAGGAGCTGGTTGCGACGGCTCACGACGGACCTCCACCCGCGGCGCGGGCGCCGGGGAAGGGACGGGCGGCGCGCCGGCGGCGGTGGCTGCGCCACAACAGTGCGAGCAGCAGCACCACGAACGCTGGCCCGACGACGTTGCCCCAGCCGATGAACCGCTGCAGGCGGCGGGCGTGGGCCCGGGCCTGGCGGTCGAGGATGCGCGCCTCCTCCTCGTCCGCGGTGGGCCCGCCGTGGGCCTGCCACCATTCGACTGCGAAGTCGGGAATCGGGCGCGGTCGGCTGCCGCGTGACCGCAGTGAGATGAGCGCCGGGTCCTGGGCCAACCAGTCGAGCAGGTTGGCGGCG
>JALUVI010000162.1 GCA_027020785.1 Planctomycetota bacterium | reverse complement strand
ACAGCTACCCGGAAGGCAGCAAGGAGTGGAAGGACGCCATCCGCTTCGACCTGCTGGCGACCATCCTGTGGCAGCGGGCCTGGGTCAACCGCCTGGCCCACGACGACGCCCAGTGGGAGGCCTTCGTCAAGCAGAGCGGGGGGTCGTCCACCCAGCAGGACCAGGGCGGGGGTTCCGGCGCCGACGGCGCTCCCGTGGTGGCTCCGCCGCCCGACCCCTTCGACGACTGACCCGGGTCGCGCCGCTGCGCCCCGGAAGGGCTACCCCTTCCCCTTCCGGGGCGCAGGGCGTGGGCCCGAGGCGTGGAACGGCGCCCCCCCATCACGACCGGCGCGGGGGGCCGGCGCCGGCGACGCTCAAGCGGACGCCGGCTCGTCCTCGTCCTGGACTTCGACCTGCACGCCCTCGTCGCGGAGGAACTGCATGGCGGCCGCCACCTTCTCCTCGTCGCCCTCGAGGTCGATGGACAGGAGGGCGATGGTCTCGGTCACGCTGGCTCCGCGGATGTTCGGCACCACGCCGAAGCGGTCCACGAGGGTGAACATGAGCGGCCGCTGGATCAGATCCTGCGGAATGGTGCAGAAGATGCGGACCTTCATGGCTGCGCGGCCGGCGGGCCGTCGGCGCCCAGCATAGCAACCGGGCGGCGGCGCCACAGCGCGAGCGCGGCGAGGACGGACCACGCTGCGAGCACCACCGGGAACGGCGGCGGCGGGGTGGGCAGGACCGAGCCCCAACGCTCGTAGAGCGCCGGAGCGAGGGCGAGGTCGGCGTCGCGCCCGGCGACGGCGGCGCCGGGCCAGAGGCGCCAGGCCCAGGGGCCGACCGGCCCCCAACGCGGAAGGGTGCAGAGCCCGGCCCAGAACAGCGCGGCGACGACGGCGCGCGGGCGCCGCGCCCCGGCCAGGGCGGCGGCGGCGAGCGGCGCCGCCAGGAGCGCGGCGCGCAGGGAGGGGCCGTCGGCGCGGCCGGCGAGCAGGACGCCGAGGGCGGCGGCCACGACCAGGAAGACGCCGCGGCGACCGAGCGCGAGCACGACGAACGGGGCCAGGAAGACCAGGGCCAGGGGAGCGGTGAGGGCGGTCACGGGACCGAACGGGATTGGAGCCCCGCCGGGACGGGACTATGATGGAGGGCGCACCGGAGGCCGGCATAGCCAAGTGGTAAGGCAAGGGATTGCAAATCCCTCATCCCCAGTTCGATTCTGGGTGCCGGCTCCACCCCCCATCTCCCCTCACGCGCCGTCACGGTCTCCCGTAGGGCGGCCACTCTGCAGCGAGGCGAGCCCGGCTGCAGCGAGGACCAGCCAGGCGGCGATGCCGAAGCTGCCGCCGACCGGAGCCGTACCCAGGGTGGCGTGATCGTCGCGGAAGGCCGCGGGGAAGACGTCGCCGCAGAAGAGGACGCAGGAGGCGAGGAAGCCGAGGGCGGCGAGCCCGGCCAGACGGGAGGGCGCCACCCGTCCCAGCAGCCCGGCGGCGAGCAGGCCCAGCCCGACGTCCTGGAGTTGGGTCATGGCGGCGTCGAACAGCCGCAGACCCTCGGGGTCGAGGACGCTCGGCGCGCCGTGGGCCCGCCAGGCGCGCAATGCGGTGGCGAGGGCGGCCAGGACGGCGCCGCAGACGAATGCGAGTGGAGGCAGACGGCGGAGCACGACGGCGGCGAGGGTATCCTCGCGCCCCCTGGGGGAGTGGCCCAATCGGCAGAGGCAGGGGACTTAAAATCCCCGTGTTGCGGGTTCGACTCCCGCCTCCCCCACCGTCCCGAGGCATGGCCGGTCGCCTTGAGCCCGCCCGGCCGCGCTGGAACAATGCCTCGCCCTCCTTCGTCGCCCTGCGCCGACGAACCCGCCGCCATGCCAGCGCCCCTTCCGCCTCCCCCGCCCGCCGAGCCCCACCGGGACGGCGCCCTCGATGTCCGCGACGACCGAACCGGCGAGCGCTACGAGTTGCCGATCCTCGATGGCGTCGTCCCCTCCGAGGAGATCCGCAAGGTCAAGGTCGCTCCGGACGACTTCGGGCTGATGCCCTTCGACCCGCCGCTCGCGAGCACGGCGACCGCGCGGAGCACCATCTGCTTCATCGACGGGGCCGCCGGAGTGCTGAACTACCGCGGCTACCCCATCGAGCAACTCGCCGAGCGCTCGAACTACCGCGAGACCTGCTGGCTGGTCCTGTCGGGCGAGCTCCCCACCGCGGCCGAACTCGAGGGCTTCTCGCGCGAGATCGCCGAGAACACCCGGGTGCTCGACGCGCAGCGCGCCCTGACCGCGGCGATGCCCGACGGCGCCCACCCCATGTCCATGCTGGTGGCGCTGCTGGCCGCGCTGGGCGGCGAGTTCCCCGACGGCGAGGACGTGGAGGACGCCGCATCCCGCGCCCGCCAGACCCTGCGCCTGCTGGCGCTGACCCCGGTGGCCGCGGCCCTGGCCCACCGGCGGCACGTCGGGCTCCCGCTCGAGGAATGCGAGCCGCGGCCCGAGCTGTCGCACGCGGCCAACCTCCTCCACATGCTGAAGGGGTCCGGCGAGCCGGACGTGCCGCCCGAGTTCGAGCGCGCCATGGACTGCCTCTTGGTCCTCCACGCCGAACACGAGCTCAACTGCAGCACCAACGCGATGCGGGCGGTGGGTTCGTCGCTGGTCAATCCCTACTCGGCCGCCGCTTCGGCTGCGGCCGCGCTCCAGGGCCCGCTCCACGGCGGCGCCAACCAGGCCGTCCTCGAGATGCTCGACGAGATCGGTTCGGTCGAGGAGGTCCCCGCCTTCCTCGAATCGGTCAAGGCCGGCGAGCGGCGGCTGATGGGCTTCGGCCACCGCGTCTACAAGAACTACGACCCGCGGGCCAAGGTCATCAAGGGGCTCGCCGGCGAAGTGTTCCGAGTCGCCGGCCCCAGCCCGCGCCTCGCCATCGCCCAGGCCCTGGAGGAGGCCGCGCTCGCCGACGACTACTTCGTGTCGCGCAAGCTGTTCCCGAACGTGGACTTCTACTCGGGGCTGATCTACGCGGCGATGGGCTTCCCGCCGACCTTCTTCACCGTCTTCTTCGCCGTGGCCCGGATGGTCGGCTGGCTGGCGCACTGGAACGAGATGATGGTCACGCCGAAGCGGCGCATCGTGCGGCCGCGCCAGGTCTACCTCGGCCACGACCGCCGCGACTGGGTGCCGCTCGACCAGCGCGGCTGACCCCGCAGGAGCCTTGGCGACGCCGGGGGGCCTCCGCCTCCAGGCTCCCGACCCCTCCCCGCAGGGCCGACCGGAATCAGCCGTCGGCGCCGAGCACGGCCAGGACGGCGGCCGACATCGCCTGCACCCCGACCGGGATCGCGTCCTCCACGTCGGGGCGGAAGCGGCTGGTGTGGACCGAAGGCAACTTCTCGCCGCGCTCCTCGGCGGCGGCCATGGCCTCGGCGTCGCCGACGCCGAGCCAGAACAGGTAGCCGGGGCAGCCCGCGGCCGGCGCATAGCGGCCGAAGTCCTCGCCCCCCATCACCGGGGCCTGCGGCACCACCGCGTCGGGGCCGAGCTGGGCGCGGATGGCGTCGTCCACGCGCGCGACCAGCTCCGGGTCGTTGTAGGCGGCCGGGGTGAACTCGTCGAGCACCGTGACCACCGGCAGGAGGTCGTGCGGCAGCCCCGCCGCCCGGGCCTCGCCGACCGCGGTGCGGCGGATGCCCTCGAGCAACCGCTGGCGGACCTCCTCACGGTAGCTCCGCACCGTGAGCTGGAGTTTCACCTCGTCGGGGATGATGTTGTGCTTGGTCCCGCCGTGGATGCTCCCCACCGTGACCACCGCCGCGTCCAGCGGGCTGACCTCGCGGCTGACCAGGGTCTGCAGCCCCATCACGATGCGGGCCGCCAGCACCACGGGGTCCTTGGTCAGGTGCGGGGTGGAACCGTGTCCGCCGCGTCCGCGGACCACCACGTCCACCGAGTCCACGTTGGCCAGGGCGTAGCCCGGACACGAACCGATCCGACCCGCCGGGATCTCGGCCCGCACGTGGAGGGCGAGACAGGCGTCCGGGGTGCCGAAGCGTTCGTAGAGCCCGTCCTCGAGCATGTGGCGCGCCCCGAGCCCGAGCTCCTCGGCGGGTTGGGCGACGAACAGGAGCCGTCCTCGCCACGATTCGGGATGCTCGGCCAGGAACCGCGCCGTCCCGACCCACACCGTCATGTGGACGTCGTGGCCGCAGGCGTGCATCACCCCGGTCTCCCCGCCGTCGGCGAGCTCGGCGGTGACGGTGCTGGCGCAATCGAGTCCGCTCTCCTCGGTGATGGGCAGCGCGTCCATGTCGCAGCGCACCAGCACCGTCGGCCCGGTCCCGTTCTCGAGCACGCCGACCACACCGGTGCCGCCGACGCCCTCGGTGACGGCGAAACCGAGACCACGCAGTTCCTCGGCCAGCCGTTGCGCGGTCTCGACCTCGTGGAGCGAGAGCTCGGGATGGGCGTGGAGGTCGCGCCAAAGCGCGAGCAGGTCCTCGGCCTCGGCGCGGGCGAAGGCCTGGAGCTCGGGGCGCGCCGGGACGACGGCGGCGTCCGGAGCGGGTTCCTGGGCCGCGACCGGCGCCAGGGCGAGGAATGGGGGCGAGGCGAGGAGGGCCGTGATCATGGCCCTCCCAGCCTAGCGGCGGCCCGTGGTCAGCCGCGCAACACCTCCAGCATGGTGCGGACCATCACGCCGCGGCCGCCCTTGGAGTAGTAGGACCGGTTCGGCCCCTCCCAGGCGGTGGCCGCGATGTCGAGGTGCACCCAGGGGATGTCGTCCACGAAGAACGACAGGAAGCTGGCCCCGGCGATGGTGCCGGCGCCCTGCCCCGCGGGGTAGATGTTCTGGAGGTCGGCGTAGGAGCCGCGGGTCAGGTCGCGGTAGTCGTCGTCCAGCGGCAGCTGCCACACCGGCTCGCCGGCCCGCTCGGCGCGCTCGCAGATGTCGTCGATGAGCTTCTGGTCGTTGCCGAGCACCGCGCTCTTGAGGTGGCCCAGCGCGATGATGGCGGCGCCGGTCAGGGTCGCCATGTCGTAGATGCGCTCCGGCTTCACCTTCTTGGCGACGTAGGCCAGGCAGTCGGCGAGCACCAACCGCCCCTCGGCGTCGGTGTTCAGCACCTCGATGGTCTTGCCGTTCATCGCCTTCACGATGTCGCCGGGCCGCTGCGCCCTGCCGTCGGGCATGTTCTCGGCGCAGCCGAGGATGCCGTGGACCTCGTAGGCGCACTCGGCGCCGTTGGCCAGGGCGTGGAAGGTGCCGAGTACCGCCGCCGCCCCGGACATGTCGAACTTCATCTCGTCCATCTTCGCCGAGGGCTTCAGCGAGATGCCTCCGGAGTCGAAGGTCAGCCCCTTGCCGACCAGCGCCAGCTTGCCCTTGGACTTGCCGCGCGCCGGCTTGTACACGAGGTGGACCAGCTGCGGTTCGTTGGCCGAACCCTCGGCGACGCCGAGGAAGGCGCCGGCGCCGAGTTCCTCGAGCTGGCGTCGCCCCAGGACCTTGACGCTCATCCGCGGGTGCTTGCGCGCCACCTGCCGCGCCCGCCGGGCGAACTCCTTCGGGTTCAGCACGTTCGGCGGCAGGTTCTGCAGGTCGCGGGCGAACAGGTTGGCTTCGGCGGCCAACGCGCCGTGGGCCGCGGCCCGCTGCACCGCGCGCGAACGACCGGCGCCGACGATGGTGAGCACCTTGACGTGCGGCTTCTTCCGATCGGACTTGCAGACCGCCATGTCGTAGCCGGCCATCCCGGCGCCCTCCGCGGCGGCCTGCACGCAGTCGGCGGGTTCCTTCAGGAGCCCGAGGTCCACGACGAGGTTGGTGCGCTCGAGCCGCTCGGCCTCGCGCCGCGCCTTGCCGGCGGCGTCCCGGACGTCGTCGCAGCCCATCTCCTTGGGCTCGGGCAGCCGCACCAGCAGCCAGCGCCGCCCGCCGCCGCCGCGGAGCAGCACGCAACTGCCCTTCTCGTCGCCGAAGTCGGCCTTCCAGGTCGCCGGCGGCGGCGCGGTGTCGGGGAGCTGCGGGCGCTTGCCCTTGGGCACCAGGATGGCGTAGAGGTCGTTGCGGCCGGGACGGGCCGAAGGCTGGACGCGGGTTCTCATGTCGGTCGTGGGGGGTGGTGGAAGGATGGGTGCGAGGGAATCGAAGGGTCTCCCGGCGCGGCCGCCGCAGCGGCTCACATGCCCAGGTAGACGGGCCCGCCGCTCTCCGGCACCTGCCAGTCGATGTTCTGGTAGGGGTCGGCGACGTCGCAGGTCTTGCAGTGTACGCAGTTGGAGGCGTTGATCTTCGGGCCGGGCCCTCCCTCCCATTCGTACACCGCGGCCGGGCAGAAGTGGCGGCAGGGGTTGCCGTACTCCTCGGTGCAGCGGTCCACGCAGAGGGAGGTCTCGAGCACGTGCAGGTGGCACGGCTGGTCCTCCTCGTGCACCGTGCCCGAGTGGTAGACGTCGGTCAGCTTGTCGAAGGTCAGCTTCCCGTCGGGCTGGACCCGCGGCCACGGCTCGTGGCCGAGACCCTTGCGGTAGAGCTCGTGGTCGGCCTTGGCCGGCACCCGTCCCGCCGGCAGCCGCCCGCCGGTGAGGATGGTCAGCCCGGCGCCGAGCATGCCGCGGTAGAAGCCCTTCTGGAAGCCCTGGCGGAAGTTGCGCACCTTCCACAGCTGCTCCCGGGCCTTGGAGGCCTCGAAGAGGTCGTCGAAGCGCGACAGCTTCTCCACCGACAGGCCCCCGCCGCCGGCCAGGGCCTCGACCGCGGCCTCGGCGCCGATCATCCCCGACTCGACGGCGAGGTGCAGGCCCTTGAGCCGCGCCGCGTCGAGGAACCCGGCGGAGTCGCCGAGGACCAGCCAGCCGTCGCCCCAGCACTTCGGCAGCGACCAGTAGCCGCCCTCGGGCACGGTCTTGGCGCCGTAGCGCAGCATCTTCCCGCCCTCGAGCAGCTCGCGCATGAAGGGATGCGTCTTCCACAGCTGCATCAGGGCGTGGTAGTCGAAGGACGGATCCCCGTGGTCCATTCCGGTGACGAAACCGATGGACAACTTCCGGTCGGGCAGCCCGTAGATCCAGCCGCCCCCGTAGGCGCGCTTGCCGAGCGGCCAGCCGCCGGTGTGGAGGACCTTGCCGACGAGGTCGTCGCGCTCGACCTCCCACAGCTCCTTGACGCCGACCCCGTAGATCTGGGGGTTCCTGCCGTTCCAGATGCCGCGGGCCTCGGACAGGTCCTTGGTCAGCGACCCGCGCGGCCCCTCGGCGAGCACCGTGAGCCGGGCCCGGATCTCCATGCCGGGCTGGAAGTTCGCCTTGGGCTCGCCGTCCTTGCCGCGGCCCTGGTCGGCGGTGCGCACCCCGGCCAGCCGCTCGCCGTCCCACAGCAGCTGGGCCGCGGCGAACCCCGGATAGACCTCGACCCCTTCGGCCTCGGCCTTCTCCGCGAGCCACACCACCATCTCCTGCGCCGAAACGATCCACTTGCCCTCGTTGCGGAAGTTCGGCGGCAGGAACGGGCCGCGGAAGGTGCGGCGCCCCTTCTCGGTCAGCCACAGGAAGGCGTCGTCGGTGACCTCGGACTGCACCGGGAAGCCCTCGCTGCGGGCGTGCGGGAACAGGGCGAGGATGCCGCGCGGGTCCATCACCGCCCCCGACAGCTGGTGGCGTCCGAGCTCCTCGGCCTTGTCGAGCACCAGGATGGCGAGCTCCTCGCCCCGCTCCTGGGCCAGCCGCGCCAGGTGGATGGCGAAGGACAGCCCCGCCGGCCCGGCGCCGACCACGAGGACGTCCACTTCGAGGGTTTCCGGCTCCATGGGGCCCCCAGGGTAGCCGCGCCGCGCCCCGGCTTCAGCCGCCGAGCCCGACCCGCCGCAGGAGGTCGGCGACGCGCCGGTCCACCTCGGGGTCCATCCGGATCTCGTCCGGCCATTCGCGGTGGAAGCCCTCCTCGGGCCACTTCCGGGTCGCGTCCACCCCCACCTTGCTGCCGTAGCTGGGCTCGCGACTGGCGTGGTCCAGGGTCTCGATGGGCCCGAGCGTGAACTCGAGGTCGCGCTGCGGGTCGATGTGGTTGAGCACCTTCCACGCCACTTCGGCGTCGTCGTGGACGTCCACGTCCTCGTCCACCACCACGATGACCTTGGTGAACATGGCCTGGCCGAGCCCCCACAGCCCGTTCATCACCTTGCGCGCGTGCCCCGGGTACTGCTTGCGGATCTTGACCAGCATCAGGTTGTGGGCCACGCCCTCGAAGGGCATGCGGTAGTCGAGCACCTCGGGGAAGGCCTTCTGCAGCACCGGCAGCAGCAGCCGCTCGATGCCCCAGGTCATCCAGCAGTCCTCCTGCGGCGGGCGGCCGACCAGCGTGGTGTGGTAGACGGGGTCGCGGCGGTGGGTGATGCACGACACCCGGAACACCGGGTAGTCGTCGGCCAGCGAATAGAACCCAGTGTGGTCGCCGAACGGCCCCTCGCGCCGCAGCTCGTTCGGGTCCACCCAGCCCTCCAGCACGTACTCGGCGGTCGCCGGGACCTCGAGGGGCACGGTGCGGCACGGCACCAGCGGCACCCCGCGGCCGCGCAGGAAGCCCGCGATCAGGAGCTCGTCCACGTCCGGCGGCGCCGGCACCACGCTGGCGAAGCAGGTCGCAGGGTCGGCGCCGACCACCACCGCCACCGGCACCTTCTCGCCGCGCGCCGCGGCCTTGCCGAGGTGGCGCCGCGCGTCCTTGTGGAGGTGGGTGTGGAAGCCGGTCTCGTTGCGCGAGAACACCTGCAACCGATAGGTGCCGAGGTTGCGCCGCCCGGTCTCCGGGTCGCGGGTGACGCACAGCGGGAAGGTGATGAACGGCCCCGCGTCGCCGGGCCAGGTGGTCAGCACCGGCAGCCGACCCAGGTCCACGTCGTCGC
>JALUVI010000161.1 GCA_027020785.1 Planctomycetota bacterium | reverse complement strand
CCTCGATCCGCGGTTACCGTCGGGTCCAACGCTGGCTGCCGCGCTTCGAGTGGATTCGACTCTATGCGGTCCAGGACGAGGTCTACCGCGACCGTTTCCTCGAGCTCGGCGTGCCGGAGGACCGTCTGCTCGTGGTCGGCAACCTCAAGTACGACCGCGATCCTCCGGCCGAGCCCGCCGCAGCGTGGCGGGCGTGGACGTCGTGCTCCACCGCCCCGTGGGTGGTCCTGGCCTCGACCCACGAGGACGAGGAGGAGCGGCTGGTGGCGGCGTGGAACCGTCGTGACGGCCCTCACCGCGGCGCCGTGCTGGTGGTCGCGCCTCGGCATCCGCGCCGCGCCGACGGTCTGGCCCCGCGGTTGGAGGGACTCCACGTCGGACGAGTGCTGCGTCGTTCCGCAATCGGCGCCGACGACGGCCCCGGCCCGGGCGACCTGGTCCTGCTCGACGTCTTCGGCGAGCTCGAGAGCGCCTATGCGGTCTCGCAATGCGCCTTCGTGGGTGGTAGCCTCGTGCCCCATGGCGGGCAGAACGTGCTCGAGGCGGCTGCGGCCGGGATCCCGATGACCACCGGACCCCACGTGGAGAACTTCGCGAACGAAGTGGAACTGCTCGAGCGAACGGGCAGTCTGCGGCGCGTTCCGGACGCCGATTCGGTGCTAGAATCGTTCGTCACGTGGCTGGAGGACCCGGCCGCCGCCGCCGCCGCGGGGGCTGCGGGGCGCCAGGCGCTGCTCTCGTCGCGCGGCGCGACCCGCCACACCCTGGAAGCCCTGGACCGTCGGGGTTTCCTCGCCCCCCACCCTCACAGTCAGCGCTCGTCAGCATGAAGGAAGCCAAGCTCTTCACGTCCGAATCGGTCTCCATGGGTCACCCCGACAAGGTCTGCGACCAGGTCAGCGACGCCGTCCTGGACGCCTGCCTGAAGGACGATCCCGCCTCGAGGGTCGCCTGCGAGTGTTTCGCGACCACCGGGCTGGTCGTGGTCGGCGGCGAGATCCACACCGAGACCTTCGTGGACGTCGAGAAGGAGGTGCGCCGGGTGCTGCGCGACATCGGCTACGTGAACACCACCGGAATCGGCTTCGACGCCGATTGCTGCGGAATCCTGGTCACCATCCACGAGCAGTCGGCCGACATCGCCCAGGGCGTGACGCACGCCGAGGACGAGCCGCATTCCCTCGGCGCCGGCGACCAGGGGATGATGTTCGGCTTCGCCTGCCGCGAGACGCCGGAGCTCATGCCGGCGCCCATCCTCTACGCCCATGCGCTGATGAAGAAGCACGCCGAGATGCGGCGCGCCGAGGTCGTGGACTGGCTGCTGCCCGACGCCAAGGGGCAGGTGACGTTCCGCTACGAGGGCGACGAGCCCGTCGCCATCGACACCATCGTGCTCTCGACCCAGCACCGCAGCGGCGTGTCGCTGGACGAGATCCGCGCCTTCGTCCGGGAGGAACTGGTGCCGGCGGCGATCCCGGAGCACTACCTGCACGAGGGGACCCGCTACCACGTCAACCCCACCGGCCGCTTCGAGATCGGCGGTCCGCACGGCGACACCGGGCTCACCGGCCGCAAGATCATCGTCGACACCTATGGGGGCTACTCCCGCCACGGCGGCGGCGCCTTCAGCGGCAAGGACGCCACCAAGGTGGACCGCTCCGCCGCCTACGCGGCGCGGTGGGTCGCCAAGAACCTGGTCGCCGCCGGATTCGCCGAACGGGTGGAGGTCCAGTTCGCCTACGCCATCGGCGTCGCCCACCCCTTGAGCATCCGGGTGGACGGCTTCGGTTCGCTGGCCGACGGGCTGACCGACGACGACCTGCAGCGCGCGATCCGCAACCTCGAGCCGTGGGTGGACGACGCCGGACGCGCCCACGATCCGCTGACCCCCGACTGGATCATCGGCCGCCTCGGGCTCCGCCGTCCCAACGGCTGGAGCTATCGCGAGACCGCCTACCACGGCCACTTCGGCCGCGAGGAATTCCCCTGGGAGAGCCTCGATCTCGTTCCCGAACTCCAGGCCGCGCTCGACGCCGCCGCCACCTCCCGCAGCTGACCCCCCGAACCACCCCATGTCCTCGACTCCCACCGTGTCCGAATCCGTTCCCTACAAGGTCGCCGACCTCGGCCTCGCCGACGAGGGGCGCCGTCTCATCGACTGGGCCGAGAGCCGCATGCCGGTGCTGATGGCCATCCGTGAGGAGTGCTCCAAGACCAAGCCGCTGGCCGGTCAGCGCATCGCCGGGTGCCTCCACGTCACCAAGGAGACTGCGGTCCTGATCCGCACCCTGCGCGCCGCCGGCGCCGAGGTGGCGTGGTCGGGGTGCAACCCCCTGTCCACCCAGGACGCGGTGGCGGCGGCCCTGGCCGACGAAGGGGTCCACGTCTACGCCTGGTACGGGCAGGACACCGAAGGGTTCTACTGGTCCATCGACCGCACCCTGGACTTTCGCCCGACCCTGACCCTGGACGACGGCGCCGACCTCATCTTCCGCGTCCACGACAAGTACCCCGACCTCATCCCCGGCATCATCGGGGGCTCCGAGGAGACCACCACCGGGGTCCACCGCCTGCGCGCGATGGCGGCGGACGGCAAGCTCGGCTACCCGGTCGTCGCGGTCAACGACTCGGAGACCAAGTGGGACTTCGACAACGTGTACGGCACCGGCCAGTCGTCGCTGGACGGCATCCTGCGCGCCACCTCGGTGCTCCTCGCCGGCAAGGACTTCGTCGTCGCCGGCTACGGGCACTGCGGGCGCGGCTGCGCCATGCGCGCCGCCGGGATGGGGGCGCGGGTCATCGCCACCGAGGTCAAGCCGACGGCGGCGCTCAAGGCGGTGCTCGACGGCCACCGGGTCATGCGGATGGACGAGGCCGCGGCGGTCGGCGACATCTTCATCACCGCCACGGGCATGAAGGACGTCATCGTCGGACGCCACTTCGAGGTGATGAAGGACGGCGCCATCGTCTGCAACACCGGGCACTACGACTGCGAGATCAACCTCGCGGACCTGGAGGCGATGGCCGAGTCCAAGCGCACCGTCCGCGACAACTGCGTCGAGTACACCCTCCGGGACGGCCGCCGCATCTACGTGCTGGCCGACGGTCGCCTGGTCAACCTGGCCGCCGCCGAGGGGCACCCCAGCGAGGTCATGGACATGAGCTTCGCCGACCAGTTCCAGGCGATGAAGCTCCTCGCCGAGAAGGGCCGCGAACTCGACAACGCGGTCCACGTCCTGCCCGAGGAACTGGACCAGGAGATCGCCCTGATCAAGCTCACCGCGATGGGCTCGCGGATCGACGAGCTCACGCCCGAACAACTCGCATACCTCGATGACTACAGCCAAGGCACCTGACCGCCTCCGGGGTGGTTTCACCCTGATGGAGATGATGATCGTGGTGATGATCATCGGTCTCCTCTCCACCTATCTGGTGGTCAACGCTCCGGCCTGGATGGACCGGGCGCGGATGACCGCCAGCGAGCAGAACATGAAGCGTCTCTACACCTTCCTGCTCGACTACCAGCAACACCACAACGGTTCGTTTCCACGCGACAGCGGACAGCGCTTCTTCATCCGGCCCTGGAAGGACGGGATGATCGAGAAGACCGAGTCGCAGGCCAACGCCTTCTTCAGTCCGGCCTATCCCTTCGAGGACTGCGCCGCCGACATGGGGTACGACACCGGCGAGATCACCATCGTCGAGTACCTCGACGACTGGGACGCCATTGGCCCCGGCTACACCAGCTACGCCGGCTTCGACGCCGGCGGGGACCGCGACGTGCGCATGCGGCTCAAGCGCAATCCGGGCAGCACCGCCATCGTCTCGGACGCCCAGAAGTGGCACCGCAGCGCCGTCATCTACCTGACCGGCGACGGGGCGACCCACCGGCTCCTGAACACCGAGATCGAGGAGCTCACCGGCCTCGACCTGGAGGAGGAGACCTTCATGGTGGGGCCCGGTTGCGGGGTCGAGATCCTGGAGACGGTCTCCAACACCTGACCCCTCGGGGAGGACCAGCGATGGGGGCGTCCGCGACGGCTGGGGACCGCAGTTTCCACCTGCGGGTCTTCGGTTGTCAGATGAACGTCTACGACGGCGAGCTCATCCGAGCCGCCTTCCTGCGGCGGGGTTGGAGCGAGACCGACGACCCGGAGCGGGCCCGGCTCCACCTCTTCCACACCTGCTCGGTGCGCGAGAACGCCGAGGAACGGGTCCACGGCCTGCTCGGCGAGCTGCGCCGCCGCAAGCGTGAGGACCCCTCGGTGGTGGTCGCGGTGGTGGGGTGCATGGCCGACCGCGAGGGGGAGGAGCTGTTCGACCGCGAGCCCCACGTGGACGTGGTCTGCGGTTCGCGTTGGTTCCCACGGCTGCCCGACTACGTGGACCGCGTCCTCGGCGGCGAGGAACGGGTCTGCATGCTCGGCGATTCCGCGGGGCCGGTGGACGCTCCGGTCCGCGACCTCGCCGGCCGCGACGGCGGCCATTCGGCCCACGTCGCGGTGATGCGCGGCTGCGACCTCAACTGCACGTACTGCATCGTCCCGAGCGTGCGTGGCCGCGTGGAATCGCGCCCCCTCGACGCGATCGTCGCCGAGGTCCGGGCCCTGGTGGACGACGGGGTGACCGAGGTCCACCTCCTGGGGCAGACCATCGACGCCTACGGTCGCGACCGCCGCGGCGACGATGCCCCCGACCTGGCGCGGCTGCTGGACGCGCTGGCCGAGGTGGACGGGTTGCTGCGCCTGCGGCTCGTCACCCTGCACCCGAGCTACGTGACCCGCGAGTTGGCGGCGGCGATGGCCCGCTCGCCGCAGTTCCTGCGCTTCCTCCCGGTGCCGCTCCAGTCGGGCAGCGACCGGGTGCTCAAGCGGATGAAGCGCGGCTACAACCTCGACCTCTACCGCCGCCGCATCGCGCTGCTGCGCGAGGCCATGCCCGACCTCGAACTGGTCTCGGATTGGATCGTCGGTTTCCCCGGCGAGACCGACGAGGACTTCGCCGCCTCGGAGCGCGCCATGGAGGAGTTCGGCTTCCTCCAGAGCTACGTGTTCCAGTACTCGCCGCGTCCGGGCACCTACGCCGCCGAGCGGTTGGCGGACGACGTCCCCGCGGCCGTCAAGAAGGAGCGCAACCACCGACTGCTGGCCCTGCAGCGTTCGCTGGCCCCGGCGCGGACCCGGGCCTGGGTCGGTCGCCGTTCGGCGGTCCTGCTGGAGGGGCCGGCGCGCGACGACGACGCCTGGTGGCTGGGGCGTACCCACAACGGGCACTGGGCTCGTCTGCCGTTCCGGCCCGGCTTCCGCGCCGGTCTGCTGCGCGAGGTGCGGCTCACCGGCTGGAACCGGCGCGAGCTGGTGGCCGAGGAAGTCCGCCCCGAAGAGCCCCTGCCGGAGGCGCCGTCGCGTCGCCGCGCCGCGCCCGCTGCCGATGGCGGCGACGGCGGACTCCTCCTCCGCACCCCGAGCCCCGGCGCCGGCCCCGCCGGGCCGATTCCGGTGTGAGGACCGGAGCGTGAGCGACCGGGACCTCCACCTGCTCTCCCGGGCCCGGGCCGAGGCCCTGCGCTCCGGCTGGCTGGAGACCGCGCCCAATCCCCGCGTCGGCGCCCTGGCCCTGGCCCGAGGTCACGTCGTCGGCCGCGGCCGCCACGCCGTCTTCGGCGGCCCCCACGCCGAGGAGGCCGCTCTGCGCGACGCGGGCGCCTGGGACGAGGCGGCCGACCGACCGCTGGCCGGAGTGGTGGACGAGGTCGTGGTCTCGCTCGAGCCGTGCTCGGCCCGCGGGGGCGAGAAGCGCCGACCGCCCTGCACGGAGACGCTGCTCGCAGCCGGGGTGCGCCGCGTCGTGGTCGGCGCCGAGGACCCGGACCCCCGCCACCGGGGGCGGGGGCTGGAGCGACTGCGCGCCGCCGGGGTCGAGGTCGTGGTCCTCCCGGCGCTCGGCGCCGAGGACCGGGAGCGGGAGGGCGCGGCGCTCGCCGCCTTCCAGCGGGCCCTGGCTGCGCCCGAGCGTCCCTTCGTCCTCCTCAAGTGGGCGGCGACCCTGGACGGGCGGGTCGCCGAGCCCCGCGGTGGGGGGCGGATCACCGCTGACGCGGCCCGCGGCGAGGTCCACTTCCTGCGTCGGTGCTCGGACGCCGTGCTCGCCGGCAAGCACACGTTGCTGGTGGACGACCCGGCCTTGACGGCGCGGCCCGAGGGGCGCGAGCTGCCGGCCGAGGAACAGCCGCTCCGCGTCCTGCTCGACGCCCCGGCCGATTTCGCGGCGCGGGCCCGGTTGCGTCATCGTCCCGGTCTGCGGCTCTGGGTCCACGGCCCGGAGGGGCCTCCGCTCGAGGAGGGCGCCGCCGACCGCCTGCTCGCTGCGCCGCGGGACGCCGCGGGTCGCCTCGACCTCGACTGGGTGCTGCGCGCCCTCCGCGCCGACTTCGGGGTGCGCCGCCTCTTCGTGGAGGGGGGGCCTCGGGTCCACGGCGCCCTCCTCGCCGGCGGGGCGGCCGATGCGGTGGTCCGCTACGAGGCGCCGCTCCTCTACGGCGCCGGTGCGCCCGCCGTCGCGGTCCCGCCCGGTGCCGACTCCGAGGCGCCGGTGTGCGCCCTCGACCCGACGACCGAGGAGCGCGCCGACCTCGGCCCCGACCTGCGTCGCGCGTTCTTGCTGCGATGATGGGCCGTCCGGCTCCGGCGCGCGTCACCGCCCGACGGCGGTTCGGACTGCTCGCGGCCGCGCTCCTCGTCCTCCCGGCGTGCGCCTCGGTTCCTGCCGCGTCGCCGCCCACCGAGCCGAGGGTCGATCTCGACGCGGTCGAAG
>JALUVI010000160.1 GCA_027020785.1 Planctomycetota bacterium | reverse complement strand
CCTCCTCTGGAGAGGGGAGGTGGACGCCGCGTTGGCCCGGCTCGAAGAGCTCTCCTGGGCGCGGACCGGCAGCGTCGCCGCCGAACGCCTGCGCCAGGACCTCCTGCTGGCGCGCGGCGGGCGGGTCCGGTTGCGCCGCGAGCTCGACGCGATGGACCCGGGCGAGCGGGTCGCCGACCTGCGCTACTTGCGGGCGCGGCTGATCGAGGACCCCCTGGCCCGCCATCGGGCCCTCGTCCGCGGTCACCGCGAGCACCCGGACCATCCGTGGCTCGGGCTCGGCGCCGCGGCCAGCGCGCTGGCCCTCGGCGAGGACGAGGCGGCCCGCCGCCTCCTCGCCGAGACTCCGCGTTCCGTGGCTTCGGACCCGTTCCGCCGCCTCGTCGCGGCGCGGCTCCACGCCCGTGAGCACCGTCTCCGCCTCGCCTACGCCGAACTCGCCGAAGATGCCTTCGAGGTGGGGCGGCGCGACGCCCTCTCCACCCTGCTCGCCCTCGCCCGCGATGCCGGGGACGCGCGCTGGGAGGAACGCGCCCGCGCCGAAGTCGGTCTGCGCCGGGCCGTGGCCGACGCCGCCGACCTCGGCGAACGCCTGGACCGCGTGCTCCTGCGTCTGGAGGCCGAGGCGCCCTGGCTCCGCGACGCCACGCTGGACGAGGTCCTCGACCGCCTCGAACGCTGGTGCGCCGTCGCCGACGTCCCCGGCGGTCTCGCCGCGACCCCGCGCTACCGGGTCGGCGGCTTCGCCGAACTCCTGCGCCCGGAGCTCGCAGCCAGCTCCTGGGCGCGCGCCTGGGCCGAGGCCGGGCGCTTCCTGCTGCTCGGCTGGGACGTCCGTCGCGGCCCGTCCTGGCTCTACCTCCGCGACGCCGTGGTCCACCCTCTCACCCTCGGCGACGACCGCCCGCCGGTCGAGCTGGTCCTCGCCGCCGAGGGGTGGAGCCACGGTCAGGCCGACGTCATGGGCGGCGCCCCCTTCCACGGCCTGTTCCTGCGCCTGGATCGGGTCCGTCTCTCCGCCTCCCGCGCCGCGGAGCGCCTCGCCCGGGTCGAACCGGAACGGCTCCTCGACCGGGAGACGTCGCCGCCCGACCCGGCGGCCGGTCCACTGGCGGCGGACGAGCTGGCGCTGCGCCTGCGCCTCGCCCTCCGCGGCGAAGGCGCCGACTTCGACGCGCTGGAGCTCGAGGCGCTCCTCCTCCACGAGGTCGCCCACCTGCCCGAGAGCCTGGAATGGAGCCGCTCCGGCGTCCCCGTGGTCGCGCTGCTGCCCGCGGTCGCCCGCTCCTGGCTCCTGTTCCGCGACCCCGTCCTGTTCCTGGAGGAACGCGCCATGCTGCGCGCCCTGGCCTCCGGGCGGCGGGTGCGCTGGCAGCTCGCCGACCTGTGCGACCGCGCCTTCCAGCCCGGCGACGCCTACTTCCGGCCCGCCCGCCGCCTGGTCGCCGACCTGGTCGCCCTGGGCGAGGAACGGGGCCTGCCGCCGCTCCGCGACTGGGACCGGGTGGCTCCCGAGCGCGTCGCCGCGGTCGCCGCGGAGCTGCTCCGTCGCCGCGGCCTCGAGCCACTCGACCTCCGCCTCCAGGACGAAGCCATGGCCGCCCTGCGCGGTGAGGACCTCCTCCCACCACTCGATCGCGACGGGGACGCCGCCGCGGTGCTCGACCACGGCGAGGTGGACGGCGCCGGGGCCGCCGCCGCGGTGGGCGAGGAGGTGGAGCAGGGCGCGCCCCAGTCGTAGGCGCTGCCGGGGCCGGAGCAGGTCCTCGCCGTCGAGCCAGCGCGACGCGGAGACGGCCTTGACCTCGACCACGGCCAGGCGTCCCTCGGGTTCACGCGCCAGGAGGTCCACTTCGGCGTGCGGCGTGCGCAGCCGGGTCGCCAGGAGCTCCCAGCCGCGTCCCACCAGGTCGTGGGCGACGTGCTCCTCGGCCAGGCGGCCGAGACCGGCGCGCGGGTCCGTTCCCATGCCGGAGACGACGCTCCGGCACCGCCGCGGTCACGCCTTCTTCTCGGTCGCCGGTTCGTCGGCCCTGCGCACGATGGCGATGCGGTCGAACTTCATCCGCATGCCGTCGCCCACCTTGAGGGTGACGGTGCGCTCGTCCAGCGCCGCGATGACGCCGTG
>JALUVI010000159.1 GCA_027020785.1 Planctomycetota bacterium | reverse complement strand
CGAGCGGCGCCAACCGCCCCTGCCGCCTGGTCCTGTCACGCGCCTTCGACGGCGCCGGCGGGCGGCTGCTGCAGGGCTGGAAGAGCCACCTCGCTCCCGACCCCTGGCTGACGCGCTCGCTGAACGCGTCCGCGATGGAGACGACCCTCGACGCGCAGGGGCGGGGCACGATCCACGTGCCGCTGCCGCCGGACCCGAACCTCGTCGGCACGACCCTCTACACCCGGGCGGTGGTGCGGACCTCGCCCAGCGACCCGACCATCTGGACCCTCTCCACCCTGGGCGTCACCGAACTCCTGCCCTGACGTCAGCCCGCGGGCCCGACGCCGAGCTCGGTGAGCAGGGCGGCGACGCGGGCGCGGATGTCGTCGCGCACGGTGCGCACCGCGTCGGGGCCCAGGGTGCGCGGGTCGGGGAGCGCCCAATCGTCGCGGCGGTGCGCCGGCAGGTGGGGGCAGGCGTCGCCGCAGCCCATGGTGACGACCGCGTCCCAGGGCCCCGGCGGCAGCTCGTCGAGCGACTTCGGCCGGGCTCCGGAGAGGTCGAGGCCGAGTTCCGCCATCGCCGCGACGCTGCCGGCGCCGACGCGCTCGGCCGGCCGCGAGCCCGCGCTCCACGCCTCCACGGCGTCGCCGCCGAGCTCGCGGGCGAAGGCCTCGGCCATCTGGCTGCGATTGGCGTTCTCGACGCAGACGAAGAGGAGACGAAGCGGCGGGTTCACGGCGTGGGCGCGATCCGAGGCGGGGCGGCGGTGGGGGGGACGGGACGCGTGGAGCCGAGGCAGCCGCTCCGGCGTACGCGTTCGGGCCTTCCCGGCCCTGGAGGGGACGACCCCCGTCGCCCCCTGCGGAGCCGTCCGGAGCCGGCCCCGAAGGCGGGGCGGGCCTGGGCCGCCGGAGCGGTGGGGGCCGTATCGGGGCGAGCATACCCGACCTGCACGGTCCCCGACGTTCCCCACGGGGAACGGAACCGCGCCTCCGGCCCCCTCCGGGGACGGCACGGGATTGGCCGTCTTCACGGGACCTTCCCGAAGCGTTCCCGTTGCGCTCCCCGTCGGCGGGCATCCTTCCCGCCGAACGGAAGGACGAACCCCCGGCGCGGCCGGGCCCTTCCCGACCAACCCCCAACGCACACCCCATGATCCTGACCACCCTCCTCCTCCTCCAGGGAGCTCCCGAGATCTTCGGGCGCTTCCAGAGCGACTGGACCTTCGTCTCGGCCGGCTCCGCCACCGAGGCCGCGCTCGGCGAATCCCTCGAAGGCGGCACCGAGGTGCGCCGTGTGCGTCTCGGCGCCAAGGGCGAGTTCGCCGAAGGCCTGGAGTACAAGGCCGAGTTCGAGTTCGCCGGCGGCAGCGCTGCGCTCGCCGACGTCTACGGCCAGTGGACCGACGGTCCGCTCGGCCGGTGGAAGCTCGGCCACTTCAAGGAGCCCTTCGGCCTCGAAGAGCTGACCTCGAGCCGCTTCATCACCTTCCTCGAGCGGAGCCTCGTCGCCGACGCCTTCGCGCCGAGCCGCAACGCCGGCCTCATGGTGTCGGACGCCTCCGACTCGGTGACCTGGGCCGCGGGCGTCTTCCGCAAGACCGACAAGACCGGCAAGAGCACCGACCAGGCCTGGAGCGCCACCGGTCGCGTGGTCTGGCGGCCCTGGTACGAGGACGACGGCGCGAGCCTGCTCCACTTCGGCGCGGCGGTGAGCTTCCGCAACCCGGACGGCGACGCCTCCTTCGCCGCGCGTCCCGAGAACCACTTCCTGCCCGACTTCGTGGACGGCTCCATGATGGTGGACGACTACGTCCTGCTCGGTCTGGAGGCCGCGCTCCAGGAAGGACCCTTCCACGCCTCGGTCGAGGTCGTCCGGGCCGACCTGAACGCCACCGCCGGAAGCAGCCCGTCCGCCACCGGCGCCACCGCGCAGCTCGGCTGGTTCGTGACCGGCGAGCACCGGGGCTACCGGACCTCGTCGGGGGCGTGGAGCCGCGTCCACCCGAAGAGCGACGCCTTCGCGGGCGGCGTGGGCGCCTGGGAGCTGGCCGCCCGCGCCTCCACCCTGGACCTCGGCGACCTGGGTCAGCCCGACCTGGACACCTTGGGCGTGGCCCTCAACGGCTACCTGACGAGCCGCGTGAGGTTGATGTTCGACGTCCTCCAGGCCGACCTGCAGGGGGCCGACGCCACCACCATCGTGGCGTTCCGGTTCGCCTTCGACTTCTGACCCTTCGTTCCTCGTCTCCTCTGCGGCGGCCCGGTTCCGGTCGGGCCGCCGCTTCGCTCGACGGCCTCGGGGCGCTCCTACACTAGCGGCGTGTCCGACCGCGCCTTCCAACGCGATCCCGACCCCGGCCCCTCCCGACGGGGCGCCTACCGCGAGCTGACTCCGGCCGCCGTCGTCGGCGGCGTCCTCCTCGGCGCGGTGCTCAACATGGGCATCGTCTTCGCCGGCCTCCAGATCGGCTTCACCATCGTCGGCAGCGCGGTCGCCGCCGTCCTCGGCTTCGGCATCCTGCGCGGTCTGCTGCGCCGGGGGACCATCCTCGAGGTCAACGTCTTCCAGACCGTGGCCAGCGGGGTCAACACCGTCAACGCCGGCATCATCTTCACGGTGCCGGTGCTCTTCCTGCTCGGCCTGGAGCAGGACATCCACTTCAGCTCGCTGCTCCTGGCCTCGGTCGGCGGTGCGCTGCTCGGCGTCGTCCTGATCGTCCCGCTGCGCAAGCAGATCATCGAGTACGAGCGGCTGCGCTTCCCGGAGGGCACGGCCGTCGCCGCCATCCTGCGCGCGCCCGGCGCCGGGCTGCAGAAGTCGCTGCTCCTCATCGGCGGCATCGTGGTGTCGGGGCTGGTGACCTTCCTGACCCAGGCCCGTCTCGTCCCCGCCCCCGGCGCCGCCCCGATGCCCGACGGCACCGTGCCGAAGGTGCCGGTCCTGCCCGCCGAGTTCGACCTCGGCGCCTTCCTCCACGTGCCGGCGTCGTTCAACTTCTGGCTCGCCGTCAGCCTGCTGTCCCTCGGCGCCGGCTTCATCGCCGGGCGGGGCGGCCTGGTCGTCCTCTACGGCACGCTCCTGAACTACTGGTTCCTGATCCCGGCCGCGATCCTCCTCGGCTGGCTGCCGGAGCACCTGCCGGAGGGGGCTGAGGGGCTGGCCTCGGGCGACCTCACGGCCCTGCCCCACGGCGCTCCGGCCCAGGCCTTCTTCGGCGCCTTCGCCCACTTCACCAGCCGCCACCTCGGCATCGGGCTCATCCTCGGCGGTGCGGTGGCCGGCATCCTGGTCGCGGCTCCGGCGTTGAAGGCCGCGCTGGCGAGCATCCGCTCCGGCGGTGGCGGCGACGGCGAGCGCGAGGAACTGCCGGTCTCGGTCCTGAACCTCGGCACCGTCGTCGGTCTGGTGATGTTGTTCGTCGCCACCCTCGTCGCCGGCGGGGGCGAGGTCGGGGTGGTGAAGGCCCTGCTCGCCACCCTCGCCGGAGCCGTGTGGCTGTGGGTGGCCGGCTTGGTCGTCGCCCAGACCACCGGACGCACCGATTGGTCGCCGCTGTCCGGGCTCGCCCTCATCGCCATCGCGATCATGATGGGCATCCTCGGCACCGGCCGCGAGATGATCGTGCCCGCCGTCACCATCGGCGCCGCCATCTGCGTCGCCACCTCCATGTGCGCCGACATGATGGCCGACCTGAAGACCGGCTACCTGGTCGGTTCGCGCCCCATCCGCCAGCAACTCGCCCAGTTGTTGACGTGCTGGATCGGCCCCGCCATCGCACTGGCCACCGTGGTGGTCCTGTGGAAGGCCTACGGTTTCGGGCCCGAGCAGGCGAGGATCCTCCACGAGCGTGCGGTCGCCGCCGGCGGCGTCGCCCTGGAGCACCACGTCGCGCTGGGCGGCAGCCCCGACACCCTGCCCAAGGGGACGCCCGAGCTCGGCGCGCCGCAGGCCAGCGCCCTCGAGGCGGCCATCCAGATCGTCCAGTCCGGCGACGTCCCGCTCGGCAAGTACCTCGCCGGAGCGTTGCTCGGCCTCCTGGTCTCGGTGCTGGTCTCGCCCGGCATCGGGGTGATGGTCGGTCTCTCGCTGTACCTGCCCTTCGAGTACATGGCCGTCTTCGGCATCGGCGGCCTGCTCGCCCTCCTCGCCCAGCGGCTGAAGGGCGAGAAGTGGATCGAGAACGTCGGCGTTCCCGTCGCCGCCGGGCTCATCGTGGGCGACGCCCTCGTCAACGTGCTGTTCGCGGTCTACCAGGTCGCGAGTTCGTTCTGATGGACCTCCTCGCCCGCCTCTTGTTCCTCGCCGGTTTCTGCCTCGCGGTGCTCGGCGGCGCCGGCTTCTCCGACCCGCCGCAAGGGGCGGCCTGGCCGCTCTACCTCGGAGGGCTCGCCGCGACCGTCGCCGGCGGCGCGGTGCTGCGCGCGCGGCATCGCCGCCGTCGCGCCGAGGGGCGCGGCGGCGAGCTCGACCTCGGCGCCCTGACCGCGCACATGGAGGCCATCCTCCAGGAGCTGCGCCACGCCGAGGCCGCAGCGGGCGAGTGGAGCCGCGACCACCTGGTCCACGAGCTCGACGAACTCCTGGTCCGCTTCGCCGAGCTCGGCAACCACAGCGAGGAGTACTTCCGTGTCCTCGGAGCCGGCGTCTTCTCACGCATCTGGGACGGCTTCGCCGCGGCCGAGCGCCTGACGGCGCGGGCCCGCAGCATGGCGGCGGACGGCTACCTCGAGGACGCTCGTGCCGAGTTGCCCCGGGCCGCTGCCCAGCTCGAGCGCGCCGTCCAGGCCGCACGCAGCGAGATCCGAGATGCCTGATCGCTCCGAGGCCGCCGACCCCGCCGCCTTCGTGCCGGGCGCGACGCTGCGACTGGCGCTCTTCCTCTGGGTCTGCGAAGCGTGGCTGGCGCGGCTGACCAGCGACCCGCAGGCGCCGCGCGACCTGGTGCTGTCCCTCGCCGGGTTGGTCGCCATCGCCCTCCTGCCGACCTGGAGCGTGCTCGGGCTGCGCCGGTTCCTGCCGGCCCGCCCGTGGCGCGCCCTCCTCGGCGCGGCATCCACCCTCCCGCTCGGGGTGACCGCCGCCGGCGTCCTCTACGCGCCGGCGGCGATGGAGCGCCCGATCCTCGGGCCCATCGCCTTCCTGGCCGCTCTGCTCCTGCCTGCGACGGTGTGTGCGGTCCAGGCCTGGCGCGGCGGGACGCCGGCGGCCCCGGCGTGGCGCGGCGCCGTGTTCCTGTCCCTGGCGACGCTGCTGGGTTGGTGGCTGCTCCAGGGGGCGCTCCCGCCGCTCGTCACCCTGCTCGGCGTCCTCGGCGGCTACGCCGTCTTCGTCGGTTTCGCCCGGCGGCGGGTCACGAGCGTCCTCCTGGTCGCGGTGGGGTTCGTCTTCGGCGGCTTGCCGGTCCGTCCCCTCGACGTGTCCTGGGACGACGCGGCGCCGCCCGCGGGCGAAGGGCGTCCCGACGTCGTCCTCCTGTGCGTGGACACCCTCCGCGCCGACACCGCCCGGTCGCTCGCGTCGTACCGTCGGCTGGCGGAGTCCGGCGTCGAGTTCCCGCGGGTCCAGGCCGCCGGGCCGTGGACGCTGCCGTCCATGGCGACGGTGATGACCGGCCTGCCGCCGTGGTCGCACGGCGCCGGCAGCGGACCGGGCTGGAAGTACGTCGGCCTCTCCGACGAGACGCCGGTGCTCGCCGAACTCCTGTCCCGCGCCGGCTACGACACGGCGGGCCTGATCCACAATTCGGTCTGCGGCGAGGCCTTCGGCTTCCATCGCGGGTTCCGCGTGTGGCGGTCGGACGATTCGATGACGCGCTGGGCGCTGCCGCGGACCCGCAAGACGCACGAGGCGCGGCCGTTCCTGGCCCACGTCGCCACTGCGCTCGGCCTGACCGGACGTCGCCCGTTCCGCACCGCCGACGACCTGGTGGACGAGGCGCTCCAGGTGGTCGCCGCGCGGCGGGAGGACCATCCGTTGTTCCTGTGGCTGCAGTTCTACGACGTCCACTTCCCGTATCGTCACGCCGAAGAGTTGTCCGGAGTTCCGTGGCGGCGGCGGATGGAGCTCGAGCGGGGCGACGCCGACCTGTTCCGGGCCGATCCCTTCTGGCGCAGCGACGAGGGCCAGGCGCTGCTGCATCGCGCCTATGCGGCCGAGGCCCGGCGGGTGGACCGGGCTCTGGTGCGGCTGCTGGACGGCCTCGGGCCGCCGCCGCCGCGGGGGCGGGTGATCGTCCTGACCTCGGACCACGGCGAGGAGTTCTTCGAGCACGGCGGCATCGAGCACGGCCACGCGCTGTGGCAGGAGCTGCTCGCAGTGCCGTTGGTGATCCAGGGGCTGAAGGGGCGCGCCCCGGGCACGGTCGAGGACGCGGTCGTCGCCCACGTGGACCTGGCGCCGACCCTGCTGGCGGCGGCGGGGCTGGCGCCGCCGCCGGCCGAACGCCCGGAGGACCGGATGCCGGGGCGGAACCTGGCGGCCGCCCTCGAGCCGCGCCCGGCGTTCAGCGAGAACCTCTTGAAGAGCGATGCGCCCTGGGATGCGGAGTGGGCGGTCCGCGACGACGACTGGAAGTTCCTCTACGGGCCCGGGCCCGAGCGGGTGCGCGTCTTCGACCTGGCGCGGGACCCCGGCGAGCGCCGGGACCTGGCCGACGACCCCGGGGTCCTCGAGCGCCTGGCGGAGCTGGTCCGGCGCTACGCGAAGCGGCCGCCGCGGGTGGAGCGGGCCGGACAGGCCGGGGGCGAGGCCGCGATGCGCGCCCTGGACCAGGCCGGCTACGTGGGCGGAGCCGACGCCGGGGGCGGATAGGAAATCCGATTTTCCCCTGGAGCCCGGGCCCGGGCCGTCCGCCAAGGGGGCGACATGCGAGTCCCCATCCTGGCAGGTCTCCTCGGCATCCCGCTCGTCCTGTTCGCCACGGGACGGCTGGAGGCCTCTTCTTCCACGGTCCTCGGCGAGGCCGACCTCGCCGACCTCGTGTCGCGCGCCGAGACGGTGTGCGAGGTCGAGGTGCTGGACCGGGTCTCGGTCCTCCTGCCCGACGGGCGCATCGAGACCCGCTACAGCCTGGCGACCGTCCTGCCGATGAAAGGCGCGATGTCGTCCATCACCGAGCTGCGCATGCCCGGGGGAGAGGTCGCGGGACGCGGCCTGTTGATCCCCGGCCTGCCGCGCCTCGACGAGGGCGAGCGCGCCATCCTCTTCCTTTCGGCCCCGAACGAGCTCGGTTGGCGGATGCCGGTCGGTCTCGCCGAAGGAGCGTTCCGGGTGGTCCAGGAGGCGCAGGGCGCCGCCGTGGTCCGCGACGGGGTGGGTGGTGCGGCAACTTCCGTACTCGACCACGATGCCTTCGTCGCCCGCATCCTCCAGGAAGTCCAGGCCGGCCGCTGACCGCCGTCGCCGCATCGGCCACGCCCTGACCGCGCTGGCGGTGGGCGTGGTCCTCGGCCTCGCCGGCGTCCCCGCCCTGCACGGCTACGTGCGCATCGTGATCGACGGGAAGTCGCTGGCGTGGCAGAACCCCACCGTCGAGTACCGGATCGCGGCGGAGGGCTCGAGCGACCTGCCCGAGGGCGCCCACGTCGCCGCCATCGAGAAGGCCTTCGAGCAGTGGGCCGGAGTCGCCGGCTCGAAGGTGGACTTCGTGCGCGGCGCCGACGTCGTGAACCCCAGTCCCGGGGCCGGCACGCACGTCGTGATGTGGGACGAGGACGGATCCACCGGCTACTTCCCGCAGGGCGCCGGCATCGTGGCGCTGACCCCGATCTCGTACGACTCGGGGGGGCGCATCCTGGACGCCGACGTCATCTTCAACGGCCGTGACTACGCGTGGTCGGTGGACGGCTCGCTCGGGACCTTCGACGTCCAGGACGTCCTGACCCACGAGATCGGGCACTTCATCGGGCTCGACCACTCGCCGAGCATCGCCGCCAGCATGTGGCCCTACGTGGCGCAGAACCAGTGGCTGCACCGCAGCCTGTCCGCCGACGACCAGGCCGGTGCGGTCGCGGTGGCGGCGCGGGCGGGCCAGGCCAAGTTGACCGGCGTGGTGCGTCGGAGCGACGGCAGCGCCGTGGTCGGGGCCGTGGTCCACGCCTTGCGCGCGGCGGACGGGCGCGTCGCCGGCAACGCGCTTTCCTCGACCGGGGGCAACTTCCAGATCAAGGGCCTGCCCGCCGGCAGCTACCTGCTCTACGCGGCGCCCCTCGAGGGGGGGATGGACTCGGACAACCTGACCGGGAACGGGACGGTGCAGACCGACTTCGCGCCGGCCTTCCTCGGCGGTTTCTCCAGCCCGACCTCGGTCGTCCTCGCCTCGGGGCAGACCCTCGACGTCGGCGAGGTGACGGTCGCCGGCGACCGGCCGCTGGTCGAGACCACCAGCTCGCCGCTGATCCTGCGGCGCGGTCAATCGCAGTACGTCAACGTCTATGGCTCGGGGTTCTCCTCGGGGCAGATGGGGTTGACTTCGAAGAGCCCCTACCTGACCTTCACTTCGGTCCAGAGCGGCGGGACTTGGGTGCGCGGTCTGGTCACGGTCGCCTCGGGCGCTCCATTCGGCACCTACGACGTGTTCGTCACCGGCCCCGGAGGGGAGTGGGAGGCTGCGAGCGGCCTCGTCGAGGTGGTGGCCCAGAAGCCGGTGGTTCAGGGGGTGGACGTCGGCGAGGGCAACGCCGCCGGCGGCGATACGGTCACCGTGAGCGGCACCGGCTTCCAGGCGGGATGCTGGGTGTTGTTCGGCGGGATCGAGGCCGCCTCCACCACCTTCGTGGACTCGACCACGGTGGTGGCGACCACGCCCGCGGCCGCGCCCGGGGTGGTGGACGTCGCGGTTCACAACCCCGACGGCCAGCACGACGAGCTGGCCGACGGTTTCACCTTCACGGCGCAGCCCGTGTTCGGGCAGCTCTTCCCCAAGGCCGGGAACGTCGGCGGCGGCACCGAGGTCCTGATCGCGGGCGACGCCTTCTCGACCGACGTCCAGGTGCTGATGGACGGGTTGCCGCTCGCGGTGGAGTACCTGTCGTCGAAGGTGTTGCGGGTGACGACTTCGCCGCACGACGCCGGCAAGGTGGACCTGGTCCTGCGCAACCCGGGCATGCCGGACACGGTGGTGGAGAAGGCGTTCACATTCGTCTCGTCTCCCGATCCGAAGATCACGAGCTTCACCCCGTCGAGCGCTTCGCAGGACGGCGGCGTGACCGTGGAGCTGTTCGGGCAGAACCTGGACCGCGTGGTCGAGGTGCGCTTCGGCGCCGACCCCGTCAGCGCCCTCGGCGGCACGGCGGCGCCGAGCGTGGAGGTCCAGGGGTCGGGTCGGCTGCGCACCCTGACCCCGAAGCTGGCGAAGATCGGTACGGTCGGCGTGGTCGCGGTGACCGATACCGGTCAGGGCGCCGTGGCCAGCGGATTCGTCGTCAGCGGCTCGTCCAGCTTCGGCGGCAGCGGGGCCAGTCTGCCCGGCGGCGGGGGGTGCGGCGGCATGGTGACGGCGGGGCCGGCCGGAGCCGACTCCGCGCGCGGCGACCTGCTCGCGTTGGTCCTCTGGGTCGCGGCCTACCTCGCCTTCTGGGTCGAGCGGCGGCTGCGCCGGCCGGCGCCGCAGCGGATCGCGGCGTGACTGCGGACCCCCTGCATCCGCGGGTGGAGGGAATGGAGGCGGCCTCTCCGGCGTCCCAAGGGTAGGATGGAGCGTCCGTCGTGCATCGTCCCGCCCCGTTTCGGATCCTGACGCTGGCCCTCGGCCTGGTCCTCGCCGCCTGCGGCCGCGAGGCGCGGGAGGCGCGCCCTCCGGTCCTGGTCCTGGGGGTGGACGGCATGGAGTGGAGCGTCGCCGAGCCGCTGCTCGAGGCCGGCCGCATGCCGAACCTCGCGCGGCTGCTCGAGGACGGGGTCGGTGGCGTGCTCGAGACCGAGATCCCGACGCGTTCGCCCATGCTCTGGACCACCGTCGCCACGGGGCGGCAGCCGGAGGACCACGGCATCCTCCACTTCGGGATGGACCCGGAGACGGGAGAGCCTTCCGAGCGTGGGGTTCCCTACACCTCCGAGACGCGCAAGGTCCCGGCGTTGTGGAACCTGGCCGGGGACGCGGGGCTGTCCACGGCCCTGGTCGGTTGGTGGGTGACCTGGCCCGCCGAGCCGGTCGCCGGGGCGCGCATCGTCTCGAGCTACGCCGCCCAGGCCCAGGGCACCCTGCTGTGGAAGGGCGGGGTCTGGGCCGACGGGCTGCCCGAGCTGACGTGGCCGCGCGAGTTGCAGGACGAGATCCTGCCCTACCTGAGGGAGGGGGCGCTCGACGGGCCGGTGAAGGACGAGTACGTGGCGCGCTTCGGCCTGATGCCCGAGAAGTGGCACCGCCTGGTCGACACCGAGGGGCTGTTCCGGTTCGCCTGGCATGCCGACCGCACGCACGAGCGCATCTTCGTCCACCTGCTCGAGCAGGAGATGCCCGACCTCGCGATGGTCTACTTCGGGACGCCGGACGTCGCCGGCCACTTCTGGTGGCGCTACCGCGAGCCGGACGCGTACCACTACCGCATTCGGCCGCGCGAGATCCGCTTCTTCGGCGAGCACATCGACAAGACCTACGAGGCGCTCGACGACTGGATCGGTGAGATCCTGGCGGTGACGCCGCCCGAGACCACGGTGCTGCTGGTCAGCGACCACGGCATGAGGGCCTACAACCTCGACGGCACCGAGGGGACGCGCTCCGGTGGGCACAAGGAGGGCGAACCCGGCGTCTTCGTCCTGTCCGGACCGTCGGTGACGGACCGCGGCCTGCTGCCGCCGGAGGAGCGCCGTCTCGGTCATCTGCTGGACGTGGCGCCGACGGTGTGCGACCTGCTCGGGATGCCCGCGCTCGAGGAGATGCCGGGGCATTCGTTGCGCGGTCTGATGACCGACGGATGGCGCGCGGCCCATCCCGAACCGGAACGGGTTCCGACTCCGGACTTCCGGCCGCCGCTGCCGCCGCGGGCCCCGACCGAGGATGCGTCGGAGTTGTTCCGCGAGAACCTGACCCGGGGCCTGGGCTACACCGACTGATCCGATGCATCGCTCCGTCCTCCTCCTGGTTTCCGCCCTGTCGGTCGGGGTGTTCCCCTCCTGCGGCGGCGGCGACGGCCTCGGCTATCCGGCTCCGCAGGGCGAGCCGGTCCAACTCACGGTGATCGGCGTCGACGGCATGGAGTGGTCGGTCGCCGAGGCGCTGATGGAGGCGGGCGAGATGCCGAACCTGAAGCGCTTGGTGGACGACGGGGTCGGCGGCGTGTTGGCCAGTGAGGTGCCGACCTTCTCGCCGGTGTTGTGGACGACCATCGCGACCGGGCGCTCACCGCGGGAGCACGGCGTCTTGTTCTTCAGCGAGATCGACACCCGCACCGGTCAGCCGAAGCGGAACGGGCTTCCCTACACCTCCGAGATGCGTCGCGTGCCGGCGGTGTGGAACCTGGTCGGAGATGCCGGGCTGTCGCCGCTGGTGGTCGGTTGGTGGGTGTCGTGGCCGGCCGAGCCGGTGCGTCGCGGTCGGATCGTCGCCAGCTATGCCGCCCAGGCGCAGGGGGCCATCCTGTGGAAGTCGGGGGTCTGGGCCGAGGGGCTCCCCGAGCTGACCTGGCCGCAGGGTTTGATCGACGAGATCCGCCCGATCCTCGCCGAGGGAGCGCCGGACGGTCCGATCGCCGCCGAGTACGTGGACCGTTTCGGGCTGTGCCCGCCGAGTTGGAAGCGGGCGCACGAGCGGGAGGCCTTGTTCAGGCTGGCCTATGCCGGTGACCGCACCCACGAGCGGATCTTCGTGAAGCTGGCCGGCGAGGAGCCGGCGGACCTGCAGATGGTGTACTTCGGGCTGACCGACGTGGCAGGCCACTTCTGGTGGAAGTACCACGAGCCGGAGGCCTACCGCTACCCGATCCCCGAGGAGCAGGTCGCCTTCTTCCACGACCACGTGCGCAAGGCCTACCGCACCGTGGACGACTGGATCGGCGAGGTCCTGGAGGTCCTGCCCGAGGACCACGTGGTGATGGTGATCGCCGACCACGGTATGAAGGCCTACAACGTGGACAAGCCGAACCATCCCCAATCGGGCGGTCACGAGAAGGGCGAACCGGGCGTGTTCGTCCTCTCCGGCAGCGGCGTGCGCAAGCAGGGCCTGCTCCCCGCGAATCGCCGTCGGCTGGGCGACCTCTACGACGTGGCCCCGACCATCCTCGACCTGCTGGGCCTCCCGGCATGCCAGGAGATGAGCGGAAGGTCGCTGCGCGGCCTGATGACCGAGGAGTGGCGGTCCGCTCATCCGGAACGACCGAGAGTCGCGACCCCGGAATTCCGGCCCCCGCAGCCGGCGCGGGTGCCGATCGGGAATGCGAACGAGGTGTTCATGCAGTCGTTCACGGCGCTGGGTTA
Organism: Planctomycetota bacterium; assembly: GCA_027020785.1. GTDB lineage: Bacteria > Planctomycetota > UBA1135 > UBA1135 > UBA1135 > JALUVI01. Next base: position 23,674 of record JALUVI010000159.1, on the reverse strand, counting down.
CGTGGGAGGGGAGACCGAGGAGTGAGGCCCACCGCCCCCCCGCCCCGGAAACTGGCCCCCTTTCGTGTGGCGAGGCGGGACGAGGAACGCAGGTAGCATCCGTTTCGGCCACCTCCACTTCAGGAGTTCGCTGATCGTCGCCATCCGGCGGGCCGCCCCGACGGCCGTGCCCGGCGTCACGCCTGGTGTCCGATTCGTCAGACGGCGTACGTAGTTCCGCCACGCCACCCAGACCCAGAGGTGGTCGCGCAGCCGGTGGCGGCACTTGCTCGCCCCCCAACTCCGCCTCACCAGGCGCGACACCTGGTCCCGTGCCATGGCCAGCGTATGGTTGACCGGGAAGAGCGGATTGCTGCGGTTGCGGGTGGCGCAAGAGGCTACCCGGACGTGTTCGCGTCGGCGGCCCCCGAAGGCCTCCAGGTAGAGCCTTCCGTAGCTCGACTTCTTGTCCGAGATCAGGCGCGGCGTCAGCTCGGGGGAGTGGGCTTCGGCCCAGGCCCGGAGCACCGTACCGACGGCTCGTTTCGAGTGGTTGCGACGTCGTCCGAACTCCTGCTCCAGCTGGAGTTTCCGCACGCGGTCCCGCGCCCGGAGGTTGCCGCGGGCGGGGAGCGTGTCGGCCTCCACGCCCACGACGAAGAAGCGGTTGGCATCGACGAGGAAGGGAACGGTGACCGGCATCAGGCGTCGGTTCCGTTCGAAGGTCTCGAGCTCGTCGAGGCAGTAGGTGCCGTTCAGACCCCCGCGGCGGGCGGCCGATTCGAGGGCGGCCTCGTGGAGCGCGCGCATCGCCGGCCCCCAACGTCGGATGCGGCGTTGGATGCTCTTGCGGTCGATGCCGAGCATTCGCGCGGCCTGCCGCTGCGTGACCTTCGAGACCAGCGCCTTGAAGACGAGGACGTCGTGATGGGGCAGCTTGAAGCGGTAGTCCAGCCGGAAGGTCTGTGTGGAGAAACTGCGCCGACAGGTCCGGCACAGGAAGCGCTGGACCTTGCGGCCGTCGGTGCTGCGGCGGTACGTGCCGATGCGTCGGTAGCGAAAGGAGCCCTCCCGGGCTCGGCTGGCGCAGGTCGGGTTGGGGCAGAAGGGAGGTTCGAAGCGCACGTTCGGTCTCTGGGTGGGGTTTCCATCCAGGACGACGATCGAGACGGCGCCGGGTCACGCCTTTCTTCACGGCTCTCACACACTTCCCGGCGCCAGTTTCCGGGGCTATCCTGGGGTGGTGTTCCGCCGCATCCTCCTCTCCACCGACTTCTCCGAAGCCAGCGAAGCCGCCTACCCCTGGGCGGCCCGGCTCGCCCAGCTCGGGAAGGGGGTCGTCGTCCTCACCCACGTCCTCGAGGACGACCTCGTCGCCAGCGCGCCCATCTTCGCGCACTACGTCGAACCCGGCGCCCTCGACCTCGGGGTCTATCGCCAGGAGTTCCGTCGCGGCGCCGAGAAGGCTCTTGCCGAGGCCGCCGACAAGGTGCGATCGCTCGGGGCCGAGGTGGAGACGCACCTGCTCGAGGGCAACAAACCCTCGCACGTGCTCGTCGAGGCGGCGACCGAGCTCGAGTGCAGCGTGATCGTGCTCGCCACCCACGGGCGCAGCGGGCTCGCCCACGTCCTGCTCGGCTCCACCGCCGAGAAGGTGGTCCGTATGGCCCGCGTCCCGGTGCTGACGGTCCACGAGGGCGACGTCCCCGACCTCGAGGAATGACCGACGCTCCGCCTCCGATGCGCAGCGCGCCGGTCCGCCGGCCGGTGGTCGCGGTGGACATCGAGGTCGCCGGCCTCGAGTGGGAAGAGCTCGACGAAGCCACGCGCCACTACCTCATGGCGCGCGAGAAGAACGCCGAAGACGCCGAGAACGTACGCCACCGCCTCGCCCTGGTCCGCGGCCTCGGGCGCGTGGTCGCCATCGGGATGTGGAACCTGGACAAGGACACCGGAGCCGTCCTGTCCCAGGGCAGCGGCGCCAAGTGGGAGCCGTTCGAGGAGATCCCCGGCACCAAGATCCACCGCGGCAACGAGACCGAGATCCTGCGCGAGTTCTGGAAGCTGGCCTCGAGCTGGGGCACCATCGTCTCCTTCAACGGACGCTCCTACGACGGCCCGGTGCTGATGACCCGCTCGGCCATCCTCGGCATCGCCCCGACCCGCCACCTCGCCGGCCAGCGCTACCGCATCGACGAACACTGCGACCTGATGGACGTCCTCGACTTCCACGGCGCCGCCCGCCCCAGCTACTCGCTCGACTTCTGGTGCCGCCGCTTCGGCGTGGAATCGCCCAAGGGGCGCATGGACGGCTCCCAGGTCGCCGAGAAGGCGCGCGAAGGGCGCTACGACGAGATCGCCGAGTACTGCCTGCGCGACACCCGGGCCACCGCCGACCTCTACCGCAAACTGGAAGGCACGCTGCTGCCCCTGTTCGGTGGAAGCCGCGTCTGAAGCTTGGCCTCCCTCGCCCGCAACACGCTGTTCCTGACGGTCGCCAAGACCTTCTCGGTCGGCATCTACGCCGCCCTCGGCTTCCTCCTCCCGGTCTTCGTCCGCGTCGAGGAGAACGGCCTCTACGGCTACCTCATGTCGCTGATGTTCTTCGGCGGCATGCTGGCCAGCTTCGGCGTCCCCCTGGTCCTGACCCGAGAGGTCGCGCGCCACCCCGACCGCGCCGCCGCCGTCCACGCCGCCGGCCGCAGCGCCGTCTTCCTCGGAGTCGGCCTCTCGGTCCTGGTCCTCGGCGCCTGGCTGGTGGGGGAGGGCCTCTACACCGACGACCTCACCCCGCGCCTCCTCGTCCTGTTCGCGATCGGCATGGCCATCGTCCTGGCCGAAGGCCTGGGCTCGGTCGCCGACGCCGTCTTCCAGGGGTTCGAACGCATGGCGCTGCCGGCCCTCATCGAGATCCAGACCGGCGCCTTCCGCGCCGGCGGCGCCATGCTCGCCCTCGTCGTCCTGCCCGAGCGCTGGCGACTGGAGGGCATCTTCGTCTGCTTCCTGATCGGCTCGACCCTTCGCGCCTGGCTCCTGCCCCGCCTCCTGCGCCGCCGCCTCCTCCTCGGCGCCCTCCCGCCGCGTTCGCATCTCTCCGCCCGCCTGGCCCAGGGCCTGGCCATGATCCGCCAAAGCGGCGCCATCGCGGTGTTCCGGGTCTTGCGCATGCTGCGCAACCGCCTCGACGTCGTCATCCTCGGCGTCCTCGTCCTCGCCTACGCACCCGCCGCCGACCCCAACCAGGCGCGCGGTCTCTACGTGCAGGCGGTTCGGGTCGCGCTGCTGTTCCACACCATGACGATGGCGTTCAACACCGCCGTCTTCCCGCGCTTCGCTCGACTCACCCAGGGCGCCGAGCAGGGCGGCGACCTCGGCGGCGCCCGCATCCAGTACGAACGCGCGGTGCGCTGGCAGGCGTGGTGGGCGCTCCCCCTCGCGGTCGCCCTGTGGGCCTGGGCCGCCCCGGTGGCCGGCTGGTTCGGTCCGGCCTACCGCTTCGGCATCCCCGAGGCCGGGCTCACCCACGGCACCGCCGACGTCCTCCGCGTCCTCCTCCCGGCGGTCGCCCTCGACGCCGTCGGCGGCCCCGTCGGCATGTTGATGCTCGGCGTCCGCGACCTGGAGCGCCGCATCCCCTGGATCGGCGCCGCCCTGCTCACGACCTCGCTCGTCCTCAACCTCGTCCTGGTGCCGCGCTTCGGCCTCCTCGGCGCCGCCTGGGCCGCCCTCGGCGCCTCCTCGGTCGAGTTCCTCCTCAAGGTCGGCATCGTCGCCCGCCTCCTCGGCAATCCGCTGCCCATCTTCCTGCGCACCCTGCCCCATCTCGGCCTCGCCGCCGCCGCCGTCGCCGCGGCCTTCGCCCTGGGGCTCGCCGAGCGACCCATCCTCGGCCTGCCGCTCGCGGCGTCGCTCTACGTCGCCGCAACGCTGCTCCTCGGCCTCGCCGACCCGGCCCTGCTCGAGCGTCTGCCCGGGCGTCGCCGCGGCTCCTCCTAGAATGGCGGGCCGTCGTCCCCGGCGCTCCCCCCAACATGTCCGAGTCCTCCAAGCGCAAACGCGTCGTCTTCGCCGGCATCGACGGCGCCACCTGGGAGATCATCGAACCGATGGTCGACGAGGGCCGACTGCCCAACCTCGCCGCCATGATGCGCGAGGGCACCACGGGGCCCCTCAAGAGCACCCTGCCGCCGAACTCGTCGCTGGCCTGGACCAGCTTCCAGACCGGCGTCCACCCCGGCAAGCACGGCATCTTCTTCTTCCGCGAGCAGCGCCCCGGCACCTACCACCGACCGGTGGTGTCCTGGGACTCGGTCCAGGCCCCCAGCATCTGGCGCCTGGCCAGCGACGCCGGCAAGAAGGTGTGCGTCATCACCGTGCCGCTGACCTTCCCGGTCGAGGACGTGAACGGCTGCATGGTCGGAGGGCTGCTCACGCCCGACCGCCACAGCGACTTCATCCACCCGCCCGAACTGCGTCAGGAGCTCGAGGCCGCCGTCGGCGACGTCCCCGCCGACAACGAGCCGGAGATGTTGTTCCACACCGCCGGCGAGGACGAGGCCGTGGCCAGCCTCTACCACGTCATCGAGCAGATCACGCGGATCGGCGAGTACGTCCTGGACCGTTACGACCCCGACCTGTTCGCCATCGTCTATCGTCAGGTGGACCTCGCCAGCCACCAGGCCTGGTGCTACCAGGATCCGGAGTGGCAGGCCAAGAACCCCGGCAAGTGGGAGTCGCGGGCCGAACTCCTGGCCCAGGTGTACGAGGCGGTGGACGCCGCCTTCGGGCGCATCCGCGACAAGGCCAAGACGCTCGACGGCGAAGTCGCCTTCGGCACCTGCAGCGACCACGGTTTCGGGCGCATCACCTACCGCTACTACATGAACAAGTGGTTGGTGGACCAGGGCTACCTGGTGCTGAAGGGCGGCGCAAGCTGGCAGCGGTTCCGGCTCTGGACCCAACGCAAGTGGCAGGGGCTGCTCCGGCGCACCGGCCTGCTCAAGGCGATGACCCGCCGCGGCCACAAGCTGCCGAGCCAGGAGCAGATCATCCACGACATGATCGACTGGTCGAAGACCCGCGCCTATTCGTCGTTCTCCGGCGGCGAGGACATCGTCCTCATCAACCTCAAGGGACGTCAGCCCGAGGGCATCGTCGAGCCCGGCGAGGAGTACGAGCGGTTGCGCGACGAGATCATCGAGAAACTGCCCGGCATGCGCGCCCCCGATGGCGCGCGCATCGTCTCGCAGGCCTTCCGCCGCGAGGAGCTCTGGGAGGGCCCGCAGCTCCACGTCGCGCCCGACATCCAATGCCTGACCGTGGACACGGCCTGCAACATGTCGCCGTCGCCGGTCCACCCCGTGGTCGCCGAGGAGGCGGTCGAGGGACGGCCCGCGATGCATCGCGTCACCGGTATCTACGGCTGGGAGGGTGAAGGAGTCTTCCGGTCGGGCGAGCGCGTCGCCGGCCCGCAGATCGCCGACATGGCGCCGACCATCCTCCACCTGCTGGGATTGCCGGTCGAGGACTACATGGACGGGCGCGTGATGGAGGGCTGTTTCGCGCCGGGCTACCTGGAGCGCAACCCGGTCCGGGTGAACGAGGGGCGGATCGAGCTCCGACCGCGGCCCTTTGGCGAGGCCGATCAGGACGACGACGCCCGCATCCTCGAGACGATGAAGGCCCTGGGCTACATGGAGTAGGCTGGCCGGCGTGCCGAGGCTCCCGGTCCCCATCCGCCGGCCCCGGAACCTGATCCAGGTCCCGGCGGTCGCGCGCGCGCTGCCCTGGCGGCGCCTCGCCTTCCTCCACGGCAGCCCCGAAGAGTGGGCCCCGACCGCGCTGGCCGCCGCCGAGGAGGTCCTGCCGTGGGTGCCCGGCGCCGACTACGACGCCCTCCTCGCGCCCGCCCCCGAGCCGGGGGACGGCGTCGCCTCGCTGCGGGCCGCGCTCGCCGAGGTCCCGCCCGCGACCCCGGTGGTCCTCTACGAACGCGACGTCCCGGTGTGGCCCAACCTGCTGGTCCACGACGGCGGCGACGGCGCCGCTGAGCCGGCCACCCCGGCCGAGGGGCTGCGCGCCTACCGCTCGGCCTTCCGTCACGGCGGCCGCGGCCTGGCCGAGGCCTATCAGGTCCTCGACGCGCGGCGCCTCGACCTCCTGCTCTCCGGGCGACGCCCACCGAAGCGTGGGCCGCTCGGCGACCTGGTCCACCGCCGTTTCCTGGTCACGGCCCACGACCACCAGCGCGCCTTGGAGGCGGTCGCATCCCGCCCCGGCCCCGACGTCCTGCCGCCGGCGCGGCGCGTGCTCGTCCTGTCGCCCCACTACGACGACGAGTCCCTGCAGGCCGGCGGCGCCATGCTCGCGGCGATGGCCTCCGGCGCCGAGGTCCGCGTGGTCTGGCTCACCGACGGAGCGCGCGGCGTTCCCGATGCGTCCCCCGAAGAGTCAGCCCGCATCCGCCGCGCCGAAGGCGAGGCTGCGATGCGCGTGCTCGGCGTCTCGGACCTCCACTTCCTGGGCGCTCCGGAGGAGCGGCTGCGCGCCCGCGGCCCGTGGCGCCGTCGGCTCCACGACCTGATCGCCGAGTTCGACCCCGACCGCATCCACCTCGTGTGGTGGGCCGACGACCACGTGGACCACTACGAGGTGTCACGCCTGTTGCGCGCCGCGCTGCCGACGGGGTACGGCGACGTCACCCTCGCCGTGTGCGGAGTGTGGGCGCCGCTGCCCGGCCGCGCGCTCCTGCCGCTCGACGCCGGGATGCGGCGGCGCAAGGACGAGGCGGTGCGCGCCTATCGTTCGCAGCTCGCCGCAGTGGACTACCTGCGGGTCGAGCACGGACTCGCCCGCTGGCATGCGCGCGACCGCGACGGCGCCGACTACGCAGAGAGCTTCTGGGTGCTCCCCGCCGCCGACTACCTGGCGGCGTTCCGCGCCTCGGGCGCCGACCGCCGCCTCTGGCTCGGTTAGAAGTTGTCCTCGCTGAAGTCGCCCTGCAGCGCCTCGGTGGCCCGCGGTGCGTTCAGCAGGTCGCGCTCCAGGAAGGCCACGCCGCGGAGCAGCTCGGTCCAGCGCGAGACCTCCTCGTCGAATCGGCCCTGCCAGGTCCGCAGCACGTACACGTAGTCGCCCGGCTGGACGTACGGGATCTCGACCCGCGCTTCGGGGTCGTCGGGGGCGAACAGGGCCTCCATGTCGTAGTGGCGGACCTGCACCTTCCCCTCCACGCGCCGCGCGATCAGGATGGCGGTCTTGTCGCCCTCCTCGGAGACGCCGCCGGCCAGGGCGATCACGTCCAGCACCGTGGTCTGCGGATCGGTCAGCGAGATCACGCTCGGCTTGTCCACGTAGCCCTGGACCGCCACCTTGCGCGACGGCGAGTACTCGACCTCGAGGTAGAGGCTCGGGTTCACCAGGTACTCGCCGTAGCGTTCGGCGAGCAGGTCACGCAGTTCCTCCTGGGTCATCCCACTGGCCGCCACCGGGCCGACGAGGTGGCAGTAGAGGGTGCCGTCGGGACGGACCCGGTACTGCTTGTTGAGCTCCTCGTGGCGCAGGAAGTCGAGCCGGACCTGGTCGCCGGGGCCGACGAAGAACTGGCCGTACTGGACCTCTGGGGTCACGTTCGGGCCGAGCAGGTCGGGATTGCTGCCGAGGTCGGGGCCCTCCGCGTGCGGAGACATCGAGCAGCCCAGCGCCAGGAGGAGCAGGGTGGGCGTGAGGAGACGGAAGAGGGCGGACGGCATCGGATGTGGGGCTCCCGCCGGAACCGGAGCCGCCCCTATTGTCCCGGAATCGCGGTGAGGGTCAAATGGGGGGGAGGGCGGCCCCGACCCTCCCCCCCGGCCCCGGTCCGGGCACCCCCATGACCCGCCTCGCCATCGTCGGCATCGACGGAGCCACCTTCGACGTCATCCGCCCCATGGTGGAGGCGGGAGAGCTCCCCCACATCGCCCGCATCCTCCGCGAGGGGGCGTCGGGCGAGCTGTATTCGGAGACCCCGCCGATGACCCCGCCGGCGTGGACCTCCATGTTCACCGGACTCAATCCGGGCAAGCACGGCATCTTCCACTTCGTGCGGCGCAAGCTCGGCACCTACGAGGTCGAGCTCAACGACAGCCGCCACTACGCCGGCAAGGACGTGATGAGCCTGCTGTCCAAGCGGAAGTGGACGGTGGGGGCGCTGTCGGTGCCGATGACCTATCCGCCGTTCCCGGTGGAAGGCGGCTACATGGTCAGCGGCATTCCGATGCCCCTGACCGGAGACACCATCGCCTGGCCGCCGGGCACGACCGACCGGATGGAGCAGGTGCTCGGTCACCCCTACCGGCCCGACGTCGACTACGGGCCGTACGACGGGGACACCGAGGGCGAGCGCGACGACCTGGAGCTCTATGCGCGGCTGCGGGACGAGCTGTTCGACATCGAGCGCGACCGCCTGCGCCTGGTCGAGCACTACCTGCGGGAGCACCCGACCGACTTCTTCTTCACCGTGGTGTCGGTCACCGACCGCGCCCAGCACTACTTCTGGAAGTTCCAGGACCGCAGCCACGCCGGCTGGACCGAGGAGGGCGAGCGCCGCTACGGCGAGGTCATCCGCGACGCCTACCGGCTGGCCGACGAATTCGTCGGGCGGGTGCGCGACCTGGTCGGCGACGACACCCCGATCGCCCTGGTCAGCGACCACGGTTTCGGCCCCCAGCACCTCGACTTCCACGTCAACCAGTGGCTCGAGGAGGAGGGGTTCCTGGTGCGGCGCAAGACCCCGTACTGGCGCTGGAAGGGCACCGACCTCGGCCGCGTCCTGGGGCGGCTCGGGCTCGGCGGGCTGGCCCGCCTCCTCGGCCCGCTGGCGCGGCTGCCGCTGGGCCGGCCGCAACGCAAGACCGTGCCCGACCAGGGCGACGTGGTGTGGTCGAAGACCCGGGCGTTCGCCCAGCTCCACGGCATCTGCGTCAACCTCGAAGGCCGCGAGCCCGAGGGCATCGTCCCCCAGGGCGAGGGCTATCGCCAGGTGCTGGCCGAGATCGTCCAGCGCCTGCAGGCGCTGCAGGGCCCGGACGGTCGTCCGGCCGTGGACTACACCGTCGTCAAGGAGTCGTTCTACGACGGGCCGCGCACCGCCGAGGCGCCCGACCTCCAGTACCAGATGCTGGGGCTGACCTGCATCCCCAAGGAGGATTGGGGCACGCGCGACCTCTTCGTCCGGCGCAAGAACGCACCGATCAGCGGGCAGCATCGGTTCCCCGGCATCTTCGCCCTGGCCGGGCCGGGGGTGGCCGCCGGACGCACCATCGAGGACATGCACATCCGCGACACCACGCCGACCCTGCTCTATGCGGTGGGCGAGGCCGTGCCGCGTTGGATGGACGGGGCCATTCGCGGCGAGGTCCTGGCCGAGCCCGGCGCGCCGGTCTGGGACGAGTCGCCGGAACCGTCCGCCGGCGAAGGCCTGGAGGAGGCCTTCAGCGAGGAGCAGTCCAAGGCCATCGAAGAATCGTTGCGCGGTCTGGGCTACATCCAATAAGGGCGGGCGAGCGGTAGGCTGTGGCCATGTCCCGCTTCTCCCTCCCCCGTGCCGCCCTGGCGGTGTGGTTGGCCGTTGCCGCCGCCGCGCCCGCCGCCCAGGAGCCCGAAGTGGTGGTCCGGTTCGACCAGCCCGGCACGCCCATCGCCCCCGGCGTGCTCACCGGGCTGAACGACCTCCAGAACGCCTCTCCCGGCGTGTGGAAGGCGTGGCGGGAGGCCGTCCAGCCGGAGGACGGCGTGGTGCGGATCTGGGTCCAGTACCACCTGGGCAAGCTCAACGACCGCCACTTCCAGGCCGCGGAGCAGGCTCGGGCCGCGGGGCTCGGGTTGTACCTGACCTTCCTCGGCGATCCCGAGGTCCGGATGAAGCCGTCCCCCGACGATCCGCTGCGCGCCCCCGATCCCCAGCGCTGGGTCCGGCAGGTGGCGCGGGACGTACGGCGGTTCCAGGAGAAGGGCTTCGCAGTCGAGTACCTCGAGATCTGGAACGAGCCCGATCTGCCGAAGAACTGGAGCGGGGACCCCGAGAGCTTCGCGCGCTTCTTCGCCGAGGCCGGCGCCGCCCTGCGACCGCTCGTCTCCGACGACGTCCGCATCGGCGGGCCGAGCATGGCGAGCAACTTCGGCGGCGGCTTGCGGCTGTTCCGTCGGATCGCCGACGCCTGCGTCGAGGTCGGATTCCAGCCCGACTTCCTGTCGTGGCACGAGTACAACGGTTTCCCGATGGACGAGTTCCACTACTCGACGGCGCGCAAGGTGCGGGACATCGTGCGCTCGCGCAACCTGCCGATGCCCGAGCTGGTGCTGTCCGAGTGGAACATCGGTCTGCCGTCGCCGGTCAACCTGTCGCTGGACGACCACCGCGCCGCGGTCAACTTCGTCGCCATGACCACCGCGTTGGCCTATTCGCCGGTGAAGCATTCGTTGTTCTTCATGCTCCAGGACGGCACCTGGGAGGCCAAGCGCGACTACGCCGGCCAGTCGGTCGGGGTCTTCACCATCCACGGCCTGCCGAAGTCGGTCCTCGCCGGCATGCGCATGGCGCGGCGGGCCGGAGCGCTGCCCGCGGTCCCGGTGGAGTACACGGACGAAGTCACCCCCAACTTCGGAGTCCTCGCCACCCGCGAGGGCGACCGCGGCTTCCTCGTCGCGACCTCGTTGTTCGGCAAGCAGGAGAAGCACATGCGCAAGCTGGTGGAGTGGCTGGGGGTGGACCCGACCTCGCTCAAGGGGCAGGACCGCGCCATCCAGGGCTACGTGACGGGGCGCGTGCCCTACGACCGGACCGGGCTGCCCCAGCGGCAGAAGCCGGTCTGGGAGCGGGTTCGGCGGGAGATGAAGGCGCTGGCCCGCGAGAAGTCGGCCCAGGAGCGTTGGTTGACCCTGCGCCTGGAGGACGCCCCGGCCCACGTCGTCGGGGTGTGGGTGATCGATCGGCAGCGGGGCAATCCGCGCGACGATGCGTCCTTCCGCGAGCGGGTGGAGCCGTTCGAACGCGGCTGGTTCCCGAACGCCGCCGAGATGACCCTGCAGGACCTGGAGCGCGGCGGGGCGGACCCCAGCGTCCTCGATGCCGTGGGCAAGGCCCTGGAGCAGAAGTCCCTCCAGCCCCTGGACGCGCTCGACGCCGACACGCGGCGTCGGGTCCGCGACCTCTTCGAGAAGCACGCACGTTGGCTCCAGGACGAGCTGCCTGCGGAGCTGATTCGGCATCCTGCCACCTTCCCGGCTCCGGTGGACCGCTCGCAGTGGGTCCGGGTGCCCGTGGAGGGCACGATGGAGCTCAAGGTGCCGCCCTTCTCGGCGGTGATGGTCGAGCTCTCCTGGGGCGCCGAGGAGCCCGACGGGGATTCGGATGACTGACCGGTCGCTTCCGCTCCAGGACTGGGGGCCGCTCGGCCGGGTCCTGGCCGGCGCCGCGGGGCTCGCCTTCGGCGCCCTGGTGGGGTGGCTGGTGTGGATGGACGGTCGCCTCCATCTGCGCCTCCAGATCGATCTGTTCGGCCCGGAGCTGCCCCTGGTGGACGACCTTCCGTTCCTGCCCAGCCTCGGGCTCGTCGGCCTCCTGCTCGCCCTCGCCGGCTTCGTGGCCTGGGTCCTGAAGAGCGGCTCCCTCGACCGGCCGGTCCTCGGCCTGATCGCGTTCTCCTTCGTCGCCGAGGCCTTCCCGGTCCTGTCCCAGGCCGGCCTGCTGTTGCTGCTCCTCCTCCTGGCGCAGCGCATCCTGCGTCATGGCGACATGCCGTTTCCGACGACGCTGCTGATGCTGCCGGCGCTCCTGATCCTGATCAGCTATGCGACGACCTTCGTCCTGACCAACGAGTTCCTGCCGATCATCCCGACCTTCGGCTATCGTCTGACGGCCAACTTCCTGATCGTCGCCCTGTTGCCGGCGATCATCCGCACCCGGCGTCAGCTCGAGATCTTCTTCCACTTCCTGTTGGTCTCGGCCTGCATCTCGGTGGCCGTCGAGTGGGGGCAGTTCGCGCTCTCGGCCGTCGCCCACCGACCGATCACCTTCCTCGCCGGCGAGACGGCGTACGACAAGGTCACCACCTCCTTCGGCACCTTCCCGCGGCTGACCGGCCTCCAGATCCACCCCAACCTGCAGTCCAACTGCATCTCCACCCTGGCGGTGCTGGCGCTCTGGTTCGGCCTGCGGCCGCGTCGGGCGCTCTCCCTGGGCAAGCGGGTCTTCTACCTCTCGGCCTACGTGTGGCTGGCGCTCGGGGTCCTGTTCACCTTCTCCCGCTCCGGCTGGCTCGCCCTCGGCCTGGCCTCGATGGTGGTGCCGGTGTTCCGGTTCCCGCGCCTGGCCCCGCTCTACCTCATGGCCCTCGGATTGTCGGCGGCGATCGGCTGGAAGACCGGACTGCTGGAGGCGACCTACCACGCGGTCGAGAACCTGCAGAAGGCCTCGGCCGACTTCCGCTGGCGCATCGACCACCTGGCCATCGAAGCCTTCTCGCGGCACCCGTGGTTCGGCATCGGCACGATGGGCATCCTGGACTACTACAATCCCTGGCGACTCCAGGTCCACGACACCTACAAGCAGGTGCTCGCCGAGATGGGGTTGTTCGGAGTCCTCGCCTTCGGCTCCTTCATGGGGCTGGTGGTCTGGCACCTGACCAAGACCTACCTGACCAGCCGCTTCTCCTTCGACCGGGACTGGGTCCTCGGCATCTCGCTCGCCTTCGTCGTCATCCTCATCCAGAACGCCTTCGTGATGTTCCTCTGGGTGCGATTCCTGTGGCTGATGGTGATCCTGATGGAGGTCGTGTACATGGTCTCCCGCAACCAGACCGGGCGTGATCCCGACGACCTGATCTTCCTGCCGCCCCCTCGACCGACCCCAGCCTGACATGCCGGAAGAGACCCTCGGCTCGCTGCTCGGCGCCCTCTACCGGCGTCGGCTCACCATCGTCCTCGTCCTGGTCGGCTCGCTGCTCGCCGGGACCTTCTACGCGCGTCTGGTCGGTCCGGACTACGTGGCTGCGGCCTCGGTGATGATCCCCAACGACCCGGTGGGCATCTCGCTGTCCACCGAGGGCGGCAACCTGCCCAAGGGGCCGCTCCTTCCCGATCTCTCGGACGATGCGCGGGTCGGCGCGCTCGGCATCTTCGCCAGCGGAGCGGTCTACGACCGGATGGCCGCGGAGCATCCCGACTACGACCCGCGGGCCCTGCGCAAGGCGATCCGCGGCAACATCGACCGCGGCGGCAACATCCAGGTCCTGGCCTACGCGCCGACGCCGGAACTCGCGGCGGAGCTCGCCAACGACTACGCCGAGGCCTTCCAGGCCGAGCTCGAGGAGATCACGTTGGCATCGCTGCGGCGTTCCTTCGAGGCCTTCGTCCGCGAGGAGCCGTTGGCGGAGCAGAGGTACCGCGAGGCCCATCAGGCGCTGGTGGACTATCTCGCGAGCATCGACACCGTGGACCTCGACAGCGAGACGGCCCAACTCCTGACCGAGCGGCGCAAGGTCGAGGAGCAGTTGCTGCAGCTGGAGCTCCATCGGGTCAAGGGGCAGGCCGAGCGTCCGGTGCTCGAGGCGGCGCTGGCCGAGCGTCCGGAGATGTTGACTTCGTTGCGGAAGTTCCAGCGCAACGACGCGTTCGACAAGCTGTTGGCCCGGGCGCGGGACCTCTCGGCCCAGCTCGCCGTGGCGCGGCTGGAATACCGCGACGTCCACCCCGAGATCCAGCGCCTGCAGCGAGAGCTCGAGGTCGTGCAGCGCGAGGCCGAGGAGCTCGCCGAGGAGCAGATGCGGCTCGACTCCGAGGTCACCACCCGCGACGCCCAGGTCACGGAATGGATGCGCCGTTTGGCGGCGATGGACGTAGTGGAAGCCAGCTACGACGCCCAACGTGCGGTGTGGGCGCAGCGCATCGCCGAGATCGAGCCACGTTTGCAGCGGGTGCCGAGTTATCGCGCCGAGGTCGCCGAGCGCCAGAGCCATCTGGCCTCCGCGCGTTCGTACTGGGAGAAGGTGGCCTCGCGGCGCAGCGAGCTCGACTTCCACGTCCGCGCCGGGCTCGACTTCTCGGTGATGACCGACGCCATGCGGGCCCGTCCCGAGAGGGCCAAGCAGGTGCCGACCACCGCTGGCCTCTACCTGTTCTGCACCATCGCCGGGCTCGCGGGCGGCCTCTTCCTGGCGCTCTCGATGGAGCTGCTGGCGCGGATGCGCGCGTCGCGGCCGTTCTAGCCCGCAGGCCGTCGCAGGACCACGGCCCAGCCGTCGGCGCGCGGCGTCAGGGCGACGACCCGCGGCCCGGGGCGGCCGTGGAGTTCGTCCTCGTAGCGACGCAGCCACAGCGCCCGGGCGGCGCGGCGGCCGAGCAGGTGGACCTCCTCGATGCCGTCGGGCGGCTCGCGGCGCTCGATGCCGCCGTCCGGGCGGAGGCGGAAGTCGCGGTTCTCACGGAGCGCGCGTCGCGCCTGGCGGCGCAGCGCCCGCTCGCGCCGCGTGCCCGCGGCGACGAGCAGTTCCTCGGGGTCGTCGCGCGACCCGGCTGCGTCGAGGACCGGGGCGGCGAGCCGTGCGGCCGTGGCAGGGGGGAGGGAGGCCAGGAGTCGGATGCGGTCGCCGCGCCGCCGGCGCTCCGGGGTCGCTCCGCCGTGGAGCCGCGCGCGGCCGAGGTCCATCGGCAGGAGCGCCCCGGTCGGCGTCCACAACAGGTCCTCGGCCTTCAGGTCGTCGTCGCTCCAGCCGAGCTCGTGCAGACGGGCCAGCCCGTGGGCCACCGCTTCGGGCGCCTCGAGCGCGGTCCGGGCCGCGTCGGCGCCCGGAACGAAGGGGCGCGCCAGGAGTGAGCGCCCTCGTCCCGCGCTCGCGGCCCGGGCCGGCGGGAACTCGGGCAGCCGCGCTGCGAGCCGCCGCGCGAGCCGAGCCTCGCGCAGGGGTGGGGGAGTCCGCAGCCGGCGCACCCCTTCCCAGCGGCGCTGCGGCGCGTCCAGCTTGAGCACCCACGGCGCGCCGTCGGCGTCGGCGAGGCGGAGCACCAGCCGCCGCGGCGAGAGCCGGAGCACCTCTCCCTCGCCGCGCAGCGCGCGGTCGAGCAGGTCGGACAGCAGCGGATCGCCGCAGCGGGCGTCCCGCCAGACGTCCAGGGCGCGCACGTGGAGGGGGTGCACGGCGGGAGGATAACCCCGGCTTGTGCCGGGTGGCCGTCCCGGGGACCATGGGGCGATGCGGCTCGCCCGCGCCCACCTCCTGGAACTCGTCGGCAGGCTGCTCCTGACGACCGGCGGGGTCACCTTCCTGATCGGCCTCGGCGGCCTGGTTCGGGCCTCCTCCATCAGTCAGGGTGCCCCGGTGTGGCTGCCGATGTCGCTGGTGCCGCTGATCGTCGGCCAGGCCCTGCCCTACTTCCTGCCGCTGGCGCTCCTGACCGCGGTGGTGTTCGGCTACGGGAGGATGGCCGCCGACGGCGAGCACGTCGCCGCCTTCGCCGCCGGCGCGCATCCGGCGCGGCTGCTCCTGCCCGCCGCCCTCCTGGGCACGCTCACCGCCGCGGCGCTCCACCCGTTCAGCTCCGAGGTGCTTCCCGACCTCTACCGCAAGATGCGCGAGCTCGGCGCGCGGGTGCGCGTCGCCGCCCTGGAGAACACGCGGCCGGGGGCGAGCGAACTCCACCACGGCGGGCTCCACCTGCTCTGGAACGGGCGCGACGAGGACGGCGCCTTTCGCGACGTCCTCCTCCAGTTCCGCGGCGCCTCGCCCGACCGCGAGCTGCCGCTGGCGGTCGGCGAACTCCGGGTGCTGGCCGACCGCGCCCGCTTGCGTGTCGAGGGCGAGCGTGTGATCTTCTCCTTCGAGGGCCTGCGCGCCTTCAGCACCACCGACGAGGAGGCGGGGTGGACGGTCCAGAACGACGGCACCACCTTCCTGGTCCTCGACCTCGCCAGCGTCGTCGCCAACAACCTCCCCGAGTACCGCGCCAAGGACCTGCCGACCTCGGAGCTCCTCCGGCGGCTGGCCCGCGGCGACCTCGATCCCGAGCAGGAGCGCAGCGCCCTCCACTCCATCGCCCAGCGCCGCGCCCTGTCGGCCTGCCTCCTTCCGCTCGGGCTCATCGGCGCCCTCATCGGCTGGCGCCTGCGCCGCGGCGGCTTCCTCGCCGGCCTCGGCGCCGCGATGGGGCTCCTGGTGCTGGTCTTCTACCCCGCCTACTACGTCGGCGAAGCGCTCTACGAATCGGACGCCGTCGAGCCGCGCCTCGCCGGCTGGATCCCCTTCCTGGCGCTGCTCCCGCTCGTCGTCCTCCTCTCCCGCGGCGCTTCCCGGCTCCGTTGACCATGCAGCGCTACGACCGCTACGTCCTCCGCAACTACCTCGCGTGGTGGGCGGTCATCGCCTTCGGCCTGCTGGCCCTGTTCAGCAGCCTCGAGATGCTGGGGCACGCCGACGAGTACGGGCAGGCCGCGCGCTTCGGCGTGGATTCCGCCGACGTCGCCCGTTTCGCCCTGATGAGCCTCCCGTTCCTGCTGGTCCAGCTCGGCCCTTACGTCACCCTGCTGGCCGCTCTCGGCACCGTGACCAGCTTCCTGCGCAATCACGAGTGGATTCCCGCCCTGGTCGCCGGACGCAGCGCATGGCGCGCCTTCCTGCCGATGTTCGTCGCCGCCTTCGCCATCGCGTTCGCCCTCGGCCAGCTGCGTGAGCTGGGCTTCCCGCGCCTGCGCTCGGCGCACGAGTCGCTGCGATTGCCGCTCCTCGAGCAGCGTCCCTGGAAGCCGACCGACCTCTGGGTGCGGGCGCCGGGCGGGTTCCGTCTCCACGCCGCCGAGTTCGTGCCGGCCGCCAGCGGCGGGCCGCGCATCCACGAGTTCCAGGTCTTCCTGCCGGGCGCCGAGCGTGAGCGCCTGGTCCGCGCCGACGCCGCCACCTGGACCGGAGACGCCTGGGAGCTCGAGAACGGCCGCCTGGTGGATGGGGGCGGCGAGAGCCCGCTGCGCCTCTTCTCGCGCGAAGGCCTGGCCCCGGCCGATTGCGAGCGCGCCTGGTTCGCCCGCGTCCGCCCCCTCGACCTGACCGTCGCCGACTGCCGCGCCCTCCTGGCGGCCGACCCGGGCCACCGCCAGGCCGCGACCCTGGCCTGGAGCTGGCGCGCCGCCCTCTGGGCCCCGCTGGTCCTGCTCGCCCTCGGCCTGCCCTTCGCCCTGCGCTTCGAGCGACGCAGTTCGCTGGAGGGCCTCGCCAGCGGCCTCGGCCTCTGCGCCCTCGCCTTCGTCGTCGAACTGGTCCTGCGCGACTTCGCCACCCGTGGCGCCCTGTCGCCGTGGCTCGCCGGCCTCGGTCCCCTCGGCCTCTTCGGCGGCCTCGGCATGGCGGCCTCCGCCCGGATGCGCACCTGACGCCGCTCCCCGGCCGGAAGCCGGTGGAATTGGGGCAGGACGCGGCCCCCGGCGCGCGTCACAATGGGGTCCATGCGTCCGGTCACCTTCGCCGCCCTCCTCCCGGTGGTCGTGCTCGCGGCCTGCCAGAGCTCGACCCGCTTCGCCGCCGGCGACGCGGCCTTCGAGCGCCGCGACTACGCGCTCGCCCTGCTGGCCTACGAGGCGGCCGGCGACCCCGATGCCGACCCCGAGCTCGCTGCGCGCATCGAGCGGACCCGCTACTTCCGGGCCGAGGACCACGTCCGCGACCTCCTCGCGCTGGAACGCACCGACGAGGCCCTCGCGCTGCTCGACCGACTCGAGGCCCTCGCGCCACCCGACCGTCGCGACGAGCTCGTCGAGCTCCGCGACCGGGCGCGCCGGCAGAAGGCGCGGGTCCTGACCGAGCAGGGCTTCGCGCTGATGGAGGCGGACCGCGAGGAGGAGGCAGTGCCGTTGTTCGAGCAGGCGCTGTCCCTGGACCCGACCCTGGAGCGGGCCGCGGTCCTGCTCGACCGCACGCGCGGACACCTGGAGGAGTTGCGTCGCTACGGCGAGTCGCTCTACTTCGAGGGTCTGGACCAGTTGCGCCACGAGCGCGACCGACGCGCCCTCACCGCGTTCCTGCACGGTTCGCGCGCCCTCGGCCCGGACAGCCGGGCGGAGCGCCGGCTCGACGCCCTGCTCGAGGACCTGGTCCGCGCCGACCTCGAGATGGCGCGCGAAGCGCTCGACGCCGACGACCTCGGCTCGGCCTTCTTCTGGGTGCGCGACGCCGAGCGTCTGGCGCCGGAGGACCCGGAGGTCCGGGACCTGGCCGAGGAACTCGCCGCGCGCCAGGAAGCCGCGGCCCTGCTCGGCCACGCCGACCTCGCGGTGCGGGGCGGGCGCCCGGAGGAGGCGCGCGCCGACGTCGCCGCGGCCGCTGCACTGGCGCCCGACCTCGCCCCCGAGCGCCGCGGCGAACTGGTGCAGCTCGCCGACGAGGAGCAGCATCGGCTGGACTACCGTCTCGCCCGGGCCTACGAACTCGACGGCCAGGCGGTCCACGCCCTGGAGCTCTACCGCAAGATCCTCGAGGAGTCGGTCGGCTTCGGCTGGGAGGACACCGCCGAGCGGGCGGCGCGCCTGGAGGAGGCGGTGGCCGCCGCCGGCGAGGCCTGGGACCGGGCGATGGTCGCCCGCGGACGCGGCGACCTGGAGGCCGAGCGCGACGCCCTGGAGGAGGTCGTCCGCATCGCCAACGACTGGCCCGGCGCGCTGGAGCGTCTCGCCGAACTCCGTCGCCTCACCGGTGACCAATCGGAACCGGATTCCCGGGCCGCCGACTAGAAGGGGTGGAATCCGCCGGGGGCTCGGCCTTCGCCGGCCGGGCGCGCCCCGGAGCGCATCGGGGCGGGAATGGTGGAGACGATGGGACTCGAACCCACGACCTTCGCATTGCGAACGCGACGCTCTCCCAACTGAGCTACGTCCCCACTCCCGGGATGCCTCGCGGCACCGAGGGCGAATAGGATAGCCTCGGTCCCGATTCCCGTCCATTTCCGGCCATGCCCGTGTCCGCCGACTCCGCGCCCTTCCGCGTCGCCGCCCTGCCCTTCGACGTCCGTCCCGGCGAGGTCGAGCACAACGCCGCGGTGGCCCGGGCCGGGCTGGAGGAAGCCGCGGCGGCCCGGGCGCGGCTCCTGCTCCTGCCCGAGAAGTGGACCACTTCGTTCCTGCCGTCGTACTCCGACGACCTCCTGGTCCGCAGCGCCGCCGCGGTGGCCGAGCTCCACGGCGCGGCGCGCGACCTCGGCGTCCATGTCCTGGGCTCGGTGGCGGACCCCGAGCCGGGGCGCGAGCGTCCGCTCAACCGCGTCGTCGTCCTCGGCGGCGAGCGCGTGCTGCGGCCGTGGGCCAAGCGCGTCCTGTTCTCGCCGACCGGCGAGGGCCGCCAGGTCGCCCGCGGCGACGCCGCGCCGCGCGCCTTCGACCTCGACGGCGTGGGCCGGGTGCTGGCGTTGGTGTGCTACGAACTGCGCTTCCCGGAGCTGACCCGCGAGGCCTTCCTCCAGGACTGCGACCTCCTCTGCGTGCCGGCGCAGTGGCCGACGCCGCGGGCCGCGGCCTGGGAGCTCCTCTTGCGGGCGCGGGCCTGCGAGGACCAGGTCTTCGTCCTCGGCTGCAACCGGGCCGGGCGCGCCGAACTCGAGCCGGGACGTCCGCTCGAGTTCCCCGGCAGCGCGGCGTTGTGCGACCCCTTCGGCGACGAGGTGGCGCGGACCGACGACGGCATGCTCCTGGTCGCCGAGCTCGACCCGGCGCGGCGAGCCGCGGCGCAGCGCGCCCTGCCGCTGCGTCGCGACCTGGAGCGCGCAGGACTGGCGCCGGGGCGTTCCGCTTCCCTGGGAGCGGCTTCGGGGGAGGGGTAGAATCCCCCGCCCCGCGCGCCTCCATCCCCGTCCCGAGGCGCCCCAGGAACCCATGACCGAAGTCCTCCTCGCCGGCCCCGTGCGCACCCCCATGGGGCGCTTCCTCGGCGGCCTCTCCAGCTTCCGCGCCCCCGAGTTGGGCGCCCTCGTCGTCGCCGAGACCCTGCGTCGGTCCGGCGTCGCTCCGGACGCCGTGGACGAGGTCGTCCTCGGCAACGTGCTGCAGGCCGGGGTCGGCCAGAACCCGGCGCGGCAGGCGGCGCGCGGCGCGGGCCTGCCCGACGCGGTGCCGCCGTTCACCGTGAACAAGGTCTGCGGCTCGGGGCTGAAGTCGGTGATGCTCGCCGCCCAGGCGGTCAAGGCCGGCGACGCCGACGTCCTCGTCGCCGGCGGCATGGAGAGCATGTCGAAGGCGCCGTACCTGGTGCCCTCGGCGCGCACCGGCGCCCGGCTCGGCAACGCCGAGCTGGTGGACGCGATGGTGTGGGACGGCCTGACCGACGTCTACTCGGGCCTGCACATGGGGCTGACCGGCGAGCTGGTCGCCGACGAGTACGGCATCTCGCGCGAGGAGCAGGACGCCTTCGCGCTGGAGTCGCACCGCCGCGCCGCCGCGGCGTGGGAGTCCGGCGCCTTCGCGGACGAGGTGCTCCCGGTCGAGGTGCCGCAGCGCAAGGGCGAGCCCAAGGTGGTGGACCGCGACGAGGGCGTGCGCCCCGACACCACGATGGAGTCGCTCGGCAAGCTGCGCCCGGCGTTCAAGGAGGGCGGCAGCGTGACCGCCGGCAACGCCTCGCAGATCTCGGACGGCGCCGCCACCGTCACCGTGCTCTCGGCCGACGCCGCGGCGCGGCTCGACGTCACTCCGATGGCGCGGGTCACCGGCTACGCCGCCGGCGGCATGCCGCCGGAGTGGGTGATGATGGCGCCGAAGTCGGCGGTCGAGAACTGGGAGGCCCGGACCGGCCTGTCGCGCCACGACATGGACCTCGTCGAGATCAACGAGGCCTTCGCCGTCGGCTCGCTGGCCTTGATCGAGAGCCTCGACCTCGACCCCGCGAAGGTCAACGTGCACGGCGGCGCGGTCGCTCTCGGCCACCCCATCGGCGCCAGCGGCTGCCGCATCCTGGTGACCCTGCTGCACGCGCTGAAGCAGCGCGGCGGCAAGCGCGGTCTCGCCACCCTCTGCCTCGGCGGCGGCAACGCGGTGGCGTTGTCGGTCGAGCTCCTCTAGACCCTTCCCCGAGCCCACGAACCCCTTCGACGACATGACCGAACGACTCGACGTCGCCGTCATCGGTGCCGGCACCATGGGTAGCGGCATCGCCCAGACCTTCGCCACCTTCGGCCACGAGGTCCACCTGGTGGACGCCTCCGAGGCCGCGCTCGAGCGCGCCCGGGCGGGCATCCAGAAGTCGCTGCAGCGCTTCGTGAAGAAGGAGAAGATGACCGAGGACGAGGCCGCCGCGGTGCTGGCCCGGGTCCTGCCCGAGACCGACCTCGCCCAGGCGGTAGCGGCGGTGGATCTGGCGGTCGAGGCCGTGTTCGAGAACCCCCAGGTCAAGGAGGAGGTGTTCCGCGCGCTCGACGAGCACGCGCCGGAGCACGCCATCCTGGCGTCCAACACCTCGTCCATCTCCATCACCGCGCTCGGCGCCGTGACCCGGCGCCCCGAGTCGGTCATCGGCATGCACTTCATGAATCCGGTGCCGTTGATGAAGCTGGTCGAGATCGTCCGCGGCGAGAAGACCTCCGACGAGGTCGTGGCCCGGACCAAGGCCATCGCCGAGGGGCTCGACAAGGTGGTCGGCGTGGCCCAGGACTACGCCGGCTTCGTCAGCAACCGCGTGTTGATGCCGCTCATCAACGAGGCCGCCTTCTGCCTCTACGAGGGCGTCGCCACGCCGGAGGACATCGACACCATCATGAAGTACGGGATGAACCACCCGATGGGCCCGCTGGCCCTGGCCGACCTCATCGGCATCGACGTGGTGGTGGACATCCTCGACTACCTCCACGAGCAGTTCGGCGACCCGAAGTTCCGCTGCGCCCCGAACCTGCGCCGCATGCGCGCCGCCGGCAAACTGGGCCGCAAGACCGGCGAGGGCTTCTACCGCTACGACTGACGCCTGGCGCAGGGGCCTAGGAGTTCCCTTATCTCTCCTCGCTCCCGTGGTGGACTTGACGGGGCGAGGCGGAGGTGTAGCGTGGGGGGCGTGAAGAAGGCCCTTCTTGCTCCCCCCCCCGTGCGGGGCTTGGGGAGGCTCGATGACGTGACCGGGAGCGGCAGCGTGACGGCCATCGGTGGGCTTGCCGGCGGCCGAGGGCTGGGGGGAGGAGGCGGTTTCCCCGAGGGGCAGCCTGGCGCCGATGGCCTCGGTGGCACGTTGGGCTCCGCCGATGCCGGGTTCGGCCAGTTGCCGCCTCCTGACCCCGGGTGCTAGGCATGGATCGGCGTCTCCTGTTCCTTGCGGTCCTCGTCCTCGTCGGGTTGGGCCTGCTGTGGTTCCTGGCCGGCGGGCGGCCCGGTGAGGGCGGTGGGGCCGAGGAGGTCCGGGAGGCGCCTGCTCCGGTCGCCGGCGAGCCCCTGGCGGGCGAGCCGGCGCCCGAGCGCCACGACGAGGTCCTGACCCCGCGGTTCCTGGACCGGTGGTCGGGGGAGGAGGTCCCGGCGGAGGAGGTCACCCTGGTGACGGGAAGCGGTGACCGGCTGCCTGCCGCGACCGAGATCCCGCTGCCGGTGCTCGAGGCGGACGGGTCGCACTGGGCGTACGAGGTAGCGTCGCCGGACGGGCCGGTGGCGGCCGAGGTGTCGGTCGCCGAGTCGAGGAGCGAGCAGCCGGGGACCTTCGTGCTCCCGCGTGCCCCGCGTCTCGAGGTGCGCGTTCGCGAACCCAACCAGGGCGAGCCGGTTTCCGGCGCCGAAGTGCGCTTCGCCTTCCTCCAGGCCGAGGGGCTCCGCAAGGCCGAGGTCCGGCCGGAGGAGGCCCTCCAGCCGGTGCCGCGCCAGACCTATGCTTCCTTGATGTCCCGCTACAAGCAGGAGGTCTACGGCGTGAACCTCCTCAGTCCGCGGAGCGACGAAGAGGCCGCCGAAGAGGCCCTGGGTTGGATGACCGCCGAGGAAGTGGAGGGCGAGCCTGGACTCCATCGGCTGACGCCGCCCATGGTCGGCGAGTTCGTGTTCACCGTACGCAAGGAGGGCTGGTACTTCGATTGGGGACGCGGCGAGGTCGGCCCCGGCGACGTCTTCTCCGGCGAAGCCGAGATCGGTCGCCGGGCGGTCCTGTTCGGGACCATCTACGACGTCGACGGGCGGCCGCTGCCCGAGGCCCGCTTCAACCTGATCACCATCCCGACCGACGGGGAGCCGCCGGAGGTCGATTGGGACGGATTCGATGGTGGGATGGGGAACATGGGCATCAAGACCGAGGACGGCGTGTGGCATCGGGTCCTCCTCGGCCAGGTCTATACCGACGATGAAGGTCACTATCGGGTCCATCTCACTCCGGGCCGGCGCTACGCCCTCGAGGCCCGTCACGACGACCAGTACGCCTTTGCCGAGGTCCCTTCGGCGGCGACCGTTCCCGGCGCCGAGGTCGAGCAGGACCTCCACCTCGCTCCGCCGGAGGGCGGCGTCACCTTCCGGTTCCTCGACGAGGCGGGGCTTCCCATCCCGAACCTCGGTGTCCAGCCCTTGCCCATCTCGGACATCCCCTGGATGCGCCAGCTCTTCCCGCGGCAGGTGACCGACGAGAAGGGCGAGATCCGGGTCCCTTGGTTCCACGACGGGGAGAGCGTCGGTTTCTACCTCTACCCCGGCAACGGCGAGGCCGGTTCGTTCTCTCCGGTCAACCTCGGCCCC
>JALUVI010000158.1 GCA_027020785.1 Planctomycetota bacterium | reverse complement strand
CCTCTGGAACCACGCCGGCGAAGAGGGCCGCGCCCGCTTCCTGGAGGTGCTCCGCCGCGCCTACCGCGGAGAGGACCTCGGCGACTCCGACGCCGTCGCGCGGCTGCTCGGCTGGGACGACGCCCCGGCGCTCGAGGAGGCGTTCACCGCCTTCCTCCGCAGCGGGGCTCAGTCCACGCGCAAGTAGAGGCCGCCGCCGAAGCGGAAGCCGACGACCTCGGGCCGCCATCGGCCGTCGTCGTCGCGCGCGAGGACGACGCGGAAGCGGCCGTCGCCGGTGTCGCGGTAGGGGTCGTCCGGCCCGGTGACGAGCACGCCGTGCTCCAGGTCGGGCGTCAGCTGCCATGACACCCCGGCCTCGTTCTCCCAGCGCAGGAGGGCCTTCCCGTCGCGCCGTCCGTCGCGGACGATGCGCCCCCGGTGCCAGTCGTTCTCGACCGGACGGTGTTCGTACGCCCCGACGACGTCGGCGACGCGGACGCGCTCCCAGACCTCCGGCGGCGGGGCGGCGTAGCGCAGCCCGACGTGGAGCGGGGGGTCGGCCGCGGGCTGGAGCCGGCGGTGCAGCGCTTCCAGGTAGTAGTCCACCTCGTAGCGCCCCTCGAAGTCCTCGGGCCAGGTCGAGCGGTCGAACCACTGGTGGCTTCGTGCCTCCAGCCCGAACCCGGGCCAGGTCCGGAACAGGTGGTGGAAGAACTCGTGCGCCAGCCACTGCGGCAGGTAGGCGCGGCGCTCCTCGTCCGAGTAGTCGCCCTCGCCGAGGTGCGGCGGCTTGCGCAGCAGCCACAGGTCGTCGATCAGGAAGCAGGGCGAGGCGCCGTCGGGCCCGGTCGCCATGCCGCCGGTGACGAACTCGGCGCTGCGGAAGTCGGGGGCGTCGCCGGGGACGAACGACGGATAGAGCACCCACCACCAGTCGGTGTCGCGGCGCACCGACTCGGGCACGGCCTCCCACAGGAGCCCCCAGGCGTCGGGGGCGAGCCCGGCGTGGCGCGGCGGGCCGGGTGTTGCGGAGAGCGGCAGGTCGAGGTGGGGGAGGTCGTAGAAGCGCTCTTCGACGACGAGGCGGCCGTCGGTCATGGCCGACACGAACTCGCGGAACAGCCAGGTGGACTGGTGGACCACCCGGTGGTCGTCGGCGACGAGCCTGGGGTCGAGGGTGAGGCGCACCCGTTCGCCCTCGCCGGCGGCCAGCTCCTCCTCGCTGCGCGGGCGCCGGCCGTGCCCCTGCCCGACGAGCACGATGGTCCACACCACCGTGGCCGGCTTCGGGCGCCGTCCCCGCTGCCGTGCGCCCTCGACCCGCCAGCGCGCACACTCGGTGAGCATGCGCAGCGCCGAGTACGACGCGGGGTGCCCGGGGAACCAGCTGCGGTCGTCGCTCGTGCACGCGGCCCAGCCCTCGCTCCCCGGCGGATACCGCCGCCACCAGTCGTCCAGCAGCTCCAGGCACGCCTCGTCGTCGCCGGCCCGGTACAGGTCCTCGGCCCGCAGCTGGATGGCGAAGGCCTCGCGCGGCTCCTGGGCCGGAACCGCGGCGGCCGACGAGGCGAGGGCGAGCAGCGCGATCGGGAAGCGACCCACGGCGGCCATCCTATCGGCTTTCCGACGTGGGGCCGCCTCGCGCCGCCGCGACCGCTCGGGCGGCGCGACGGACGCGGCTCCGCGCTCCTCCGGGAACCGCGTCCCGTTCAGCCCTTGACCACGGCGAAGGGTTCGAGCCGGGCGACGATGCGGGCGAGACCGGCGCGCTCGACGACGCCGACGACGTCGGCCACGTCCTTGTAGGCCTCGGGGATCTCCTCGTCCACGGTGCGGCGGCCGGCGGCCTCGAGCGCGATGCCGCGGTGGGCGAGTTCCTCCCGCACGTCGCGGCCGCGGGCGGCCTTGCGGGCCCGGTTGCGGGAGAGGCGGCGGCCGGCGCCGTGGCAGCACGAGCCGAAGGCCCGGGCCTCGGCGCCGGCGGCGCCGAGCAGGAGGTACGAGTAGCGTCCCATGTCGCCGGGGACGAGGACCGGCTGGCCGAGGTCGCGGTAGGCCTCGGGAAGGAGCGGATGCCCCGGACCGAAGGCGCGGGTCGCGCCCTTGCGGTGGACCACGAGCCGCCGCCGCTCGCCGCCGACCTCGTGCTCCTCGAGCTTGGCGATGTTGTGGCACACGTCGTACACCACTTCGGCGTCGGCGTCGGCGCCGAAGAGGGCGGCGAGCACCTCGCGCACGCGGTGGGTGATCACCTGGCGGTTCGCGAAGGCGAAGTTCATCGCGGCGCCCATCGCGGCGAAGTAGTCCTGACCCTCCGGAGAGTGGAACGGCGCCGCGCACAGCTGGCGGTCGGGCAGTTCGATGCCGTAGTCGCGGCTGGCCTGCACCATGAGGTCGAGGAAGTCGTCGCAGACCTGGTGGCCGAAGCCGCGGCTGCCGGTGTGGATCAGGACGGTGAGGTCGCCTTCGGCGATGCCGAGCGCATCCGCCGCCGAGGCGTCCAGGACCTCGGCCACGACCTGGCACTCGAGGAAGTGGTTGCCGGAGCCCAGGGTGCCGACCTGGGACGCGCCGCGGGTGCGCGCGTCGTCCGAGACGGGGCCGGGGTCGGCCCACGCGGCGCAGCCGCCCTCTTCGCTCCGCTCCAGGTCCTCGGCGCGGCCGAGGCCGCGCTCGACGGCCCACCGCGCGCCCCGTCGGCTCACCTCGTCGAGCTCGGCGGGGGAGAGCCGCAGCGCGCCGCCGAGCCCCACGCCCGCGGGAACGGCGCCCGCCAGTCGCTTGGCCAGCTCGGTGCGCTGCTCGAGCACGCGGTCCGGCTCCACGCCGCGCACGTGCAGGAGCCGCACGCCGCAGTTGATGTCGAAGCCGACGCCGCCGGGCGAGATCACGCCGCCCTCCTCGGGGTCGAAGGCGGCGACCCCGCCGATGGGGAAGCCGTAGCCCCAGTGGACGTCGGGCATGGCCAGCGACCAACCCACGATGCCGGGCAGGCACGCGACGTTGCGGACCTGCTCCAGGCACGGGTCGTGACGGACCTCTTCGAGGAGCTCCGGGCTCGCGAAGACCCTGCCGGGGACGCGCATCGCTCCCTGGCGGGGGAGCTCCCAGACGCACTCGTCCACGCGCGAGACGGCGAGCGGGGTGTCCTTGGGTTCGGGGTGTGGGGAGGACATGGGGCCACCATCATGGCCTCGCCGGCCCGGTGGCGGCTACACGTCGAGGACGATCTCGCCGCTCCACCCGTCGGCGTCCTGCCGCGCGCCTCCCCGATGCCAGGTCACGGCCTTGACGTCGGTGCAGAGGGCCGGGTCGAGCGCCGTGGCCGGCGCGAGTCGGACCACGCCGCGGGCGCCCGCGGCGTCGGCCGTGACGTCCTCGGCGCGCACGGGAAGGAGGCCCTCCACGGTCCACGCGCGCAGGAGCGCACGCCACCAACGCACCCAGACCTCGTCGAGGTCCTCGCCCGTGGCGACGAGCTCGCGCGCCGAGGTCGTCTCCACCGTCTGGCCGCCGCCGATCACGCCGTGGAAGGCGCTGACGGCTTCGGCGAAGAGTTCGGGAAGGCTCCCGGCCGAGACCTCGACCCGCAGGTCGGCCGCATGGTCCGTGGTGGTCCAGGACATGGGTGGTTCGCAGGGCGGCGGACGTGGGGAAGGGCGGTCAGTCCTCGGCCCGGGTCCGTCCCAGGGCGTGCTCCAGGCCGGATTCGTCCCAGCCGACCGACTGCCACAGCACCTTGCCGTCGGGGCCGACGAGGACGTTGGTGGGGTAGGCCTTCACGCCGAAGGCCTTGGAGACCTCGTCCTCCTCCTGGACGGCGACCGGCATGGTGAAGCCGCCCTCCTTCCAGTAGTCGGTGATGACCTCCTTCGAGTCGCCGATGTTCACGCAGACGAAGAGGACGTCGTCCCGTTCCTCGCGCACCTCTGACCAGAGGCGTTGGAGCTCGGGGAGCTCCTGGCGGCAGGCGCCTCAGTGGTAGAACCAGAAGTTCAGCAGCACGGTCTTGCCGCGCAGGTCGGCGGGCGCGAGCTCGGAGCCGTCGAGCATCGTCAGGGTCACCTCCGGCGCGGGCTCGCCGACCTTGGTGGAGGGGCCGAAGCCGTCGTCCTCCGTCGCCACGTCGTCTCCGTCGTCCATCGGTTCGATCTCGGCCATCGGCGCGGTGACCTCGACGTCCGCCGGCAGCGGCTGGGCGAACTCGGCGGGGTCCGCCTCGTCGCGCCACAGCTCCTCGGAGAAGGTGAAGCGCATCGGCTCCTCGTCCGGCCCGAACATGGGCAGGCCGAAGGCGACGGCGCGGCCTTCCGCGTCCACCCACAGGGTGAAGGGCATCGCATCGGGCGGGCCGTCCGCCGGGAGGAGCCGCAGCGAGACCCCGCGCCAGCCGGGGTGTTCGGAGTCGGCGGGCAGCGCGCGGGCCTCCTCGACGGTGTAGGCGTCGCCGGTCCACGCCGGGCCGAGGAAGAAGTAGAACGACAGGGCGTGGGTCTGCGACCAGCTCTCGCCCTGCTCGGTGGCGGTGCGGTCTTCGAGGTCGAGCAAATAGACCTTCCTGCCGTCGCCGAGGAAGACGTCGTGGCTCTCCTCCTCCTGGTCCATGTAGCGCGCGACGATGTGGGTGTCCAACCGTCCCGACGCCGGACGGGCGCCGCGGAACGACTCCTCCACGCGGAAGGCGGGCAGGCCTTCCAGCGCGGCGCTGCCGCTGGAGTGGAAGGCGAGGGCGACGGCGGCCGAGTAGCGCTCGACGGTCGCCTCCCAGACCTCCAGGGCCGCCGGGTCGATCGCAGGGGGCTCGGGTTCCTGCGCCGCGGCGGGCGCGGCCAGGAGGGCGAGGGTGAGGGCGAGCGCGGTCATGGTTCGGCGGCCATCCTAGCAGGCGGGCGCGTCGCGACGGGCCGGGCTAGGCGTTCCACGCGACCTCGATCAGGGCGCGGGCCACCACCGGCGGCAGGGGGTTGCGGGTCTCGTCGGTGAAGGTGCCGCAGTGCCTCCATTCCCCTTCCTCCGGATCCCAGTCGTCGGGCGCATCGTAGGCGACGACCCGGGGACCGAAGGTGTACCACAGGTGCACCTCTTCGCGTTCGGGGGAGTCCTCCGCCCGGACGGTCAGGCGCCAGCGTCGGGCGCGCCGTCGGTGCCGGGAGCCGAGCTCGGCGACGGCGAGCCCGGTCGGGTGCAGGCGCCGTCCGGTCCAGGGGCCGCCGAGGAAGGAAAGGGCGTCGAGCAGGCCGGTCTCGCCCCAGCTCTCCCAGGTGCAGAGGTCCGGCGCGAGGATGCGGCCATCGGCCATGGACAGGTACCGTGCTTCGCGGTCCTCGCCGACGAAGGCCGAGTGTTCCGCCGACTCGGGCGACAGACGGTGGACGAGCACGCCGCGATGGGGAAGGGCGCCGGCGAAGCGCATGGACTCGGCCGCTTCGGTGGTCTCGGCGGCGAACCGGCCGTCCCCGCGCACCGGCCGGTCGTGCCGATCCGGGTCGTAGCCGAGGAAGCGGCAGCTGAAGCCGATGCTCGGAAGGACGGCGAAGCGCCGCACGATGCGGCGGGCCAGCCAGGCCCCGGCTTCGCTCGAGGCCTCGCCGTCGTGTCGCGGCCGCCACCGTTCCAGGCCTGCCGACAGCGGGTCCTCCGGGACGGTCAAGCCGGCGCCGGTGGGGTGGGGTCCTCGATGGGGGTCGGGGCGGGACGGCTCGACCGCTCCGCGGCTTCGTCGCCCTCCTCGTCGGGCAGTCCGAGTTCGGCGCGCACGTCCACCGGGCCGCGCCACAGGCAGGCGATGGCCTCGTCGAGCGCGTCCACCAGCGGCATGCCGCCGTCGGCGGCGACCTTGCGCAGGTGGCGCAGGTACTGCACGGTCATCCGCATGGTCCGGATGACGTCGCCGGGGGCGGCGTTGGTGAAGCGGTCGAGCTCGTCGAAGGGGCGGCCCAGGGCGTACTCGTAGACCGCCGGGGTCATCGCCTCGTCGAGGGGCTTGAGGCTGGCCGCCAGGCCGCAGTCCACCTCGACGTCGCGGGCCCGCTCGATGGTCTGGGCGGCGCGGCGCAACAGCCCGCGCATCGGGCGCAGCGCGTTGCGCCAGAACTCTTCGCCGCGCCGGCCCTCGTGCAGGACCGCGGCGACCAGTCCGGCCAGCGCCGGCGGGTCGGCCTCGTCGAGGATGCCCTCGAACAGGAGTTCGGTGAGCTGGATCTCGTAGCCGTGCAGGTGCAGGCAGGTGCGCCCCCGCGCCAGGATCTCGCGTTCCCCGCGGACGTAGCCCATCTCGCGGAGGAAGCGGTAGCGCTTGGCGAGCAGCACCTCGACCACGCCGCGGTTGTGCTCCTCGCGCTTGCGCGAGTGCTGGCGCGCCTGGAACGCGGCGAAGGAGCGGTCCCACAACTCGGCCGCGCCCTGGTCGCCGGCGATGCCGTGGAGGTGGACCAGCGTGCTGTAGTCGAGGTCGAAGCGTGAGGTGACCGGTTCGACCTTGCCGGAGAGGATGCGGTGGATGGGCGCCTCCAGGACGTCCTGGAACTCCAGCACCGAGTACACCAGTCCCTCGTCGTCCATGCCCTGGCGCCCCGCGCGTCCCGCCATCTGCAGGTAGTCGCGGGTCCGCATGTAGTCGAAGTCGATGCCGTCGAACTTGGTCAGGCTGTCGAAGATCACGGTCCGCGCCGGCATGTTGATGCCGAGGGCGAAGGTCTCGGTGGTGTAGAGGAGCTTGATCAGGCCCTCGGCGAACAGCCGTTCCACCATCTCCTTCTGCAGCGGCAGCATTCCGGCGTGGTGGACGCCGACGCCGCGCATCACCATCTTGCGGACGTCGGCCATCGGCCCGCGGCGGTCCTCGAAGCGGAACTCGGCGCGGCCGGCGTCCCAGACCGCCTGCACGCGGTTGCGTTCCTCGTCGGTCAGGAGCTTGCGCAGCCGTGAGGCCTTGTGCGCCTTGCTCTCGCACAGTCGGCGCGAGAAGCAGAAGTAGAGCGCCGGCAGCTCGCCGCGCTGGACGATGCCCTTGACCAGTGGGCGGTCGTCGCGGCGCTTCCACTCGCGGTCCTTGACGTGTTCCTGGAAGCGCTTGCGCAGCCCCTTGAGCCGCGACGGCGGGAAGACGCCGGCCTTGGGATGGTAGAGGAGGTGTTTGAGCGGCACCGGGCGCCGCGTCTCCTCGACCACGCGGATGGGGCGGTTGCGGGCGCGCTCGAGCCAGGCGGCGAACTGGCCGAGGTTGTCGATGGTCGCGCTCAAGGCGACGACGGTGACGTCCTCGGGCAGGAACAGCAGGGATTCCTCCCAGACCGAGCCGCGCTCGCGGTCGTCGAGGAAGTGGACCTCGTCGAAGACCACGCAGCCGACGTCGTGCAGCTTGCCCGGGTCCTCGATCATGGTGTTGCGCAGGATCTCGGTGGTCATCACCACCACCCGCGCCTCGGGGAAGAGGGTCACGTCGCCGGTCATCAGGCCGGCGTCGGCGATCGCCGGGTCGGCCCGGAAGTCGCGGAACTTCTGGTTGCTCAAGGCCTTGATCGGCGCCGTGTAGATGGCGCGCTGGCCGCGCTCCAGCGCCTGGGCGATGGCGTACTCGGCGACCAGCGTCTTGCCGGCGCCGGTGGGGGCGGCGACGAGGACGTTCTCGTCGCGGTCGAGGGCTTCGGCGGCGCGCTGCTGGAAGGGGGCGAGCGTGAAACCCTTGAATCGGCGGGGACCGGTCGTGGTCGGCATCGTCGCAGGATACCCGCGAGGGGACCGGGCGCCGGCGTCGGGGCGCGTGTCGTTGGACCCGAGGCGCTGCGGCGCGGTAGAAGGGGGAGGTGCGCGCGCGTCCCCTCCTCCCCGTCCTGTGCGCCGCGGCGGCCGCGGCCTGCGCCCCGGCGCCCGGCGTGGGCGAGGTGCGCGCGCTCGGCGCGGTGCGGCACGACCGCGTGCCCCAGGCCCTGCCCGAGGCCTGGCTCGCCGGCTGGGAGGCCGACGCCCGGGCCCTGCCGGCGGCGCCCATCGGGTCGCCGGAGGCCCTGGCCCTGGTGCGCGACTGCGCGTTGCGCCAGGCCTGGCTCGACCCCGAGGCCCTGCGCGTCGAGCCGGCGCTGCCCGACGGCATCCGGGTGGTGTGGCGGCCGCGCGTCCCGGCCCTGGCCGTGGTGCGGCGCGGGGCGCCGGTGGCCGTGATCGCCAGCGACGGCACGGTCTTGCCGCCGGGGCTGGAGGGTGCGTTGCTCGACGCCCTGCTGACCGTGACGTGGAGCGCCGAGATGGTGCTCGAGCCCGGGCGCCGCGTCGCCTCGCCGCTGCTGCAGGAGGCCCTGGCGGCGCGGCTCGAAGCGAAGTGGGTGCGCGACGAGGTCGGGCTGCCGGTGGTCGGGATGCGCCGCCAGGCCGGCGTCCCCGCCGACCCCGACGGGGTGCCGCCGCCGCTCGACTTCGTGCTCGCCGACGGCCGCAGCCTGGCCTGGGGCTGGTCGGCCGCGACCGAGGAGCGCATCCGGCCGCCGCGCGAGGTCCGCGTGCCGCCCGAGGAGAAGGCGCGGCGGCTGGCCGTGGTCCTGCGCGCCTACCCCGGCCTGGTGGGCCTGTCGCGGGTCGTCCTGGACCGCCCCCGGGTCCATGCGTACGACGTGGCGGGCCGCGAGGTCGCGCCCCCGAACGGAGACTGGATGCGTTGAGTGGGTCGGCCGAGGGGACCGCCGCCCCCTCCCGGCGGAAACTGGCCACGAAGAGTGGGTCGGGGCGGTCGCGGGCTCCCCGCCGAGCGGGGGCAGGCCGAATCCTCCGGGCCCTGCGAGGTCTTCCCGGGGGCGCCGGGCGCCGGGCCGCCTCCCCGGCCGAGCCCGGGGGCGGGCCGCGGTCGCCCGGCGCCGCCGAGCCGCCGGCCGCGGGGGAGGCGACCCTCCCTGCGAGGCCGGTTCTCGGGGTGGGGTGGCTCTTCGCCCCCTTCCTCGCCACCCTCCTCCTCGCCCGCCCCTCGCCCACCGCCTCGGCGCTCCTCGCCCTCGCCCTCCTCGCCGCGATGCCGCCGCGGCGCTCGCTCCGCGAGGCGGTCGCTCC
>JALUVI010000157.1 GCA_027020785.1 Planctomycetota bacterium | reverse complement strand
CCATCGAGTTCCTGTGCGCCCACGACGAGCGCACCGAGGCCGACGCCTGGGCACTGGTCCGGCTCTATGCCGACGAACTCGCCGGCTGGATCCTGACCGAGTACCTCACCCCGGACGAGGTCGAAAACCGCCAGGGCAGCCGCGAGGGTCTGCTGCCGGCGCCGCTCGGCTCGCACCGCAAGCCCGTCACCCTCCTCGCCTCGTCGGCCCTGCGCCAGCTCGCCCCCTGATGCCGGTCCACCGCCACTTCGTGGGCTGGGACGGCCCGGTGCTGCCGCGGGCCGTGGACTGGCTGGTCGAGCGCTTCGGCGCCGAAGGCATGGGACGGGTCGTGGTCGCACTGCCCGGCGGGCGCGCGGCGCGGCGGCTCGAGTACCTCCTGACCCGGCGGGTCATCGCCGAGCACCCGGGCTGGGAACCGCCCTGGGTCACCCGCATCGGCGAGGCCACCGACGCGCTGGTGCCGTTCCCGCGGCGGCGCGCCGGCGACCTCGAGCGGCAGCTGGCCTGGGTCGAGGCGCTGCGCACCCTTCCGGCCGAGCGGCGCTCCGCCCTCTTCGTCGCGCCGGACGGCGACCGGCTCGAGGACTGGCTGCCGTTCGCCGAGCAGGTGCGCGCGCTCCACGCCGAGCTGGTCGCGTCCGGGCTGCGCTTCGCCGACGTCGCCGAGCGCTGCGCCGCGGACGACCGGTTCCGCCGCGAGGCTCCGCGATGGCGGGCGCTGGCCGCGGTCCAGGAGGCCTACGCCGAGCGCCTCGAAGCCGCCGAGGTCTGCGACCCGCACCTGGCCCGGCTCGACTTCCTCGCGTCCGACGCGCCGGTGGCCGGCGAGCCGCGCCCGCTGGTGCTGGTCGGCGTCGCCGACCTCAACGCACTGCAGCGGCGCATCGTGGAGCGGGCCGCGGCGGCGGGGCACGAGGTGCACGCCCTGGTCGCCGCCCCCGAGGGCGAGGCCGAGGGGTTCGACGAGCTCGGCGGGTTGCGGCCCGAGGTGTGGGCCGAACGCGAACTGGCCTTCCCCGCCGAGGACGACGACCCCGACGCGGTGTGGCGCGCCGCCGACCGCCCCGCCGACCAGGCCGAGGAGGTGAAGCGCTTCCTGTCCCACGTCGCCGGCGACGACGGGCTGCACGAGGACCGGGTCGTGGTCGCCGCCGAAGAGGACGAGGTCGTCCCCTACCTCGAGACCATGCTCGAGGCCGCCGGCAGCTCGCTGCGCGCCCCGGTCGGGCGCCGACTCGGGCTGACCCCGCCGTTCCTCCTGTTGGAAGCGCTGGCGCGGTTCGTGGACGGTCGGCGCAGCGAGGACTTCGCCGAGCTCCTGCGCCACCCGGCCTGGGCCCACGCCCCGTGCGGGCCGCCGCCGCTCGCCGCGTGGGACACCTACCTGCGTGAGCACGCGCCCGGCACGGTGGACGGCTTCTGGGCGCGGCCACCGGGCGACGACCGGCACGCGGGGAAGGCCCGCGAACGGGCCGATGCGCTGGACGCGTGGTACGCCGCGTGGAAGGAACTCCTCGGGCCCCTGCTCGAGCGTGACCGGCGGCCGTTGGACGCCTGGGCCGAGGCGGTGCGCGCGTTCCTGCTCGCGACCTGGCGCGAGGCGCCCGTCCTCGCCGACGATTCCCCGAACGAGACGCGGCTCGCGCTCCGGCGGCTGCGCCAAGCGCTCGACGAGGCCGCGGCGTTGCCGGCCGAGCTCGCCGGTGAGCGGGTCCGGGCCGGCGAGTTCCTGGAGTTGGTCCTCCATCCGCTCCGCGGCGTGGAGCTCGAGACCACCGAGCCGCCCGGCAAGGGTGTCGAACGGCTCGGCTGGCTGGAACTGCCGCTCGACGACACGCCGTTCCTGGCCGTGACCGGGTTCCAACAGGGTCGGGTCCCGGCCGTGGTCCACGGCCACCCGTTCCTGCCGCAGCGGTTCCGGGAATGGCTCGGGCTCGACGACAACCGGCGCCGACTCGCACGCGACGCCTTCGCGCTGGCGGTGCTGCTGCACGCGCGCGAGCGCCTGTTGCTCGTGAGCGGCCGCCGCAGCCGCCAGGGCGACCCGTGGCTGCCGAGCCCGCTCGTGTTCCAGGCGCGGAGCCCGACGCTCGACCGGGCCACCGCCGCCCGGAAGCGTGCGCAACGTTTCTTCGCCGAGCCCTCGGACCGCCACCGCGCCGCAGCCGGCGGGGAGGTCAGCCAGGTCGAGCCCTACGTGCGCCTCCTGCCGGAGCCGCTCGACGCGCCCGAACCCGACGACGAGCACGTGTACTCGGCGAGCGCGCTGAAACTCTATCGTCGCTCGCCGGTGGAGTACTGGCTGGCGAAGGTGGCGCAGGCCGAGGAGCTCGGACCGGACCCGCGCGAACTCGATCACATGGCGTTCGGCAACCTGGTCCACGCCGTGCTACAGCGCTTCCACGAGGCCGAACCCGAGGAAGGGCTGTCCGACCCGGACCGGGTCGTGGCCCTCCTCGATGCGGAGCTGGACGCCCTCGCAGCCCGGCACTTCGGGCGGGCACCGATGCCCAGCGTGCGGCTCCAGGTGGAGCAGGCCCGGGTGCGTCTCCACCGCTTCGCCGAGGAACACTGCGAGCTCCGGCGTCAGGGCTGGCGCACGGTGGCCGTGGAGTGGAGCCCGCCGGCCCCGAACGGAAAGGGGCAGGGTTGGGTGCCCTTCCGCGGCGGCTTCACCGACGACGAGGGCCGCACCGTCCAGGTCGAGGCCCGACTCGGCGGACGCATCGACCGCATCGACCTCCGCGGCGAGGAGGTGCTGGTCCTCGACTACAAGACCGGCAAGCCCATGAAGAAGGCGGAGGTCCATGCCAAGGGGAAGTCCTGGGTGGACTTCCAGCCCGTCGTCTATCGTCATCTGGCTCGCGCCCACGAAGCGGTCGGCGACGGGCAGGTGAGGTTCGCCTGGTTCCACCTCTCCGACGATCTGGACTCGATGGGCATCCAAACCCTGGAAGAGGTCTTCGTGGAGAAGAACAAGCCCGTGCCCATTCCCTGGGAGGAGGGGGACGAGGACGTGGCCCGTATCGTCCACGGCATCCGCTGCCGGCGGTTCGGCGAACTCGGCAAACCGGAATACCAGGAGACGCCGCGCACCGCGGCCTTCCTCGGGCGCGGGCTGCTGGCCGTCGCGGAAGGCGGAGGTTCCGCCGAGGGGGCCGAGGAGAACGAAGCATGACCGAGTTCCACCAACGCGTCCTCGTCGCCAACGCCGGTTCGGGCAAGACCTTCCGACTGGCCCACGCCTACCTGTCGCTGCTCCTCGCCGGGGTGGAACCGCGCGAGATCCTGGCCACGACCTTCACCCGCAAGGCAGCGGGCGAGATCCTCGGGCGCGTCCTGGGGCTGCTGCTCGAGGCTGCGGAGAGCGAGGAAGCACTGGGCAGGATGCTCGCGAACCTCGAGACGAGGCCCGACCCCGCGCCGACCCGCGAGGACTGCGCAGCGTTGGCCGACCGTCTGTTGCGCGAGCTCCACACCTTCCAGGTGCGGACGCTCGACTCGTGGTTCGTCCACCTGGCGCGGCTGCGCGGATTGGAGCTCGGCCTGCCCCCGGGCTGGATGCCGTGCGAGGAAGGCGACGTGGAGCGTCAGCTGGCCCGCGTCTCCCGCGACCTGGTGCGTGAGGACCCCGATGACCTGCTGGAGGTGCTGCGCGACCTCCGCTTCGGTCGGGTCGAGACCGGGGTGCTGGCGGCGCAGGACGAGCTGTTCGCCCGCGGTCTCCACCTGTGGCACCAGAGCGAGCCTCCGGCCTGGGAGCGGATGCGGCCCGACCCCGAGGACGAAGGGCTCGAACTCGACCCCCATGCCATCGCTGAGGCAATCGAAGGGCTCATCGCATCCGACGAGATGCCCAAGACGGGGCAGCGTCCCAATGGGAACTGGAAGAACGGCCTCGAATCGTTGGCCAACCATGTACGAGAACAGAATTGGAAGAAGGTTCTGACCTCGTCTCTCATTACTCAATTAGCAGCCGAGGTTCCTCAGTATTACAGCAAGCCGATCCCAACGTCCTGGTTTCCCATCCTGAGGCAAGCCCTCGACATCCCCCGTAAGGAGTTTCGCTCGCGCATCCACCGCGCCAACGTCGCCTCGGAGCGCTTGCTCGCCGAGGCCGCCCCGGCGCTGGACGCGCTCCGCCGACGCGAGGGCCGGATCGCCTTCGAGGACCTGCCGCGGCTGCTCGCCGGCGCCGAGGGCGAGCCCTACGACGCGCTGCGGCTGGACGGCGAGGTCCGCCACCTCCTGCTCGACGAGTTCCAGGACACCTCGCTGCTCCAGTGGCGCGCGGTGGAACCCCTGGCGACCCGGGTCGTCTCCTCGGGCGGGGCCTTCTTCGCGGTCGGCGACCCCAAGCAGTCCATCTACGGTTGGCGCGGCGGCGAGCCGCGCCTCCTGGGCGGTCTGCCGGAGCGGTTGCGCGAACTCACCGGCAAGGAACCCGAACGCGAGCCCATGACCAGGAGCTGGCGCTCGGCGCCGCAGCTGCTCGCCTACGTGGACCGGCTCGGTCGGCGCTGCGCGGCCCTGGCCGAGGACGACGCCTGGAAGGAGGGCGACCGAAGAGCGCTCCGCGAGATGGCCCGGCTCATGGCGGACGGGCACGAAGCGGCGAAACCCGACCTGCAGGGCGGGGTCCGCATCCGCCGCGCCGAGGACCACCGGGACTACCGCGCCGTCGCCGACGCCGTGGAGGACGTCGTCCGCACCCGCGACCGGGTCGGGGGCGGCGGCACGGTGGCGGTCCTGGTCCGCGACAACAAGAGCATCCCCCACGTCCTGCTCGAGCTCCGCAACCGCGGCATCCAGGCCAGCGGCGAGGGCGGCAACCCGCTGGTGGACGCCGACGCGGTCAACGCCGCGCTGGCCCTGCTGTGGCTGGCGGACCACCCCGGCGACGGGGTGTCCTGGATCCACGTCGCGGCCTCGCCGCTCGCTCGGGTCCTCCCCGGGTTCCCCGGCGCGCGCCCCGAGGGTGAAGGGGCCGAACGGTTCGCAACCGAGGTCCTCCGCAGGCTGGCCGACGAGGGCTACGGCGGATTCCTCACCACACTCCTGCGGACCGAAGCCTTCCCCGCCGAGGGCGCGGCCGACGACCCCGGCGAGCCGGGCGTGCGTTGGGACGCCTGGAACCGGGCGCGGTTCGTCCAGCTGGTCGAGCTCGGCCACGAGTGGGACCGCCGCGGCCGGTTGCGCCCGTCCGAGTTCGTCGCCTTCGTCGAGCGCCGCCGGGTCGAGGACCCGCGCGCGGCCTCGGTCCGGGTGATGACGGTCCACCAGGCCAAGGGTCTCGAGTTCGACGCGGTGGTCTTCTTCGCGGCCCAGAGCACGCAGGGCGGCAACCGCGGCCGCGGCTACGTGGGGCTGCGCGGCTCGGCGTTCGAGGACTACGAGACGGTCACGGTGGCCCCGGGCAGCGAGGAATCCTCGATGGACGCGGCCGGGATCCTGGACCCCGCCGCGCAGGAACGCTGGGAGCGGGAGGGGCTCGCCACCTTCCACGAGACCTACCACGCCGACCGTGCGAGCCGGACGCTCGAGGAGCTCTGCGTGGTGTACGTCGCCGTGACCCGGGCGAAGCACTGGCTCGAGGTCGTCGTGAATCCGAAGCCCGAGAAGCCCTCCAGCTTCTCCCGCCCGGTCCTCTTCGCCGACGACCTCCCCGCGGAACCGGCCGCCCGCCCCGAGGGCTCCGAGGGAGCGGAGGGGGAGGAGCCGCCCGCGGCGGAGCCGCCCCGACTCCTGGAGGGGTCGGCGGACCTGGAGCAGGCACTGCGGTGCGCCGGCACGGCAGCGAAGGAGGAGGAGCCGGACGGCCCGCCCCCCACCGAGGAGGCGCCCGAGCTCCGCATGCGCCCGGCCCGGACCGCCAAGGTGCCGCGACGCGTGAAGCCGTCCTCGGCCATCGCCGAGGGCGGGGGGCTGGCCTTCCTCGAGGCGGGCATCGGGGCGTCCGGGGCGCGGGCCCGCCGACGCGGCACCCTGGTCCACGCCCTGCTGGAACGGGTCGAGTGGCTGGAGGACGGCGTGCCCGACGAGGCCGAGCTCCGCGCCGCCCTCGAGGCGGCCTCGCCGCCGGCGGCGGAGGACGAGGCCGAGGAGGCCCTCGCCGCCCTTCACGCCGCTCTGGAGTGCGAGCCCGTGCGCCGCGCCCTGTCGCGACCGGAAGGCGTATCGCCCGACCGCCTCGAACTGGAGCGCGAACGCCGCTTCCGCACCATCCTCGACCTCGACGGTGAGGGCGCCCTCGTCGAGGGCGCCTTCGACCGGGTGGTGGTCGAGCTCGACGAGGACGGGACCGCGCGAAGCGTGCGGGTCCTCGACTTCAAGACCGGTCCGCTCCCCGACGAAGCGGCGCGCGAGCGCGCACGGCGTCACCATGCGCCCCAGATGGAGCTCTACCGCAAGGCGGCGGCCCGGATCTGGAGCGTCCCCGAGGATGCGGTCACGGCGACCCTGGTCTTCGTGGACGCCGGCGAGGCCATCATGGTTCCCGCTTGACGATTGGGAAGGAATGTGGTAGGATACCGGCCTACCACGAAGACGCGCGGATTTGAGGATCCAGCTTGCCGGCGCGCACCAACGGGCTAAAGCGGAACGAGGGGCGACCCATGGGGGTCGGTCGTCGCAAGGGCAGAAGCTCCGCCGTGCGCAGGCAACGAAGGGTCGGCGAAGCCGCGCTACGACCACGATGCTACGCCTGCCACCCTTGTCCGATCCGCCTCCCCCACCCGAGCCCACGGACTACGTCCAGTTCGCGCACGCCCACGCGCTGTTGCGCGAACGGATCGGTGACCCAAGCCGGGTGGACGTCCCTGCGCTCGCTGCGCACATCGGCTACCGCAAGCTGCACAAGGTCCGGGATGGGCTCGACGCATGGACCGGGAGGCCGGGGCGCATCCCGCGCGGCCTGCTCGACTTCTTCGGCCTGGAGCTCGACGAGCTCCAGGCGGCGGTGGACCGCGACCACGCAGCCTGGGTCGAGGCCCGACACCACGTGAAGCTCCCGAAGGGGTTCGTCACGCGGGTGGCGCCCGGCTTCTACCCGTATTCGGACTTCCCCCCGGAGATCACGACCTGGGAAGAGTGCTTGGAGTTCCTCGCTCTCCTCACCGAGATGGATGGGTTCTCGCACCTGACGGGGACGCCCGCCGTGTCTGCCGTGTTCTGGCCCGGTGAGGAACCCTGCATCGTCGATCTCGATCCTCGACTCGTGGTCTGGAAGAAGGAGATCCGCTTCCAGCTCGGCGAGGATCCGAAGCGCATCGTCGGCGCATAGGCGCCGGGGACGGCCACGTTCCGAACGGAAGGAAGGGAGCGGCCCGCGGCGTCGAGCCCGCGGGCCGCTCGGAGCCAGGGAACCGGAAACCGGTCAGGGCACCAGGTCCACCGGCCAGGCCATGGAAGAGAAGGTGATCTCATAGGTCACGGGATCGCGCACGAGAGCTACGAACAGGATCTGGCTCGAGGCAACGGTCACGGGAAGCGGTCCCCCCGTATCGAAGGTCGCCGTGGCCCCACCAGAAGCATTCAAAGTGCCCGTGAATCCCGTCAGATAGGGCGCGCTCACCCACGACTGTCCCCAGATCGTCAGGGCATCGAAGTTGAGCCCGACCCGCACCATGTCATCATAGGCAGGGCCACCCAGGAGCTCACCCGGTGCCGATCCGGACCCGCTCATCAGGATCTGATAGGCATGCCCGGCCAGGGACGCATCGGTCCGAATCTGGAAGTCCACCACACCGCCCGCCGTCACGCTCAAACTACTCGTGCTGCCTTCGAAAGGGAGCCCCTCGAGCTCCAGGATCTCGGGCACGGTGTAGCTCGAGGCTCCCGTCGGATCGGCGCGGCTAAGGAAGTCGAGCCAATCCAGGTACTGGGAGGAGTCGTCGGCATAGTCCTGGACGTGGAAGGTGAAACCGAACACGTCAGGGTCGGAAGCGCTGAGGTAGATGCCTTTCAGGGAAACGAGCTTGGCGGAATCGAAGGCCCCGAGATAGGTGTGCCCCAGGAACCAGACGCCGTACTTGTTGACGACCCGAAAGGTGGGCCGGCTGACCGCACAGCCCACGGCCAGGCAACCATCGGTCCCCCAAGGCATGTCATAGGGTTGCTCGTAGGTGATGGAGCCGTCGAGACCTCCGAAGTGGACGGCGCCATCGGGGTTGCCGACGCGAGCTGCCATTCGGTCCATCAGGTCCTTGAAGTCGGTCATGGTCCCGCGGAAGCTGGGATTTCCTGACCAAGCACTTATCCGGTCCGTGTAGCCATCCCAATAGGGATGGCTGACGTCGTGATGGTGAACGCCGACCGCATGCCCGTCCGACAACCACGAGGCTACGACGATCTGTTTCAAGGGATCGGCGATGACGGCCTCCGCCCAACGAGTTCCGAACTCGACACTGACCTTCACGTTTCGCGCCGTGGCCTCGGACACGAAGTCCACCAGATATCCCCAGTTCGCCGACGAGTACTCCTGTTGGTCGCAGTGGACCAGCTGGATGGTCCGCGGCAACGCCGCGGACTGTGCCGCTAGGGAGGGGGCCGCCACGAGCGCCATCAGGATTGCGCCCCCAGCGAGGGAAAGGAGGGTTGGGAATCGCATGCCCATGGAACCCCGGCCGAGGAAGTCGGTTTCGCCGAATGGGGGAACTCCCCCTTCGGGCTGCGATCCCATGCGCCCCAGACCGGCCCCAGCCTCCGTAACCTTCCCTGCGGAAGGACCTTACGGGAAACCTGGCACGCCACTTGCTCTCTCTCTGCTAGGTTGGACGCGTGCGGGATCTCTTCGTCTCTTTCCTCGCCGCCTTCCTCGTTGGACTGGGCAGCCTGAAACTCGCCGGCGCCGAGCGGCTCATGGCCACCCCGTGGGGACGTCGAGCCCTCGCCGTCGGCCTCGCAGAGGTCGCCCTCGGAGCCTGGGCCTGGCTCCGCCCGCACTCGGTCTTCGCTTGGGGCGCCATCCTTTGCTTCACTGCAGCCCTGGTTGCCCATTCCGTCTTCGGCCCGGCCCTGCCACGCTGCGCCTGTCTCGGTCTCGACGCCCACCTCGACCCGCCGCAGCGCCTCGCCCTGGCCCTGGCGCTCTTCGCCGGTACGGCCCTGGCGACCTCGATGGTCCTGAACGCGCCCGAACGCCGTAGCCGCACCCCATGACCTGCCCCCG